>NZ_CP110679.1:0-307083 GCF_026167525.1 Sphingomonas sp. M1-B02 | reverse complement strand
GCTTTCGATGGATCCGCGATGCCCCCGTGTGCCTCATCCGACTATGGCTGCCACAGGATTCACGGTAACAAAATGCTTAATTTCACCCGGTCGATCCCGCCGCGGGAGTCTCAGGCGATTATGTCCGGAATCAGCTGATCGCCAAGCTCGGCAATCTCGTCGCGCAGCTTGAGCTTGCGCTTTTTCAGCCGTGCGATCTGGAGCTGATCCACCGACGCTGCGAAGAGCAAGGCGTCGATGCTGGCGTCCAGGTCGCGATGCTCGGAGCGCAACGCTTCGAGCCGTTTCAGGATCTCGCGTTCGTCCATTCCCACCCCCCGATACCTCCCCTCCCTGCACGAAGCTTTCCTGCTCCGCAACGGATCACCGCGACTTTTCGACGGGCTGTCGCTTGTGGGCTAGGAGGGGGGCGACAAGCGTCCGGAAAGCTGATCTATTCGATCGTCCAGCGACCACATCAGGAGGAACGCTTCCCATGCAGAATGCGCATTTCACGGCTCTCAACGCCAAGCATTCCACTCTGGACCAACGCATCGCCAGCGAGGCGCAGCGACCGCTGCCGGACCAGATCCTGCTCGCGGAGTTGAAGAAGCGGAAACTGCGCGTCAAGGAAGAGATGAGCCGCTAACGGCCCCCTTTCCGCTTTCGTCGCGGGGTGTCGCACGCGTGCCGCACCCCGGCGGCAAGAGGCGGACTTGCGAACCGCCCGCCGCCTCGGCACCCGTCAGCGCCGGGGAACGATCGCCTTCGCATAATGCGGCGTATGGCCGCCCTTGCCGACCGGCTTGCGGGCGAGCATCGGATCGATGTCATTGTCGAACGCGACGCCGATGCGACCCTCCGCGGTCCAGGCAACTCGGCCGCGCAGCCAGCCGATCCCACGCACCTCGATCTGCACCGGTGTCTTCGGCGTGATCGGCGCGGTGTAATCCGCCATCAAACCGCCCGACGAGAGGTTGCGCACGCGCACCTGCTCGATCTCCCCGTCGTCGACGCGAAACTGCGCCGTCAGCATCAGGCTGTCGCGGGATCCGCTACGCTGGCCGGTGAAATCGTCGGCCGACAACGCGCTCAAGGGGTCGGGGGAGAACTGTTCCATCGATGCTATCCGAACGCAAATTGACGTCGCGCGACTTAGAACAGCAATCCCTATCGAAAGCGTAAATGCCGCGCGATTATTCCTCGCGCGAAACCTTTTCGTTGCGCTCGTGGCGTTCTTGCGCCTCGACCGTCATCGTCGCGATCGGTCGCGCTTCCAGCCGCGCGAGCGAGATCGGTTCGCCGGTCACTTCGCAATAGCCATATTCGCCCTCCTCGATCCGGCGCATCGCGGCGTCGATCTTGGCGATCAGCTTGCGCTGGCGATCGCGCGTGCGCAGCTCGATCGACCAATCGGTCTCGCTCGAAGCGCGGTCGGTGAGATCTGCCTCGCGCAGCGAATCGGCCTGGAGCTGATTGAGCGTGCCCGCCGCCTCGCGATAGATTGCGTCTTTCCAGGCGACCAGCTTCTGGCGAAAATATTCCAGCTGACGCGGGTTCATGAAAGCCTCGTCGCCATGCGGGCGATAGCCGTTGTCGCCATCGTTCGCAGCCGGCGGCAGGTGTTTACCAGGTTCGTCGAAACGTTCCAAAACTGTAGCCATCCCCACTCTCCACTCCCGGTCGACAGTGGCCAAGCCGCTAGAAGACCGCCCTTTTGCCCGCTGGCCCTATACTTTCGCGCGGGCCCATTAACAAGCGCATGATTTGGATCATGATCGGCGTTAATTCCCCTTCGACTAGGGGGGATTAGCCGATTCTGAACGTCCGGCCACATCTGTTCGAATTAACCACGTTGATTAGGAAGTCGGTCATAGTCGTTAACGCCAACTGTGTCGTTGCAGCACATTAACCATAAGCTCAGTGCGGCGGACGAGAAAAAGTTGGCAAGATCAAGGTAAACGAGAGCGCGATCGCTTGCGCTTAACAATTTGTTCTGCACTTTCGCGTCATTGAGGGCGCGGAAGCTGCTGACGATCCCCGTGGGGAGCGAGCGCCAGCAAAGGGAAGAGTGGACATCATGTCGGTTCGCATGGCCTTGGCAAAACTCTGCGCTTGTGTTTGCGGCGGCGCCGTCGTGGGCGGCAGTGGAGTCTATGTAACGGAACGCGTGGCGCAGAAGCCCCGCGTCGTGAAACAATATACGGTCGCGAAGAAGCGCGTGGTCCGCCGGACCACGGTGCGCCGCGCACAGCCGCGCGTGGCACGTCGCACCGTCACGACCACGACCCAGGCGCAGCCGCAGGTTGTGGTTGTCACCGCGCAGGGGGCTCCGGTCCCGTTGCCGCCGGTCCAGGACATGGGCTCCAGCGGATCGGGCGGCTCGCTCGCGGTGATCGGCGGCTCGGGTGGCTTTGGCGGCGGCTTCGGCGGGGGCTTCTTCGCAGGCGGCTTCTTTGGCAGTTCCGGTTCGAGCTCGGGCAGCAGCTCGGGATCTAGCGGCATCAATATCGAGATTTCGAGCTCGAACAGCAGCGGCGGATCGACCAGCACGTCGACCGGCGGCTCGTCGACCTCGACGGGGGGCTCCTCGACATCGACCTCCACGGGTGGCTCATCGACGTCGACCTCCACGGGCGGTTCGTCGACCTCGACGTCGAGCGGCGTATCGACCTCTTCGTCAACCTCCAGCGGCATCTCGACTTCTTCGTCGACGTCGAGCTCCACTTCGGGATCATCCTCGACCTCGAGCTCGACCAGTAGCGGCTGGAGCAATTCGAGCGGCTGGGGCTGCAAATATGGCAAGGATTGCGGCGGATCGAGTCACGGGTCCAGCGGCCATCATGGCTCGAGTGGTTCGTCGGGTGGCCCTGCCCCCGTCCCTGCTCCGCCGATGATCCTGCTGTTCGGTGGCGCTGCCGCCGCCCTGGTAGCGCGCCGTCGCTTTGCCAAGAAAAAGCAGGATATCGTCGCAGCCTGATCCGATGCCGTCACTTCCGCGTGGGAAGTGACGGCCGGAAGATCAGGCCTTCTGCAGCGCTTCCTCGATCTGCGGCACGGTGTGCCCGGTCAGGTCCTTGCTGATCTCGCCCGCCAGCCGCTGGCTTACCGACACATGATAATGCTTGCGCAGTTCGCCCAACGTGCGCGGCGCCGCGACGATGATCAGCGATTCGAAATCATTGTTCAGCGCGCGTTTCTTCAGCATTTCGGCAGCTTCCGCGGCGAAGCGGTCCTCCTCCTGCTGATGAAAGTCGGTCTCGCCCATCGTGCCCATCGTGGTGGAGGATGCCTGGCCCGCCGTATCGGTCTTCTGGTCCGAGTCCTTGGGGTTATCCTGAACCTCCTTGTCCTCCACCTGCAGGTTCGGGAATTCGGCATCGCCGGCGTTGCGGAGGAAAAGCATCTTGCGCCCATCGACGACCATCACGACGGCATCGTGCGGAACCTGCATATTTGATCTCCTTGTTGCAGTTGCCTCCTCCTAACGCAGCGCCGCGCCCCAGGGTTGCGCGCCCCCCCGGCCGCCGCCATAGGCTGACGCGATGCATGACATCCGCTTCATCCGCGAAGACCCCCAGGCGTTCGACCAGGGCCTTGCCCGCCGCGGGGTCGAACCGCAGTCCTCCGAACTGCTCGCCCTCGACGAACGCCGCCGCTCGCTGCTGACCGAATTGCAGGCCGGCCAGGCGCGCCGCAACGAGGCGTCGAAGGCGATCGGTGCGGCGAAGGCCCGGCGCGACGATCCCACGGTCTTGATGGCCGAAGTCGCAGCGCTCAAGGAGCGGTTGCCCGCTCTTGAAGTCGAAGAGAAGGCCGTCGGCGTCATGCTCAACGACGCGCTTGCTGCGCTTCCGAACCTGCCGCTCGCCGACGTTCCGCAAGGCGCCGACGAAGACGACAACGAGCTGGTCCACGAACGCGGCACAGTGCCCGCGTTCGCATTCACGCCGCGCGAGCACGACGTGCTCGGGCCCGCACTGGGCCTGGATTTCGAGACCGGCGCGCTGCTCGCAGGCTCGCGCTTCACCTTCCTGCGCGGCCACGCCGCCCGGCTGCACCGCGCGCTGGGCCAGTTCATGCTCGATACGTTGACCCGCGAGCATGGCTTCGAGGAAGCCGTCGTCCCGCTGATGGTGCGCGACGAAGTGATGTTCGGCACCGGCCAGCTTCCCAAATTTGCCGAAGACAGTTTCCGCACCACCGATGGCCGCTGGTTGATCCCCACCTCCGAAGTGAGCCTCACCAACGCGGTGCGCGAGCAGATCCTGCCCGAGGAAGCCTTGCCGCTCCGATTTACGGCATTGACCCCCTGCTTCCGCTCCGAAGCGGGCTCGGCCGGGCGCGATACGCGCGGCTATATCCGCCAGCACCAGTTCGAAAAGGTCGAGATGGTCTCGATCACCACCCCCGAACACTCCGAAGCCGAGCACGAGCGAATGACCGCCTGCGCCGAGGATATCCTGACCAGGCTCGGCCTGGCCTTCCGCCGCATGAAATTGTGCACCGGCGACATGGGCTTCTCCGCCGCCCGCACCTACGATCTCGAAGTGTGGCTGCCCGGCCAGGCGCGCTATCGCGAGATTTCAAGCGTCTCGACCTGCACCGATTTCCAGGCGCGGCGGATGAACACCCGCTTCCGGCCCGAAGGCGAGAAAGCGACGCGCTTCGTCCACACCCTCAACGGCTCGGGACTTGCGGTCGGCCGCACGCTCGTCGCGGTGATCGAGAATTACCAGCAGGAGGATGGCTCGGTCGCCGTCCCGCAAGTGCTGCAACCCTATCTTGGCGGGCTTAGCCGGCTGGAGCCGAGATGATCCTCCCCGGCATGGGGAGGTGGCAGCGCGAAGCGCTGACGGAGGGGGCTTTCCACGAGCCACTTTGCTCGCGGCCGGCCCCCTCCACCACCGCTTCGCGGCGGTCCCCAGCGTCGGGTCGATCGCGCTCCCAGCGCGATCTTGGATTGCCGGGGGCACCCGCCGCTCCGTACCGGGGAGGATAGAATGCGCATCCTCCTCACCAACGACGACGGCTACCACGCCCGCGGCCTCGCCGTCCTGGAACGCATCGCGCGTAAATTCTCCGACGACATCACCGTCGTCGCCCCCGCCGAAGAGCAATCGGGCAAGGGCCGCGCGCTGACGCTCACCGAGCCGTTCCGCGTCCGCCGCCACGACGACAAACGCTATGCGGTGCGCGGCACGCCCACCGATTGCGTGATGTTCGCGCTGGCCGAGGTGATGAAGCATTCGCCCCCCGATCTCGTCCTGTCGGGCGTCAATCGCGGCGGCAACCTGGCCGAGGATGTCAGCTATTCCGGCACCGTCTCGGCAGCAATGGAAGGGGCGCTCGCGGGCATCCGCTCGATCGCGCTCAGTCAGCGCTACGCCCAGTCCGGCCAAGGCGACCAGGTTCCGTTCGACACCGCCGAGGCCTGGGGCGAGCGCACGTTGCGCCCGCTCATGGACATGGAATGGCTGCCGCGCACCTTGCTCAACGTCAATTTCCCGCCCGTGGCCGCCGACGCCGTCCGGGGCATCAAGGCCGTCTCGCAGGGTCTGCGCGACTATGGCCGGGTCGGACTCGACAAGCGCGTCGATCCGCGCGGCTTCCCTTATTACTGGCTGGCAATGGCCCGGCTGCCGCACGATGCAGTGCGCGACACCGATCTCGAAGCGATCGAACAGGGCTATGTCACGGTAACGCCGCTGCATCTGGACCTGACGCATCGCGAATCTCTCGATATGCTGCGGAAAATCTATCGCTGAGAAGATGGCGAGCCGGGGGAGCAGGAGCGTGATGCGCAGGGGGATGTTGGTGCTGGCGATCGGACTCGTCTCGGGGTGCATCCCCGGAGGCGTCCAGCAGTCGGCGGACTATGATCGCCCAGCCCCGCAGGCACCTGATCAGCGGGACCCCTCCGGACGCCCGGAGCAGGATGTCCGGGCCTTGCCGGCCCCGCCCCCGGCCTGGGTTGCACGCCGCGTTACCCCCGACGCGAAGCTGGTCGCCGCCTCTACCTACGTCGTCGAGCCCGGCGACTCGCTCCGGTCGATTTCGGCCAAGCTCGGCGCCGGATCCGAAGCGATCGCCCGCGCCAATAATATCGCCGCCCCCTTCGTCATTCATCCCGGGCAGCGGCTGACGATCCCGGGCGGGCGTTACCACCTCGTCCGCGCAGGCGAGACCGGGATCGGCATCGCCCGGGCTTATGCAGTCGATTGGTCGCGTATCATCGCCGCCAATGCGCTCGCCGAGCCCTATATCCTGCGAACCAACCAGCGCCTGCTGATCCCCAGCACCGGCCCCGAGAGCATCGAGGAGCGCGCCGCGCGCTTCCATATCGATATCGACGATATTCTCACCGGTGGCGAGCCCGCGCTCGCGAGCAACGCCCAGCCCGCCCGGCCGACTGCCTCGGTCAAGCGCGTGCTCCCCGCAACGACCCCGGTCGCCGAGCCCAGCACGCGGCTGCGCACCGCCTTCGCCTGGCCGGTGAAGGGTTCGATCATCGCCCGCTTCGGCCCCGGCAAGAGCGGCGAGCGCAACGACGGGATCAAGATCGCGGTCGCGCTGGATACGCCGGTCCTCGCGGCGGCCGACGGCGTCGTCGCTTATGTCGGCAGCGACGTGCCGGCGCTGGGGGGTCTGATCATCCTCAAGCACGGCGCGAGCGTCACCAGCGTCTACGGCTATGCCAGCCAGTTGCTCGTCCAGCGCGGCCAATCGGTGAAGAAAGGCCAGATGATCGCGCTGTCGGGCAATTCGGGCTTTGCCGACCGCCCCTCGCTCCACTTCGAGATCCGCCAGGGCAGAACCCCGGTCGATCCGCTGGCGAGATTGCCCGCTTCCTGATGGCGATCCGTCCGACCGGCACTCTCAAGCGCAAGTCCAGCCTGCCCGTCTGGGCGGCGATCGGCTGGCGGGTGCTGGCGGTGGTGGCCCTGCTGGCGCTGGCGATCGGAGTGCACTGGATCGAACGCGACGGGCTGCGCGACAATAGCGACGGCAATATCAGCTTCCTCGACATCATCTATTTCACGTCGATTTCGATCACCACCACGGGCTATGGCGATATCGTTCCGGTCAGCGACAGCGCACGGATGTTCGATGCGTTGGTGGTTACGCCGATCCGGATCTTCGTCGTTCTGTTGTTTATCGGCACGGCATATAATTTCGTCCTCAAGCGAACCTGGGACAAATGGCGCATGGCACTGATCCAGCGAAATCTCTCCGGCCACATCGTGGTCGCCGGCTATGGCACGACTGGGTCCGAAGCGGTCGATGAACTCATCGCTCGGGGCGAGCGCCCGGAGAATATCGTCGTGGTCGACACCGACGAGGATAACCTTGCGCGCGCCAAGGCCGTCGGCTGCATCATATTGCGCGCCGACGCCACGCGCGATTCGGTGCTCGAGGATGTCCGCATCGGGCAGGCGCAGGCGCTGATCGTCGCGGCAGGGCGCGACGATACTTCGATCCTGATCACCCTCACCGCGCACCACCTCGCTCCCTCGGTGCCGATCAGCATCATCGTCCGCAACGAGGATAACGAGCTTCCCGCCCGCGCCGCGGGGGCGACCACGGTCGTCAATCCGGTGAGTTTCGCCGGGCTGCTGCTCGCCAGTTCGTGCACCGGGCCGCATCTGGCCGATTATCTGACCGACCTCGCTTCGATCCACGGCCGCGTCCAGCTCAAGGAGCGCTGCCCCCTGCCCAATGAAATCGGCAAGCCGCTGACCGGGATTTCCACCGGAGTCGGCCTGCGCGTCTATCGCGACGGCAACGCCTATGGCTTCGCCGATCCCGAGGCGCAGGCGCTACGCGAAGGCGACGAGATCGTGGAGATCGTCACCAAGGCTTGACCGCCACGCGATCGGCGCGATGGTCGCGGCATGCCTACGCTTCCCTTCGCCCACATCGCCCCGATCCTGCTGCTGGTCGCGTCGAACATCTTCATGACCTTCGCCTGGTACGGCCATCTCAAGCATAAGAGCGCGCCGCTGCTGCTGGTGATCGTCGCGAGCTGGGGCATCGCCTTCTTCGAATATTGCCTGGCCGTCCCCGCCAATCGCTGGGGCAGCAGCGTCTATTCGGCCGCCCAGCTGAAGGGGATGCAGGAGATCATCACCCTGCTGATCTTCGCGATCTTCTCGACGCTGTATCTTGGGCAGAAGATCACCGCGAACCACATGATCGGCTTCGCGCTGATCGCGGCGGGCGCATTGTTCCTGTTCCGTGCGCCACTACCCAGCTAGCAATTTCCGCCAAAATCCTTATGTGCGGCGCCAATCATGGCAACCAAACTCCCCGAGGCCCCCCGCGTAGGGATGGTGTCGCTCGGCTGTCCCAAGAATCTGGTCGACAGCGAACGCATCCTCACCAAGCTGCGCAGCGACGGCTATGCGATGTCGCCCGACTATGCCGGCGCCGACGTCGTGCTAGTCAATACCTGCGGTTTCCTTGACTCGGCCAAGGAAGAGAGTCTCGAGGCGATCGGCGAGGCGATGGCCGAGAATGGCCGCGTCATCGTAACCGGCTGCATGGGCCAGGAAGCCGCGACGATCCGAGCGCGCTTCCCCAACATTCTCGCTGTCACCGGCGCGCACCAATATGAGCAGGTCGTCGATGCGGTGCGCCAGCATTCGCCGATGCCGCCCTCGCCCTTCGTCAATCTGGTGCCCGACGCCGGCCTCAAGCTGACGCCGCGCCACTACAGCTACCTGAAGATTTCGGAGGGCTGCAACCATCGCTGCGCCTTCTGCATCATCCCCTCGATCCGCGGCGACCTCGTCAGCCGCCGCCCCGACGCGATCCTGCGCGAGGCCGAGAAACTGGTCGAAGGCGGCACGAAGGAGCTGCTCGTCATCAGCCAGGACACCTCGGCCTACGGCGTCGACATCCGCAAGGAACCGCGCATGTGGAAGGGCGAGCCCGTCATCCCGCACATGACCGACCTCGCCCGCGAGCTCGGCAAGATCGCGCCCTGGGTCCGGCTCCATTATGTCTACCCCTACCCCCATGTCGATCAGGTCATCCCGCTGATGGCGGAGGGACTCGTCCTCCCTTATCTCGACATTCCCTTCCAGCATGCCAGCCCCAAGGTGCTGCGCGCGATGCGCCGTCCCGCCAACGAGGCGAAGGTGCTCGAGCGACTCAAGACCTGGCGCGCGATCTGCCCCGATATCGCGATCCGAAGCTCGTTCGTCGTCGGTTTCCCCGGCGAGACCGAGAAGGATTTCCAATATCTGCTCGATTGGCTCGACGAGGCCCAGCTCGATCGGGTCGGGGCATTCCGCTTCGAGCCCGTACAGGGTGCGGTCGCCAACTTCCTGCCGGATCCCGTTCCCGAGGAGGTCAAGGAAGAGCGCTATGCCCGCGTGATGGAGAAGACCGCGGCGATCTCCGCCGCCAAGCTCCAGGCCAAGATCGGCCGCACGCTCGACGTGATCATCGACTTGGTCGTTGGCGAGGGCGCCAGCGGTCGATCGACCGCCGATGCGCCCGAGATCGACGGCGAAGTCCATCTCCGCGATGCCGGGCACCTAGCCCAGGGCGACATCATCCGTGTACATATCGAAGATGCAGACGAGCACGACTTGTTCGGCGTCCCCCTTTCCACCACCCTACAGTGAGATCGCATGAGCTATAATTCGACCTTCCAAGACCGCCTGAAAAGTTCTGCCGACGCCAAGACCAAGGCGCTAGAGAAGCTGCGCGCCAAGCCCGCGCTCGATCCCGCCGTCGTCGCCGAAAAGATCGCCAAGCGCGAAGCCAAGGAAGCCGCCGAGGCCGCCAAGCGCGAAGCCAAGCGCGCCGCGATCGAGCAGGAAAAGGCCGACAAGATCGCCGCCGCCGAAGCCGCCGCCGCCGCGATCGAGGAAGAAAAGGCCCGCGCCGCCGCCGAACGCAAGGCAAAGGCCCCGCCGACCGCAGCGGAGCTCAAGGCAATCCGCGACGCCCGCTACGCCGCCCGCAAGGCGCGCAAGTAGCAGCGTGAGCGGTTTGCTCGTGCGAGCAGATCGCTGGACTCGAGAATATGCTGGCTATCTCCACCCCGGTATCCCGGCGAAAGCTGGGATGCCGGACTGCTGGTGGGTCCTGAAACCTAAGCCGCCTGCTCCCACCGGCCGGCGTCGTTCTGCTTCCAGTAGCGGCGCTCGACGTCCGCCCGATCAGTCAGCGCCTTCCACGCCGCACGCGCCTCGCTGATCCGCTCCTCGTCGAAGAAGTGGAAGGCGCGGTCGAAGCCGAGCGCCGCATCGCGCCAAACCCCGTCCACCAGCGCAATGTTGCGCGCGGCGTTGGCGGCCTCGGGCTCTTGGCCGATCAGCACGGGCTGCTGTGCATCGTCAGCGCCGCCGGCCAGTCCATGCGCCAGGAAGCTTTCGGGCGCGTAGCTCCACAGCAGTTGATCGAGCTTCGTGCGTTGCCCGGCATCTTCCGCCACGATCAGCAGCCGTCCACCGCTCGCCAGCACTTTCTCGGCGATCTGCGGCAGCACGCGATCCAGCGACGCATGCGTGAGATGGTAAAAATCGACCTGCATCGCACGTTGATAGCCGGTCCTCGCGCTCGGGCCAACGTACACGCCGTTGCGGTGCCGCAATCGCTGGGATAGGGCGGGGGCTGCCGCGTGCCCGGGAGTGAAGAAAAAAGTGGGAAGTGTCGTGACGCGCAAGGCCTTGCTGCTGTCCGCTGCGCTCGGGCTGTGCCTGTCCGCGCAGGCTTGGGCGCAGGAGACCGCTGACCCGCGTGAAGCGCCTGCGACGCAAGCCGCCCCACCGGCCGCAAGCGAGGGCGCAGACCTTCAGGATCGCGGCACCGCGCCCCCGCCCCCTTCGGTCGACGGTGTCGCGGCGAACCCGGACGAGGTCCAGTTCAACGCCAATTCACTCGAATATGATTATGAGAATGACGTCGTCACCGCGAACGGCGACGTCCGGCTGTATCGCCGCAGCGACCGGCTCCGCGCCGACAAGGTCGTCTGGAACCGCAAGACCGGCCAGGTGGTGGCCGAGGGCAATATCGTCGTCGTCAATCCGGAGGGCGACGCCGCTTATGGCGATCGCATCGAGCTGACCGACACGCTCAAGGACGGCATGGTCGAGAATATGCTCGTCGTGCTCGATGCCGGCGGACGCATCGCCGCCGAGCGCGGCGTGCGCGAAAACGGCATAATCACGGTCGACAATGCGGCCTACACCGCCTGTTCGGTGACCAATTCGGACGGCTGTCCCAAGGAGCCGTCGTGGAAGATCACGGCCGAGCGCGTGGTCTATAATCCCGAGAAGCGCCGTATCCGCTACACCGGTGCGCGCATTTCGGTGTTCGGCTTTGCCTCGATCCCGCTCCCCGCTTTCTCGCATCCGGCCGGTGGATCGAGCGACGACGGCTTCCTGACCCCCGACATCCGCTACAGCCGCACCAACGGCTTCCAGCTCGCTTTGCCCTATCTGTTCAGCCTGGCGCCCAATCGCGATCTGGTGGTCACGCCGCGCGTGTTCACCGGCGCGCTGCCTATGCTCCAGGCAGAATATCGCGAGCTCAATCGCCTCGGCGCCTATCGGGTCACGGCCTATGGCACCTACAGCCGGCGCGCCGACGATCTGACCGTGCCGATCACCCCGGCCACCTCCAGCAACGACTTCCGCGGCTATCTGGACGGCACCGCGCGCTTCCAGCTCTCACCCGAATGGAGCGCCAGCGCGTCGATCCGCGTCGCCAGCGATCGCACCTTCCTGCGCCGCTACGACATCTCGCGCGACGATCGCCTGCGCAACAATGTGCGCGTCGAGCGAATCGATCAGGACAGCTATTTCTCGATCAACGCCTGGGCCGTGCAGACCCTGCGCGTCGGCGAGCGCCAGGGGCTGCAGCCAATCGCGCTGCCGGAGATCGACTATCGCCGGCGCATGGACGACGGGCTGATCGGCGGTCGCGTGGAATTCCAGCTCAATACGCTGGCGATCGCACGTTCCGAGGGACAGGATTCGCAGCGCGCCTTCGCGAGCGCGCGCTGGGACATGCGCCGGCTAACCGCCTGGGGCCAGGAAATCACCCTGACCGCGTACGGCCGCGCAGACGTCTATAACGCCGAAGACACTTTGCTCACGGCCGTCCCGCTCTATCGGGGCACCGAGGGCTTTCAGTTCCGCGGGATCGCCGCGTTGGCACTCGACATGAAATGGCCGCTGGTCGGAGAGTTGTTTGGCGGCACGCAGCGCATCACTCCGCGCTTTCAGGTTGTCGCCTCCCCGCGGATCGAGAATTTCGATGTCCCGAACGAGGATGCCCGCGCAGTCGATCTCGAAGATTCGAACCTGTTCGCGCTCAATCGCTTCCCCGGATACGACCGTTTCGAGGATTCCACCCGCTTCACGCTCGGGCTCGATTATTCGCTGCTCCTGCCCGGCTTCAGCATGGATGCGAATGTCGGCCAGAGCTATCGCCTGTCGACCCGCAATGCCCTGTTTCCCGATGGCACCGGGCTCACCGATCGGGTGTCGGACATCGTCGGCAGGACAGTCGTGCGGTTTCGCGACTTCATCAGCTTCACGCATCGCTATCGCCTCGACAAGGACGGGCTTGCCTTGCGCCGCAACGAGGTCGACGCGACGGTCGGATCGCGCAGCACTTATTTCCAGCTCGGCTATCTGCGGCTCAACCGCAATATCGGCCCCGCGCTGGAGGATCTCCAGGATCGCGAGGAGGCTCGGGCCGGTGCCCGCGTCCAGATCGCACCCTTCTGGTCGATGTCCGGCGCGATCCTGCTCGATCTCACCAATCGCGACGAGGATCTCCTTTCGCAGGCCGACGGCTTCGAGCCGGTACGTCATCGGCTCGGCGTTACCTATGAGGATGATTGCCTCCGACTCGGCCTGACATGGCGCCGCGACTATGAGACCACCGGCGATGCGCGGCGGGGCAACAGCTTCCTTTTGAGCCTAGCCTTCAAGAATTTGGGACGCTAACCCTTTGCCCGGGGCGGATTGGGGCTGATCTGCTAAGCCTTGGTTCAGGCACAATTGCGGATTAAGCGCCCCGGTCTCCGGGATGGATGAGGGTATTGGTTCACGTGAACAATGGTGTTGCAAAGGCGCCCCGCATCGGGCGCAAGGCATTTCTCGCAGTGGCGCTGGCTGGAATCGCGTCGATTGCGACTGCCCAGACCGTGCCCGATCAGCGTGTTCCCGATACTGGTCTCAACTTGCCCGCGAACTTCCAGTTCTTCGGAAAGACCGATCCCAACATCCGCAAGCCGACCGCGATCGTCAATTCGGCCGTCATCACCGGTACCGATGTCGACCAGCGCGTGAACATGATCATCGGGGTCAATAACCTCAACCTGAAGCCCGAGGAGCGCGACCAGCTTCGCATGACCGTGCTGCGGCAGTTGATCGACGAGGCACTTCAGATCCAGGAGGCCAAGGCGAACGAGATTACGGTCGATCCCAAGGAGATCGACTCCGGCTTCAACCGGGTCGCCCGCAACTTCCAGAAGTCGCCCGAGCAGATGCGCGCCTGGCTGAAGGAAGTCGGTGCGTCCGAGCGCTCGCTGCGCCGTCAGGTTGAGAGCGATCTGGCCTGGAACCGCCTTCTGCGCCGCCGCATCAACATCAATGTCGGCGAAGCTGAAGTGAAGGCGATGCTCGAGCGTATGGAGCAGTCGAAGGGCAGCGAAGAGCTCCATGTCTACGAAATCTACCAGAACGCCACGCCGGATCGCGCGCAGGAAGTCTATGCGAACATGCAGCGCATGATCACGCAGATGCGCGAAGGCACGCCGTTCGACTATCTCGCCAAGACCTATTCCGAAGCCTCGACAAAGGCGGTCGGCGGCGATCTGGGCTGGATCCGCCCGTCGATGCTGCCGGAGGAGTTGGCCACCGCGGCCGCGGGCATGTCCGCCGGCCAGGTGGCGGGACCGATCCAGCTTCCCACCGGTTTCTCGATCCTGTACCTCGCCGAAAAGCGCAAGGTCTTGATGGCCGACGCGCGCGACGCCAAGCTCAGCCTTCGCCAGGTCTCGATCAGCTTTCCCAAGGGGCTGACCCAGGCGCAGGCAACTGCGCGCGCCGGCGAATTCGCGACTGCGACGCAGGCGATCAAGGGCTGCGGCGATGTCGCCAAGGTCGCCCAGGCGCAGGGCGCCGAGGTGGTCGATCGCGACGGGATTGCCGTACGCGACCTTCCGCCCGCGCTTCAGAATATGATCCTGCCGCTCCAGGTCGGCCAGGTCAGCGCGCCATTCGGCTCGGTCGACGAAGGCGTTCGCGTCCTAGTCCTGTGCGGTCGCGACGATCCCACTGCCGTGAACCTCCCGTCAGTCGAACAGGTCCAGGCCAAGCTCGAGGACGAGCGAGTTAATCTGCGCGCCCAGCGCATGCTGCGCGATTTGCGCCGCGATGCGCTGATCGAATACCGCTGACGTGCAGGCCGAGCGGAGGATGATCCGACCGCTCGCCGTCGCGATGGGCGATTCTGCCGGGATTGGCCCTGAAATCACAGCCAAAGCGTGGAAGGCGCGCGAACAGCACGCGCTCGCGCCCTTCTTCGCCGTCGGCGATCCCCGTGCCGTCGAAAAGCTGTGGGACGGTCCGATCGCGCGGATCAGCGATCCGCATGCCGCATTCGACGCCTTTCCCGACGCGCTCCCGGTCCTATCCGTCGGTGACTGCGGCGACGTCTCTCCCGGCTCCCCCGACGTGGAAAGCGCTCGCTGCGCGCTCCAGTCGCTCGAGCTCGCAGTCGGCCTCACGCGCTCCGGCGCCTCGGGTGCGCTGGTGACAGGTCCGGTATCGAAAGCCCAGCTTTACCGGATCGGCTTCACCCATCCTGGCCAGACCGAATTCATCGCGGAACGTTGCGGCGTGTCCGGCGACAATAGCGTGATGATGCTTGCCGGACCGACCCTTCGGGTCGTGCCGGTCACCATCCATGTCGCCTTGGCCGACGTGCCGGGCATGATCTCGACGCAACTGATCCTCGCCAAGGCGCGCGTCACTGCCCGCGGCCTCTATCGCAACTTCGGCATCGAGCGCCCGCGCCTTGCCTTTGCCGGACTCAACCCGCATGCCGGGGAAGGCGGCGCGATCGGCCGCGAGGAGATCGATATCCTGGTCCCCGCGATCGAGCAGCTTCGCGCCGAGGGTATCGACGCGGTCGGCCCCTTTTCCGCGGATACGATGTTCCACCCGCGCGCGCGCGCGGGCTTCGATGTCGCGCTCTGCCTCTATCACGATCAGGCGCTGATCCCGATCAAGACGCTGTATTTCGACGATGGCGTGAACACCACGTTGGGCCTGCCGATCGTCCGCACCTCTCCCGATCACGGCACCGCTTTCGGCATCGCCGGGCGCGACGAGGCCAATCCGGGCGCGATGATCGCCGCGATCCGCATGGCCGCCAGCCAGGCAGAGCGCCGCGCCGAACTCAGCGCGTGAGCGAACTCCCCCCCCTGCGCGACGTCATCCGCCGGCACGGTCTCAGCGCAAGCAAGGCGCTGGGTCAGAACTTCCTGTTCGATCACCAATTGCTGGCGCGCATCGCCAAGGTTCCCGGCGACCTGGCGGAAGCCGAGGTCTTCGAAGTCGGCCCCGGCCCCGGCGGGCTGACCCGCGCGCTGCTGGAAGGCGGCGCCCGCGTCGCAGCGGTCGAGCGCGACCGCCGCTGCATCCCGGCGCTCGCCGAGCTGTCCGACCATTTTCCGGACAAGCTCCGCGTGATCGAGGGCGACGCACTCGAGGTCGACGCCCCTGCATTGTTCGATGGCAAACCGCATATCGTCGCCAACCTGCCCTACAATGTCGGCACCGCATTGCTGGTCCGCTGGCTTTCTGCAGAATGGCGTCCCTGGTGGAAGAGCCTGACGCTGATGTTCCAGAAGGAAGTCGCCGAACGCATCGTCGCGGCGCCTGATACCGAATCCTACGGCCGCCTCGCGGTGCTCGCTCAGTGGCGCTCGACCCCGCGCATCGCGATGACGGTCCACCGCTCGGCCTTCACCCCGCCGCCCAAGGTCATGTCGGCGGTGGTCCACATCGTTCCCACCGAAACGCCCGCAGGCGTCCGACTGTCGGTGCTGGAGGGCATCACCGGCGCGGCGTTCGGCCAGCGGCGCAAGATGCTGCGCCAGAGCCTGAAGGGAGTGCCCGGGGCGCTTGCGGCGATGGAGACGCAGGGTATCGAGTCGAGCCGCCGCGCGGAGACGCTATCGGTGGACGAATTCGTCGCGCTCGCGCGGGTGCTGAGCGCCTAGGGAGTAGCAGGCGCCGGCGTTGTCGGTGCCGCCTGCGCGGTCGCTGTCACCGGCGGGCCCTTGGCGATCGCCGCCGTCAGGATATTGGCGTCGTTGCACTGGCCGGGGCACAGCGTCTTGATCTTGGCCAGATTCTCCTTGGCTTTTTCCACCGCGCCGCGCGCGACCAGCGCCTCGCCCTGCCCGCGCAATGCGGCCAGATCGTTCGGCTGCAGCGCCAATGCCTCGCGGTACAGGCGGATCGCCTTGCCCGGCAGATCGCGCTGGCGCGAAATCTCGGCCAGGACGATGAACGCATCACGGTTGCGCGGATCGACCGCCAGCGCACTCTCCAGCGCGTCCTGCGCGGCTTCGATATTGCCCGCCGCACGGGCAGTGCGGCCATCCTGGAGCAGCGCCAGCGACTTCGGATCGATCTGTGCGTCGGGCCGCTGTGCGCTGAGCGACGTCGACAGCGAGAGCAGAAGCAGCGCCGCGGCGGCAGAGATCGCAGTGATCCGCATGAAATTCTCCGAAACAGTCGCCTTCGCGGCTACCATGGCCGCACCAGCTTCGCGACAAAAAAGCCGTCGGTCGAGTCCGCCAGCGGCGAGAGCCGGAGCCCCGGACCGCGCGCGTTGCCGGCGCCAAGCGCCAGCGGCTCGGCTTTCCACCCCGGATAGGCCTTCAGGAAAGCCTCGGCCTGGCTCGCGCCTTCGTCGTCCAGCAGCGAGCAGACGACATAGACCAGCGCCCCGCCCGGCCGGACCAGTTCGGCGCCAAGCTTCATCAAATAGCGCTGGGTCTCGCCCAGCTTGGCAAGCCGATCGGGCGACAGCCGCCAGCGCGCCTCGGGATTGCGCCGCCAGGTGCCGGTGCCCGAGCAGGGCGCGTCGATCAGGACGATATCGGCCCGGGCGAACCGATCGGCGAGCTGATCGAACTCCTGGCCGGGATTTAGCAAGCGGGTCTCGGCGATCGTCACCCCCGCGCGCTCGGCGCGCGGCGGCAGCCGCTGAAGGCGTCCGCGGTCGATATCGCAGGCGAGGATGCTGCCGTGGTTCCCCATCATCGCCGCGAGCGCCAGCGTCTTGCCGCCGCCGCCTGCACAGAGATCGATGACCTGATCGCCGCGTTTCGCCCCAGTTGCTAGACTGACCAGCTGGCTGCCGGCGTCCTGGACTTCGATCTGGCCGTCGCGGAACGAGGGCAGCTTCTCGACCGGCAAGTCGCTGGGAATGCGCAGGCCATCGGCGACATGCGGCAGCTGCACCGCGCCCGGTATCTCGGCGGCGACCGCAGCCGGATCGGCCTTGAGGCTGTTGACGCGGACATCGAGTGGGGCACGTTGGAGCAACGCCGCCTGCTCGGCATTGCCGAGGCCCGATTTCTTGAGCAGCAGACCCAGCCATTTGGGCATCAGCCCCGCATCGGCGACCGGCTCGGCAGGATCGATCGCGGCGGGGCCATAGGGCGAGCCATCGAAATATTCGGCCATTTCCGGCCGCACCTTGGCGAGCGCTAATATGCCCGCGCGACCGCTCTCCGGCCGCACGCCGAGCAGGCGGATCGCTTCATAGACCATCTCGCGGATCGCCCGCCGGTCCTTGGAGCCGGCATAGCGGCGCTCGGCGAACCAGCGCGCGATCAGCGTGTCCGCAGCGGCGCCCTGGTCGCGCGCGGCGACGACGATCCGGTCGAGCAGTTCGATCGCCGCCTGGGTGCGTGCGGCGGGGGTCATGGTTTAGCGCGTGGGATAATTGGGTGCCTCTCGGGTGATCGTCACGTCATGGACGTGGCTCTCGCGCAGTCCTGCGTTGGTGATGCGCACGAACCGCGCCTTTTTCTGGAATTCGGCGATCGTCGGCGCGCCGACATAGCCCATCGATGCCTTCACGCCGCCAACGAGCTGGTGCACGACGTCCTTGGCGCTGCCCTTGAACGGGACCTGGCCTTCAATGCCCTCAGGCACGAGCTTGAGCTGGTCCTTGATGTCCTGCTGGAAATAGCGATCGGCCGATCCGCGCGCCATCGCCCCGACGCTGCCCATGCCGCGATAGGATTTGTACGCCCGGCCCTGGTAGAGAAAGGTCTCGCCGGGCGCTTCTTCGGTGCCCGCCAGCAGCGAGCCGATCATTGCAGTCGACGCGCCTGCCGCCAACGCCTTGGCGATGTCACCCGAGGTGCGGATGCCACCATCGGCGATCACCGGGGTATTCGACTTCATCGCTTCGTTGGCGGCGTCCATCACTGCGGTAAGCTGGGGGACGCCGACGCCGGCGACGACGCGGGTGGTGCAGATCGAGCCCGGGCCGATGCCCACCTTGAGTCCGTCGGCACCCGAGCCGATCAGCGCCTTGGCGGCTTCGGCGGTGGCGATGTTGCCGGCGATGACCTGGACCCGGTTCGAGAGCTTCTTGACGCGCTCGACGGCCAGGCCGACTTCGCGGTTATGGCCGTGGGCGGTGTCGATGACGATCAGGTCGACTTCGGCATCGACCAGCGCCTCGGTCCGCTCGAAGCCCTTTTCGCCGACGGTGGTGGCGGCGGCCACGCAGAGCCGGCCATTGCCGTCCTTGGTGGCGTCGGGGAAGTTGACGGCCTTTTCGATGTCCTTGACGGTGATCAGGCCGACGCAGCGGTAATTTTCGTCGACCACCAGCAGTTTCTCGATGCGGCGGGCGTGGAGCAGGCGGCGCGCCTCTTCCTTGCCGACGCCGGTGGAGACCGTAGCGAGATTTTCATGCGTCATCAGCTCGGCGACCGGCTGGCCGGGATTTTCCGCAAAGCGCACGTCGCGATTGGTGACGATGCCGACCAGCTTGCCGCCCTCTTCGACCACCGGGATGCCGCTGATCTTGTGGCGCTGCATCAGCGCGCGCGCCTCGGCGAGCGTGCCCGAGGGGCGGATCGTGATCGGATTGACGACCATCCCGCTCTCGAAGCGCTTGACCTGACGCACCGCCTCGACCTGCTGCTCGATATCGAGATTGCGGTGGAGCACGCCCATCCCGCCCAATTGCGCCATGACGATCGCCATGTCGGCTTCGGTGACGGTGTCCATCGCCGAGGAGAGCAAGGGGATGTTGAGGCTCAGGCTGCGCGTTACGAAAGTGCGGGTATCGGCCATGCTCGGCACGATCTCGGACTCGCCCGGATAGAGGAGGACATCGTCGAAGGTGAGGCCGAGGGGGATGTCCATGGGTGCGCCAGCAGTCCTGAGTCGGAGGTTGGCGGCCCATGTAACCGCAGGGGGGGTGATGCGCTAGGGGGTGGCGCGCGCGGCGAACGCACCGAAGCCGATCCCCACCGCGATCACCGCCATCCCCACGGCATGATAGCCATGCAGCGCTTCGCCCAGCAGCAAGGCCGCCAGCCCCGCGCCGAACAGCGGCAGCAGGCTGATCGCCTGGCCTGCGACGCCCGAGCCGACTTCGGCCACTGCTGAATTGTAGAGCAAATAGGCTACTACCGAGGGGAAGAAGGCGACATAAGCGAAGGCGAAGAAGGTTGCAGCGGTCAGCGGCATCGCGCGGATTGCTTCCACTTCCAGCATGGCCAGCGGCGCCATCGTCAGCGCACCGATCGCGAAGGTGACGGCGAGTAGGCTCAGCGGATGGACCTCGGGCCGCAGCCTTAGCAGGCTGGTGTAGGTTGCCCAGGCAAGGACCCCGCATAGCACCAGCACGTCGCCGACCCCGAAATGCAGCGCGACGAGCACCGAGGGGCTGCCCCGGCACACGATGATGATCACGCCAACCGCGGCGAGCGATACGCCGATCAATTGCGCCCGGGCGGAGCGGATCCCGAAGATCAGCCGGTCCGCCACCAGCACCATCGGCGGGATCGCCGCCTGCAGGAGCGAAGCGTTGGTGGCGGTGGTGAACTGTAGCCCGCTGTAGAGGAAGGCGTTGAACGAGGCGACGCCGGTCAGCGCGAGGATCAGCACGACCGGCCATCGGCCGAGCAGCTTGTCGCGGTCGGTGGCGACGTGGCGCCAGGCGAAGGGCAGCACGATCAAGAACGCGCCGGTCCAGCGGACGAAGGCGAGCATGAACGGCGGGATCTCGCCATGCATCCAGCGGGCGACGATCGTGTTGCCCGCCCAGAGCAGCATCGTCAGCGCGAGCGCGGCCAGAGCGAGCATCCAGCGCCCGCGACCGGGCGCGGCAGCGGCTACGCTCATGGCTGGCGGATGCGCGCGAGTAGCGCCCTCGCCTGCTCGACATGCATCGTCTCGATCATCCGGTTGCGGTAGCGCTCGGCGCCGCCGGTCGCCGCCGCGATCAGCGCCTCGGCCTCGGCGATTTCCGTCGCCGAAGGTCCGAACGCCTCCGCCGCGACTTCGATCTGGTTGGGATGGATCAGCGACTTGCCGTCGAAGCCCAGCGCGCGGCCGTGGCGGCACTCGGCGGCGAGGCCCTCGGGATCGTCGAGCGCGTTGAAGACGCCATCGAACGCCCAGATCTCGCTCGCCCGCGCTGCCAGCACCACGGTCTGGAGCGCGAGCGACAGGCTCTCCCGCCCCGCCCCCGCCGGAATGCCGAGCGACGCGCGCAGATCGTTGACCCCGGCAAGCAGCCCCGCCACCCCCGGAACCGCAGCGATCTCCGCAGCGACGAGGACCCCCAGCGGCGTCTCGATCATCGCCAGCAGCGGCTTGCCGCATGCCTCCGCGATGGCAGCCGCATCCCCTGCACTCTCGACCTTGGGCAGGACGACGAAATCGCAGGCCGAGCCTGCCACCGCGTCGAGATCCTCGCCATGCTCGCCCGAATCGACCGCGTTGATCCGGATCGCGCAGAGCCGCGCGCCGAATCCTTCGTTCGCCGCCGCAACCGCCGCCGCCCGCGCCTCCGCCTTCGCATCGTCGCGAACCGCGTCCTCGAGATCGAGGATCACGAGGTCGGCATGGGTTTCACGCGCCTTGGCGATCGCGCGGGGGTTGGAGGCGGGCAGGAAAAGCGCGGTGCGCGGGGCGAGGCGGACTGTGGTCATGGGCCGACTCTATGCTAGCAAGAGCGCAGGATTGCGAGGGGGAGTCGGTAGTGGACGTGCTCAACATTTTTCTGATCGTGCTGGTCGCAGTGGTGCTGCTCTACCTCTTTTCGAGTGTGAAAATCGTCACCCAAGGCTATCAATATACGATCGAATATTTCGGCCGCTTCACCGCCGTCGCCTCGCCCGGACTCAATTTCTATCCCGCCTTCTTCTATCGTGTCGGCCGCAAGGTAAACATGATGGAGCAGGTGATCGACATTCCGGGGCAGGAGATCATCACCAAGGACAATGCGATGATCCAGACCGACGGCGTCGTCTTCTTCCAGGTGCTCGACGCCGCCAAGGCCGCCTATGAAGTTTCCGACCTCTATCTGGCGCTGCTCCAGCTCACGACGACCAATTTGCGCACGGTGATGGGTTCGATGGACCTCGACGAGACGCTGTCGAAGCGCGACGAGATCAACGCCCGGCTGCTCTCGGTGGTCGATCATGCCACCACGCCCTGGGGGGTGAAGATCACACGCGTCGAGATCAAGGACATCCGCCCGCCCGCCGACATCGTCAACGCGATGGGCCGCCAGATGAAGGCCGAGCGCGAGAAGCGCGCCAACATCCTCGAAGCCGAAGGCACCCGCGCTTCCGAAATCCTGCGCGCCGAGGGCCAGAAGCAGTCCAAGATCCTCGAGGCCGAAGGCCGCCGCGAAGCCGCCTTCCGCGACGCAGAGGCGCGCGAGCGCTCGGCCGAGGCCGAGGCGACCGCCACCCGTATGGTCTCCGACGCGATCGAGCAGGGCAGCACCCAGGCGATCAACTATTTCATTGCGCAGAAATATGTCGAGGCGATCGGCAAGTTCGCCACCTCGCCCAACGCCAAGACGATCCTGTTCCCGGTCGAGGCCACGCAGCTGATGGGGACGCTCGGCGGCATCGGCGAGCTCACCCGCGAGGCGATCAGCAATGGCCTGACGCCGCCCGCTGCCCCACCGGCACCGCCGCGTCCTCGCCCGACCCCCTTCGGCCCGCAGGAGGGCTGAGCGATGCAGTTCTTCGTGACCTCGCCCGGTCTCGCCTGGCTGATTCTCGCCGCAGTGCTCGCGCTTACCGAGCTGGTCCTTCCCGGCATCTTCCTCGTGTTCGTCGCCGCCGGCGCGGCGGTAACGGGGATCGTCACGCTGATCATCCCCGAATTCGCGCTCGCCTTCCAGGTCGCGGTGTTCATCCTCGCCTCGTCGGGCGCAGTAGCGCTTGGCCGGCGCTGGTATGCGAAGAACCCGGTGGCGAGCTCGGACCCCTTGCTCAACGATCGTGTCGCGCGGCTGGTCGGCCAGATCGTGACGGTGGTCGAGCCGATCGAGGCCGGCCAGGGCCGCGTCCGCGTCGGCGACGGCGAATGGCTCGCGCAGGGACCCGATACCCCTGCCGGCGCCCACGTCCGCATCGTCGGCGCGCATGGCCTGTCGCTCGACGTCGAGCCTGTCACCGCCGCCTAGTTGAGGATCGTTAGATGCGTACCACCCGACGCCAGCTCCTGCTCGGCACTGCCGGCACGCTGGCCGCCTCCGCTATCCCCGCATTCGCCTTCGCTGCGGACGCGGATCGCGCAGCTGCTGCCTTGCTCGATCGCACCGCGGAAACTTTCCTCAACGATTATCCCGAGAGCGCGACCTCGCTCGGCATCGACAAGGACAAGCACGCCGCACTCAAGCACCGCCTCACCGATGGCTCCCCCGAAGGCCAGCGCAAGATCGCCGCGCACCTCCGCCAGGCGCTCGCCGAGATCGGCAAGCTCGACCTCAACGCGCTAAGTCCGGTGATGCGCACCAATGTCGATGTCGTCCAGGCGTCCTACGCCAATGCGCTCGAGGGCTTCGCCTTCCCCTATGGCGACGTCGCGGTCGGCGGCTGGCGCAACTCGCCTTATGTCGTCGTCCAGAATGTCGGCGCCTTCCTCGACGTGCCGCGGATGCTCGACACCGATCATGTCATCAAGACGCGCGACGACGGCGAAGCCTATCTCGATCGCCTCGAATCCTATGGCGAGCAGCTCGACGGCGAGACCGAGCGGCTCAGGATCGCCGCGGCGAACGGCGTCATCGCTCCCGATTTCCTGCTCGACAAGGCGATCGCCCAGCTCAAGCTCGCGCGCGGCGGCAACACCGCCGGCTGGGGCCTGGTCACCTCGGTCGCCAATCGCACCGCCGGCATGGGCGGCGATTTCGGCCAGAGCGCCTGGCTGCTCGCCAACGACAAGATCGTCCCCGCGCTCGACCGCCAGATCGCCGAGCTCGCAAAGCACCGCGTCCGCGCCACTTCGGACGCCGGCGTGTGGAAGTTCAAGGATGGCGACGCTTATTACGCCTGGGCGCTGCGCGCCGGCACCACGACGAGGATGACCCCGAACGAAGTCCACCAGATGGGCCTCGACGAGCTCCGCACGATCCAGGCCGAGATGGACGGAATCCTGCGCAAGGAAGGCTTCACCCAGGGCAGCGTCGGCGCGCGGATGACCGCGCTCGGCAAGGATCCGCGCTACCTCTACACCGACAATGACGCGGGCCGCGCCGAGATCATGAAGCTGCTCAACGATCGCATCACCGATATTCGCGGTCGCATGCCCCGCGCATTCAACACGCTGGTGCGCGGCAATGTCGAGGTTAAGCGGATGCCGCCCGAGGAGGAACCCGGCGCGCCCGGCGCCTATGGCGGTGCGGGTTCGATCGACGGCAGCGTGCCGGGCAAATTCTGGATCAACCTGCGTACCACCGGGCTGCACACTCGCTACAGCCTGCCGACGCTGGCTTACCATGAGGCGATCCCGGGCCATGTCTGGCAGGGCGAATATGCCCACAAGCTGCCGCTGATCCGCACCCTGCTCTCGTTCAACGCTTATTCCGAAGGCTGGGCGCTGTATGGCGAGCAGTTGGCCGGCGAGCTCGGCGTCTATGACGCGGACCCGGTCGGCCGGCTCGGCTATCTCCAGTCGATCGCCTTCCGCGCCTGCCGGCTGGTGGTCGACACCGGCCTCCATGCCAAGCGCTGGACCCGGCAACAGGCGGTCGACTGGTTCGTCACCGCCAACGGCTCCCCGGTCGAGGAAGTCGCGGGCGAAGTCGATCGTTATTGCTCCTGGCCCGGCCAGGCCTGCGGCTACAAGGTCGGGCATAGCGAGATCAACCGGCTGCGCGAACGCGCCAAGGCCGCGCTCGGCGCACGCTATGATTTCAAGGCCTTCAACGATGCGCTCGTGATGGGCGGAAACGTGCCGATGACGGTGCTCGGGCACGTCGTGGATCGCCACGTCGCCGCCGGCAAAGCCTGAAGAACCACATTCCGAAAGAAAACGGGCGCCGGACCATTGGTCCGACGCCCGTTTTTCAGCTCAAGACGGAAGCTCAGCCCTTTGCAGCGGCATAGCGCTCGGAAACCACGTCCCAGTTCACCACGTTCCACCAGGCCTTCAGATAGCCCGGCCGGTCGTTGCGATAGGTGATGTAATAGGCGTGCTCCCACACGTCGTTGCCGAGGATCGGCGTGCCCTTGGTCGCGGCCACGTCCATCAGCGGATTGTCCTGGTTCGGCGTCGAGCTGATCTCCAGCTCACCGCTGCCGTTGACGATCAGCCAGGCCCAGCCCGATCCGAACTGGTTCGCGCCTGCCGTGTTGAATTTCTCTTTCAGCGCATCGAGCGAGCCGAACGCCTTGTCGATCGCCTCGGCCATCGCGCCGCTGGGTGCGCCGCCGTTCGGCACCATCGTCTTCCAGAAGAAATCATGGTTCCAATAGCCGCCGCCATTGTTGCGCAGCTTCGCCGGCGCGCTCGCCATCTGCTGCATCAGTTCCTCGATGGTTTTGCCTTCGAGCGACGGATCCTCGCTCACCGCCTCGTTGAGCTTGGCGGTGTAGGCGGCATGATGCTTGTCGTGGTGCAGCGTCATCGTTTCCTTGTCGATGGTCGGCTCCAGCGCGTCGTAGGCGTAGGGCAGCGGCGGCAGTTCGAAAGCCATGATATTTTCTCCTTTATGGGTTCGTGCAAGGAACGCAGCCCGCGATATATGGGTCCGCGTCGATCATTGCGACAGCGATCCGAACCGAAAGTTTCAGCCGCCGGCGCCCAGCAGCTCGTGCCGCTTCAGCGCGTGCCGCAACTGGTCATAGGTCAGCCCCAGCGCGTCTGCAGTAGAACGCTGGTTGAAACGATGCTCGGCCAGCGCGCGCGACAGCAATTGCCGCTCGAACGCCGACACGCGCGTCTTGAAGTCGGTCCCGCCGTCGAAGGCCGGCGCGGTTTCCGCTTTCTCGGGCGCGGCCGCTGTATCGGCCACCGCCGCCACCTGCGCGCCACCGGCGCGTGTCCGCGGCCGGAAGGGGGAGTCGAACGGATCGATTTCGATCGAATCGATCGGTCCTTCCTGTTCCCAGCGATACACCGCCCGCTCCACCACGTTGCGCAGCTCGCGCACATTTCCCGGCCAGTCATAGTGGATCAGCGCGTCGAGCGCGTTCGGGCCCCAGCCCGGCCAGTTCTCCAGCCCGATCTCGGACGCCATCCGCCGCCCGAAGAAATCCGCCAGCACTTCGATGTCGCCGCGCCGCACGCGCAAGGGCGGCAACGTCACCACTTCGAACGAAAGCCGATCGAGCAGATCGGCGCGAAACGTCCCCGCATCCACCTTGTCGGGCAGATGCTCGTTGGTCGCCGCGACGATCCGGACGTTGACATAGACCGGGCGCGACGCGCCGATCCGGGTAACCTCGCCATATTCCACGGCGCGCAGCAGCCGGTCCTGCGCCGCCATCGACAGCGTGCCCAGTTCGTCGAGGAACAGCGTCCCGCCATGCGCCTCCTCGAACCGCCCTGCCCGCGCTTTGGTGGCGCCGGTGAAGGCCCCTGCCTCGTGCCCGAACAATTCGGCCTCGATCAGCGTCTCGGGCAGCGCGGCGCAGTTCATGATGACCAAGGGCTGGTCCCAGCGCGGGCTCAGTCGATGCAGCCGTTCGGCCACCAGCTCCTTTCCGGTCCCCCGTTCGCCGATGACGAGCACGGGCCGATCCAGCGCAGCCGCGCGGCTGGCGCGTTCGAGGGCGTCGAGAAAGGCTCCGGATTGGCCGATGACTTGAGTTGCGCGTTCCACACCAACTCCTTGGCGTACTTTCCCAACACTTGGCAAGTTAGATCTGCCAGCTGAACCCTGGATGAACCCCAAAACCCGCGGAAATCAGCCATTCCCACAAACTGGCACGGCTCCTGCTATACTGTTGGCAAGCCCGATGACGGGCCAACGAAACAAGCCAAGGTTCAGGGAAACGACCATGACTCACCAGCTCGCAAATCTCCGCAATGCCTTCTTCGCAGTCACCATCACCTTCGTCGCCAGCGCCATCCTGATGGCCGGCGCGGTGGGCCCGGCGATCGCCTGAAGCCACGATGTCTCTCCGCTCATCCTTCCCCGGATGAGCGGAACCCCGCCGGGAGGGTCCCCTAGCTCCTCCCGGCGGTCCCCAATACGAAGGAGTATGTACATGGGTATCTTCTCTCGAACCCGCGATATCATCGCTGCCAACGTGACCGACCTGCTCGACAAGGCGGAAGATCCCGCCAAGATGATCCGCATGATCATCCTCGAAATGGAGGAAACCCTCGTCGAAGTCCGCGCCTCCGCCGCGCGCACCATCGCCGACCAGAAGGAAATGCGCCGCCACATCGCCAAGCTCGAAAAGCTCCAGGAGAGCTGGACCGAGAAGGCCGAGCTCGCGCTTTCGAAGGGCCGCGAGGACCTCGCCAAGGCCGCTTTGGTCGAGAAGCAGAAGGCCGCCGACATGTGCGACCAGCTGTCCACCGAGATCGGCGTTCTCGACGAGACGCTCAAGGCGTCCGAAGAGGATATCACCAAGCTGCAGACCAAGCTGCGCGAGGCGCGTACCCGCCAGAATTCGATCAGCGCACGGCTGGAGAGCGCCAACAACCGCGTTCGCCTCCGCGAGATGACCAATGGCGGCAAGATGCAGGATGCCTTCTCGCGCTTCGACGTCCTCGAACGCCGGGTCGACTTCGCCGAGGGCCGCGCCAATGCGCTGGGCCTGGGCGCCGAGCCCAAGACGCTCGAAGAGGAAATCGCGGAGCTGCGCTCGTCCGAGAAGGTCGACGCCGAGCTCGAGGCGCTCAAGAGCCGCATGAACAAGGGGGTTTGATCCCATGGACGATGGCGCAATCATCATCGTGCCGATCGTCATGGGCACGCTCTTCATCGGGCTGCCGTGGCTGATCTTCCACTACATAACCCGGTGGAAGACGGCTGCATCGCTGACCGGCGAGGACGAGAAGCTTCTAGACGAGCTCCACTACACCGCCCGCCGTCTCGAAGAGCGGCTCATCACGATCGAGCGGATCATCGCTGCCGACAATCCGGACTTCCGTCCGAACCAGCCGCTGACCCCCTCGCCCTACGATATCAGCAGGAGGAACTAATGTCCGCCAGCCGCACCAAATTCTACCTCGACAAGCAGAATCGCAAATGGTCGGGCGTGTGCGCAGGCATCGCCGACTATACCGGGATCGACGTCACCTGGGTCCGCGTGGGGGCAATCCTCCTGACCCTGATCGGGGGCTTCCCCTGGACGCTGATCGCCTACTTCCTCGTCGCCTGGATGGCCAACGCCAAGCCGACGGGCCTGTATGACAGCCCCGAGGAAGCCAAGTTCTGGCAGGGCGTTCGCTCGAATCCGAAGCGTTCGGCACATCAGGTCCGCTCGACCTTCCGCGACATCGATCGCCGGCTCGCCGACATCGAAATGTACTATACGAGCCGCAACACGCGCCTCGCCGACGAGATCGACAGCCTGCGCTAGGCGCGGGCTGTCCAGAGGGAGGGAAGAGACATGAACGACGAAGTTATGGTCTTCGTGATTGTGCTGGTCGCGATTTCGACGATCGGCTGGGTGGTCAACAACTGGATCCGCGCCAAGCATGGCTATGCGCTGGAGAATGAGTGGAAGGGCATGACGCCCAAGACCGACCCCGCCGCCGAGCGCAAGATCGAACTGCTCTCCAGCGAGAATGGCCGCCTAACCGGCCAGATCTCGCGGCTCGAAGAGCGGATCGCGGTGCTCGAGCGGATCGCCACCGATCCCGCCGAGCGTACCGCCCGCGAAATCGACGCGCTGCGCTGAACGAAAGGAAGTCACGATGATCTCCCCTCTCCTCATCCCGATTCTCGGCATCTGCGTCGCACTCCTGGCCGTCTTCGGCGGCGTCTTCTTCAAGCCCTGGCTGGCGATGCAGCATCGCAAGATGGAGCTCGAAGCCCAGATGGTCGCCGAAAAGGCCGCGCAATATGCGGCCCAGACCGAGAGGCTGGAACAAAGGGTTCAGGTTCTGGAGCGGATCATCACCGATCGCGGCGTTGCCATCGCCGAAGAAATCGAACAGCTGCGCGACGCGCCGCTGAACTAGAAAAAGTCGCGCAGGCCGCGGCAAATTCAAGGAAGCATCGAAATGATGATCGTTATATTCGCAGTGCTTGCAGCACTGGGAGGGGGCGCTATCGCCCTCGCCGAAAGCCGGGATCGCCCCCGCCGTCGCGCGGAACGCCTGGCCCGCGCATCGCAGGATTGAGCGCCGCAAGGCGTCTGAGGGAGTAGAGCCAATGAATCCGTTCGAAATGGTCGTCGCAATCATCGTCATCGTGACGATCGGCAGCGTGATCAAGGCGCGCTACGGCATCTCGAAGGACAAGGAAGGCAATGAAGTCTTCCGCGCTACCGACGGCGCCACCGCGGCCGAAAATGCCAGGCTCCGCGACGAGTTGCGCGCGATCAAGGAACGCGTCCAGGTCCTGGAGCGCGTGATCACCGACAATGAGACGAGCAGCGTCCGCCTCGATCGCGAGATCGAATCGCTGCGCGACAAGAACCCCCTCTGATCCGGGAGGCATGCCATGACTTTGGAACCCAATCTCTACATCACCGTCGCGGTCTCCGGACTTGCCGGGCTCGGCATGATCACCGCAGCGGGGCTCTCCGGCTGGCGCGGCTGGCTCGCCCTCAAGCGCCAGGAACTGCTCGAGCGCCACATGGCGCCTTCGAGCGAAGCAGGCTCGATCCCCTCCGCAGCCTCACGCATCGAAGTCGCCGACTTGAAGGAGCGGATCCGCAAGCTCGAGGCGATCGCGGCGGGCGTGGATTTGTAACGACCCGTCACCCCAGCGAAAGCTGGGGTCTCAGGCGGCGCATCAGGCCCGCGCGGCACGAGATCCCCGCTTTCGCTGGGATGACGACAGGTTGGAATAGCAGCCGGGAACGCTATAGCCCGCCCGATGCAGACGCTCACCGACCTCCAGGAAGAATATGGCTTCCTCGATCCCGACGATCGCTATCGCCTGCTGATCGATCTCGGCCGCAGCCTCGAGCCGATGCCCGATCCGCTCAAGACCGATGCGACTTTGGTCCGCGGCTGCTCGGCCGCAGTGTGGGTCTACCCCACCCGCGGCGAGGACGGCAGGCTCCACTTTCTGGCGGATTCGAACGCCGCGATCACCAAGGGCATTATCGCTTTGGTCCTGTTGACCGTGCAGGACCGCAGCCCGGCCGAGATCGTCGCCACCGATATCGACGCCGCGCTGGCGCCCTTCGACCTGCGGAACCAGCTCAGCTCAAACCGGACCCAGGGCATCCCCAACATGATCGCGCTGATCCGCGCGACGGCGGAGCGCTACGCCGCAGGCTGATCCAGCCCGAGCGCGTCAGCCAACGCGGTAAGATCGGCGCCTTCAGGCACCAACAGCCACTCGCGCGACGCCGCGCCGTTGACCACGGAGACCGCCCCGCGCGGGCAAACCCCCAGGCATTTCACCTCCACGATCCCCGCGGCGCCCTTGCGCCCCTTCTTCAGCCCGAGATGCTTGCGCAGCGCTTTCGCCAGCGGCGTCCGCCCCTTCGGGCCAAAGCCGCCGTCCAGCTTCTTCGAACATTTGGCGCAGACCAGAACCGCGTTCGACCAGTTCGATCGGACGTGGCGCTTCAATCGGGCTTCCAGGTCCGCCGCTCCTCGGCCGCCTTGAGCACCTCATAGGCCGCCTGGATCGCCTGGAAGCGTTTGGCCGCCTCGGCATCGCCCGGCTTCACATCAGGATGGTTGGACTTGGCCATCCGCCGCCACGCCAGCCGCACGCTCTCGAAATCGGCATCGACCTCGAGCTCGAACAGTTCCAGCGCGCGCAATTCATCGCGCGATCGGCTGCCGTCGCCGGGGCCGGCCCAGGCATTATGCTTCGATTCCGAAAAATCCCCCGCATCGCGCCGCTCCTGCGCCTCGCGCTCGGCGGCTTCCTCGGCGGTCAGCCCTTCGAAATAATTCCAGTTGCGGTTATATTCGCCCGCATGGTTCTCGCAGAAATACCAGCGCTCGGGGCTGTTGGGCGATTTGGGGGCGGGCCGATCGCCCTTCTCGGTGCAGCCGAAGCGATCGCACAGCCGCACGGTCACGGCTTCGCGATCGGCGCCATATTCGCGCCAGCGGGGAAAACCCCAATCCGATGTACGAGTTGAACGCGCCATAAGGGGTGGCAGATAGGGGCGCGGGCCCGCAATGGCCAGCGCGCAGGAGGGATAAAGTGCCAGAGGGTCTGTAAGCCGGGTTCTGTCCTCCGCCGTAGCCCCGAAGAGCGTGGGCGGATGTGCGGCCATTCCTCTAGGAGACGGATTGCTCCGCCCCTCAAGCAACCAACCCGGACGACGAGGCGGAACACCTCATGCGCCGTCCCTATTCGGTCTTGCTCCCGGTGGGGTTTGCCATGCCGCTTCCGTTACCGGTCGCGCGGTGCGCTCTTGCCGCACCCTTTCACCCTTGCCCTTACCCCGGCCCGAAAGCCGTGGCAGCGAGCGGTCTGCTCTCTGTGGCACTTTCCCTGGGGTCGCCCCCGCCGGGCATTACCCGGCACCGTCTTTCCGTGGAGCCCGGACTTTCCTCGCGTGCTTGCGCACCCGCGGCCGCCCAACCCTCTGGCTTGGCGGGGATAGCTGCCGAGGGAACAGCATACAATCCCTCTCCCATCGACAGAGGGAATCAGATCAATCATCGCCCTGCGGCTTGGGCAGCAGCAGCGCCAGCAGAAGGCAGCGGCACTCGCCGTCGATCTCCCCGTCGATCATCTCGGGCCGAAACCGGCGTTGAAACGCGGTCACCGCCGCCACCCGATCCTCGACGTCATAGCCGAACCGCTCCAGCGCCAGCATGAACCCCGCATCGGGCCAGCCCGGATCGACCAGGTTCCGGGTCGGCCGCGGCAATGCCAGCCGCAGCCGCGCCAGCGCATGCCAGTTGAACAGCTCGCCCGGATCCCTCTTGCGCGCCGGGGCGATATCCGAATGGCCGACGACGTTGCCCCGGGTGATGCCGTGCCGCGCCTTGATCTCCGCCACCAGCGGGATCAGCGCGCCCATCTGCGAATCGGTGAAGGGATGATAGCCGAATTCATGCCCCGGATTGACGATCTCGATCCCCACCGACGCCGAATTGACGTCGCGTATGCCCCGCCACTGCGATTTGCCGGCATGCCAGGCGCGCTTGTCCTCGTCGACCAGCCGCAGGATCGTCCCGTCCTCGTCCACCACATAATGGGCGGAGACTTCGGCGGCGGGATCGCGCAGCCGGGCGATCGCCGCCTCGGCGCTCTCCATCCCGGTATAATGGAGCACGATCATCGAGACCGGCAGCGCGCGCGCGTTGAAATTGGGCGACGGGGCGTCGACGATGGAAAGGCCGCTGGTCATGCGCCCTCATCGTAGGGGGGCATCCGGGTCCGCCGCAAGCGGGTATCAGCCGTGGGCGCGGCTTGCGTCGCTCCCCGGTTCGCATGCGCGATAGAAGCCGCGATACTCGTCGCACGGCCGGAAACGATCGGTCTGCCCGATCACCGTCTCGCCGGCGCCCAGGACCAGCAGCCCGCCGGGTCGGACCGCCGAGGCGAGCGTTCCGAACACGCGCTGGCGCACCTCGCCGGAGAAATAGAGCATGACGTTGCGGCACAATATGATGTCGAACTTGCCCGGCGGGGCCGGGTCGGCGGTCAAATTCTGCTGGCGGAACTGGATGCGGCGCAGCAGCTCGGACTTGGCCGACCATTCGCTGCCGGCGCCGTCGAACCAGGCCAGCATCCGACGCACCGGAAGCCCACGCTGGATCTCGAACTGCGAAAAGCGCCCCGCGCGCGCACGCGCCAGCGCGGCAGGCGAAACGTCGGTCGCTATGATCTCGGGCGCCGCCATGCCTTCGCGCATGCCCTTCTCGTCGAACAGCATCGCCAGGCTCAAAGGCTCCTGCCCGGTCGAGCAGCCCGACGACCAGATCCGGATCCGCCGCCCCGCATGGCTGGCGACCATCGCCCGCGTCGCCTCGGCGACCTGATCGAGAACGGCGGCATCGCGAAAGAAGCTCGTCTCCTGGTTCAGAAGTGCGTCGACCACTTGATCCCCCAGTTCGCCGGTGCGCGTCGCCACCAATTGCCCCACCAGATCGTCCAGCGTCGCAAGTCCGCGTGCGCGCAATATCGGTTTCAGCGCCGTCTCGATGCGCCAGGCGCGATTGGCCGCGATCTGCTGGCCGGTGCGCTGCTCCAGCAGCGCCGCGATCATGTTCATCGCGCTCGACGATCCCGTCTGGCTGTGGGGATAATGGTGGATCATGCGCCCCTGGCCCCACGCGCGATCAGCCGACCGATCTCGTCTGGAGGCAGCACCGCGCTGGCATTGCCGGCATTGGCGACCGCGCCGGGCATGCCCCAGACGACCGAGCTCTCGCGGTCCTGCGCCAGGATGCGGGCGCCGGCTTCGACCAGAAACTGGGCGCCCTCGGCGCCATCGCGGCCCATGCCGCTCAGCACGACCGCCAGCGCCCTTCTCCCGTAGACTTCGGCCAGCGATTCGAACATCGGATCGACCGAGGGCATGCAGCCGCTCGTCACTTTCTCATGCGTCAGCCGCACCGCCGCGCCGTCGGTCATCCGAACCAGGCGCATGTGCGCGTCGCCCGGTGCGACGATGATCCGGCCCGGACGAACCCGCATCCGATCGGTGGCGACCTCGCACGGACGCCCGCCCAGCACCGCGAGCTGCGCCGCGAAATAGCCCATGAACGAGGCCGGCAGATGCTGCGTCACCAGGATCGGCACCTGGAAGCTCGCCGGGATGCCGCGAAGCAGCTGGCTCAGCGCGTGGATCCCGCCGGTCGATGCGCCGATCGCGACGATGTCGAAATCGTCGGGCGCCGCGATCGGGCCAAAGCTGCTCGATGCCTGCAGCGGCAGACCGGTCGGCGGCTCGATCAGCTTGGCCAGCCGTTCCTCGAGCACTTCGGCAAAGCGCCCGCCGAATGCGCCGACGCCCGGCTTCACCAGCGTGTCTGCGGCCCCCAGCGCCAGCGCCTGAACCGTCACGGCCGCGCCTTCGTCGGCGGAGGATGATACGATCAACACCTTCGCTCCCTTGCCCGCGGCAACGACGTCCGGAAGCGCCGTGAGTCCGTCCACGCCCGGCATCTCGATGTCGAGCAAGACGATGTCGACGGGATAGGTTTTGAGATAATCCAGCGCGGCGCGGACGTTGCCGACTGCGCCGGCGACGCGGAAATGCCGCATCCCGTCGATCATGCGCCCGAGCACCGAGCGTGCGACGACCGAATCGTCGACGATCAGGACCCGCGCGGTGCCCGCGGGCGCAAAGCCGGTATCGGATGGAACAGGAAGGCCGAGCACCGCTTTCGGTCCGTCAGGCGACGCCGACGATCTGCAGCTTGCTTTCCAGCGTTTCACGGTCGAACGGCTTCATCACATATTCGTCGGCGCCCGCCTCGATCGCGGCACGGATATAGGCCATGCCGTTCTCGGTGGTGCAGAACACCACCTTGGGGCGCACGGGAAGTCCCGAATCCTTGAGCGCGCGCAGGAAATCCATCCCGCTCATCACCGGCATGTTCCAGTCGAGCAGGATCACGTCCGGCGGCGTGGCGAGGCACGAATCGAGCGCCTCGCGGCCATCGCCGGCCTCACGCACTTCGAAATCGAGGGTCTCGAGGATGTGCCGCGCAACCTTGCGGATCACCTTCGAATCGTCGACGACGAGACAGCTCTTCATGGTACCCTGAACCCCGCTTGGTGTTTACGCAGCCACTGTGCCCGACAAGGTGTAAGCGCCGCGTTAATCGGACCTTTTAATCCGCGGCGACGGCACCCGGCACGAGCGCGGCGAGGTCGATCGTCAGGATCGGCTCGCCGTCGCGCTCGACGATTCCGCGCGCCGCATCGCGCCACGCCCCGTCCAGCGCGCACCCTCCGGTCAGCGGCAACAGGTCGAACGGTGCGACGTCGTCGAGCGCGTCCACGAGCATCGCATAATAGTGCCCCTCGACATGAGTGATCACCGCCCGCTTCGCCTTGCTGCCGCTTGCCATGCCCAGCGCCGATTGGGTGTCGACCACGGTCACCACCCGGCTGCGCAACGCTGCCAGCCCCAGCACATGATGCGAGGCACGCGGCACCGCGGTGATCTCGCCGATATCCACCACTGATTCGACCTGGTCCGAATCGATCGCCACCGCACGCCCGGCGACCTGCGCGATCAGATAAAGATGCGCCATCAGCCTGTCTTCCCCGTGACGCGCGCCTCGAGCGCAGAGAGCAATCCCGAACGATCATAGCGATACACGCTGTCATCCTCGGCGCCAGCGGCGGCACGCCGCCGCCGCAGCCGCACCACAGGCGTCGTGCTGCGAAGCTCGGACGGCATATCTTCCGACGACAGCACCACCGCGGCAACCTCGCCTTCGCCCAGCGACACCGCGACGCGATACCCCGCCGTCTCCAGCAAGGGCCGCACGAACGACATCATCCAGCCATCGGCGTCGCCCGCGATCAGGCATAGCGGCGCGCTCTCTTCGCTCTCGCGATCGGCATGCTCGTCGAACACCCACAGCACGTCGAGCAGTTCGACCTGCTCGCCGTCGATCAACGCCACCCCCGAGATGGGGCCCGGCTCGCGCGCGGGTATCACATCCTCAGGCAATACGATGATGTCGAGCGCCTCGCCGATCGCGTAGCAGACCTCGCTGGCGCCATCCTTGAGCCTCAGGACGCTCAATTGCGTCCGCCCTTCGATCTCGCCTTGTGTCGCCAGCGGCAGGATCCGACCCTCGATCGTCACGCGGAAACGTCCCGCCGCGAAGCGCACCGTCGACGGGTCGACCTGCTCCACGCGATCGACCGCACCCAGCGGCACCGCGCGCCGCATCCCGTCCAGGTCGGCGAACAGCAAGGCAGGCACCCCCGGCACTTCGTGGACGGCCACTTCCTCGTCAAAGCGATCGACGCCATCGCGGGCGAAATGCAGTCCTGCGACCTGGGCCATCCCGGCGCTGTCGAGCATAAGCATCGGCAGCCCGCTGTCGGGCAGCGTCTGCCCGGCATAGAGCCCCGTGGTCATCACCGCCGGCGATGCCGGCTTGATCACCAATTCCTCATTGTCGAGCACGGTATCGACCGCGAGCGCATAGCTGCCTTCGCTGACCCCGACGATCACGAGCATCTGCCCCTCGTCGCTGCCCGAAGGCTCGATCCCCAGCAAATCCGCCAGCCGCACCAGCGGCATCCGCCGATCGCGCACCGTTGCGATCGCCGCGCCGCCCAGTTCGTCGATACGGATCGCGCCGTTGCGCTCGGTGACGATCTCCTCGATCGCCTGCCGGGGAATAGCGAAGCGCTGGCTTCCCACCCCGACGACGATCGCCGAGATGATCGAGAGCGTCAGCGGCACATGGATTGCCAGCCGCAGTCCCTTGCCGGGCGCGTTGTCCAGCTCGACTCGCCCACCCAACTGCTCGATCGAGGCGCGAACCACGTCCATCCCCACGCCGCGACCGGAGATGGCGGTAACCTCATCCTTGCTCGACAGCCCTGGCTCGAACACCAGCTCCAGCTTGGCCCGCTCCGAAAGCGCGCGCAGCTCGCGCTCATCGCGTCCTTCGGAGACCAGCTTGGCAACCAGCCTCTCGACATCGATCCCCCGCCCGTCGTCGACGATCTCGATGATGATCTGATTGCCGGCCTGCCGCGCCGAGACGACCAGCCGGCCATTCTCGCGCTTGCCGCCAATCCGCCGCTCGGCTGGCGGCTCGATGCCATGATCGATGGCATTGCGGACGATATGGACCAGCGGATCGCGCATCATCTCGATCATCTCGCGGTCCAGCTCGACGTCCGAACCCTCGACATGGAGCGTTACCGATTTGCCCAGCGATGCAGCGGTGTCGCGCACCATCCGCGGCAACGCCGAGAACAACGCCTCGATCTTCTGCATCCGCGTCCGCGTCACGGTATCGCGCATTTCGCCGACGGTCAGCGAAAGCCGCTCGAGTGCGCCTTCGATCATCGGATCGACCTCGCCCTGCCGCAGTCGCCGCGCCAGTTCGTTGCGGGCCAGCACCATGTCCGACATGCCGGACATCATCCGGTCGAGCAGTTCGACATTGAGCCGCACGCTGCGCGCCGGTGCTCGCTGGAGCGGCGAAACCGGAGCCTGCGCCACTTCGTCGGATCCCTTGGCGAGCGCCGCGATCAGCAGATCTTCGCCGCTATCGTCCAGACTGACCCCGGCATCGATCGCCTCGACCAGCTCGCCGATCCGGTCGACCACGCCGAGCACCGCATTGACCAGCGCGCGATCAGGCGACCGATCGCCCGAACGCACCTGTGCCAGCACATCCTCGGCGGCATGGCTCAATCGCGCGAGTCGCGGCAGATCGAGAAAGCCGCAGCTCCCCTTCACGGTATGGACGAAGCGGAAGATCGCATCGAGCCGTCTTTTGTCGTCGGGATGCGACTCCCACGCGACGATCTCACCCGAGAGCGCCTCCAGCGTCTCGCGCGTCTCCGCGATAAATTCCTGAAGCAGGTCGTCCATGGGGCCCCGGTGCAACTAGTCCGGGCCCTTCTGCGCCTGCGCTGGTTAAGGCCGCGTTAGTCTCACCCGACCCGGAAGCCCGCGCCGAACAGCAGCACGTCCGATTCCGGGGGCGAGACCTGGAGCGTGCCGCCCCCCTCCGTCACAAGCGCATGCGCCAGATAGGCGGCAGCCGCGCGCGGGGTGATTGGCTGGTTGTCCTTGCCGCCGGCAAGCGCGCTGCGCAATTCGGGGTCGAGCACGATCCGAGGACCATCGGCGCGCACGACGATCTCGATGCTGCCGTCGACGATTTCGGCACCGATATCCAATTGTCCGCCGCGGATCAGCGCATCGCCGCCGATCAGCGCCAGGTTCAGCAAGACCTTGATCGCCTGCTTGGGCAGGACGGGATCCTCGACCATCCAGCCAAGCTTGACGCGATGATTGTCGCCGAACAGCCCCTCGATCGCGCCCTGCGCCTCGCGCGTATCGACGGTCTCGCCGAAGCCGCCCGCGGCGCCGAAGGCCAGGCGAAAGAATTTCAACTTGTTCGCAGACGCCTTCGCACTCTCGTTGAGCAGATCGAGGCAGCGTGCGCGCATCTCCGGATCCTGCTCGTCGGCGAGCAGTTCCAGCCCATTGTTGAGCGCACCCACGGGGCTCAACAAGTCGTGGCACAGCCTCGAACAAAGCAAGCTGGCGAAATCGGTAGGGCTAATATTCAAAAAAAGGCTCCAGCTTCTCCCGGCCTCTTTGAAGCAGCCGGGGAGAAGCTGCAACCGCTATGCAAGGCCAGGCTAGACGACCTTGCGACCCGAAAAGAGCTGGATGAGGCCGACGATGATGGCGACCACCAGGATGATGTGAATAAGCCCGCCGGCAACGTTCAGCGCGAAGCCAAGCAGCCACAAAACGAGCAGGATTACGGCGATTGTCCACAGCATCTCAGGCAACTCCCTTTTGAACCTGCCAAGCTAACGTAGGTCGGCCCCGAAACGTTCCCGAAGGTCGATCGGGTCGAACCGCTCATGCACGACCCCGCCTTCCACGGCGCGCCAGCAGGTCACCTCCTTCCCCGCGACTATCACCCACAGCTTCCGGTCCGGCGCCGCCATCGCCGCGTCGGTTGCCGATGGCCGCGCATCTCCGCTCGGATGCGAATGCCAATAGCCGACGATCCGAGGCCCCCCGGCCCGCTCCGCCCGCAGCGCGGCAAACAGCGCCGACGGATCCAGCTCGAACCGCGTCTCGGGCGTCTGCGCCACATTCTCCGCAGCTTGGAACGCCGTGATCGCATCGGGTTCGCCGAACAGCAGCCCGCACGCCTCGTGCGGCGCGGCATCCGCAGAAATCCGCCGGATACCGATCAGTACAGATCTTGAAATCCTACACCGCATCCCCATCTTCCTAGGACATGAAACGGGGGGTTTCCATTGTCGAGGCGCGTATTGCGGGGTCAGCCGATGGTTGGCGCCTGGATCGCGCGCTTGCCGACGCGCTGCCCGAGATGTCGCGCGAGCGGCTCAAGGCGCTGATTGGCGCTGGGCAAATCAGCGGGACAGGGGGCCCGGTGCGCGATGCCTCGAAGAAAGTGGCAGCCGGTTCCTTGTTTATCGTTGAGATCCCCGATCCCACCCCGCTGCACAACGAAGCGCAGGATATCGCGCTGAATGTCGTGTTCGAGGACGAGCATCTGATCGTGATCGACAAGCCGGCGGGGCTGGTCGTCCATCCCGCCGCGGGCAATCTCGACGGTACTTTGGTCAACGCCTTGCTCCACCATTGCGCCGGCAGCCTCTCGGGCATCGGCGGGGTGGCGCGGCCCGGCATCGTTCACCGGATCGACAAGGATACGTCCGGGCTGATGGTCGCGGCCAAGACCGACGCGGCGCATTTGGGCCTGGCCGCGCAGTTCAAGGAACATTCGATCGACCGCCGCTACAAGGCGATCGCCGCCTGGCGGACGCAAACCGAGGGCGGCACGGTCAACGCCCCACTCGGCCGCTCGCCGACGAACCGAAAGAAAATGGCCATCGCCCGCGAAGGTAGCGGCAAGCACGCGGTCACCCATTGGCGTAAGCTTCGTCAACTTCGCGACGCGACGTTCATCGAATGCAGGCTGGAGACGGGACGAACCCACCAGGTCCGTGTCCATATGTCCTCGATCGGCCACCCTTTGCTAGGGGATCCGGTCTACGGAAGCGTCAAACAGGCGCAGCGCGAGCTTCTGGCAACGCTGGGTTTCCGGCGCCAGGCCTTGCACGCCGCGCATCTGGGGTTCATCCACCCCGTTAAAAGCAACGCTTTGGCGTTCGATAGCGAAATGCCTGCGGATATGCAGGAACTGTTCAATAAGCTCATCGTATGATGTTCGACGCGTGTGGCTTCGGCTACAGCGTTCAGTGAAGGGAGATTAAGATCATGGCTAGCGGCAGCAACGTCCCATCGACGATTCCCGCTCTCGGCGGAGAGGCGAGCCTCAACCGCTATCTGGCCGAGATCAAGAAGTTTCCGATCCTTACTCCGGAGAAGGAGTATATGCTCGCGAAGCGTTTCCAGGAGCATGGCGACACCGACGCCGCGGCGCAGCTCGTAACCTCGCATCTGCGCCTCGTGGCGAAGATCGCGATGGGCTATCGCGGCTATGGCCTGCCCGTGTCCGAGCTGATCTCCGAAGGCAATATCGGCCTGATGCAGGGCGTGAAGAAGTTCGAGCCCGAGCGGGGCTTCCGCCTGGCGACCTATGCGATGTGGTGGATCCGCGCCTCGATCCAGGAATTCATCCTGCGCAGCTGGTCGCTCGTGAAGATGGGCACCACCGCCGCGCAGAAGAAGCTCTTCTTCAACCTGCGCCGGATGAAGGCCAAGCTCGACGCGTTCGAGGATGGCGATCTCTCGCCTGAGCATCTCGCCAAGATCGCCACCGATCTCGGCGTGACCGAGGAAGAGGTCACCTCGATGAACCGCCGCATGGCGATGGGCGGCGACACGTCGCTCAACGTGCCCATGCGCGAGGATGGCGAGAGCCAGTGGCAGGATTGGCTGCAGGACGATGGTCCGTTGCAGGACGAAGCCGTTGCCGAGGCGCAGGAAGCCAGCGTTCGCCATACGATGCTGGGCGAAGCGATGGACGATCTCAACGATCGCGAAAAGCATATCCTGACCGAGCGTCGCCTGACCGACGATCCCAAGACGCTCGAGGAATTGAGCCAGGTTTATGGCGTCTCGCGCGAGCGCGTACGCCAGATCGAGGTTCGCGCCTTCGAGAAGCTGCAAAAGGCGATGATGCGTCTCGCCGGCGACAAAAGGCTGCTGGCGGCCGTCTGATCCTCCGCCACGACCGCGGGATGTCTCTTGCGGTCGCGGCGACGTCGCGCCAAGCGTGCAGCCATGGCTGACGAGAAGGACAAGAAAAGCCCCCAGGTCCGCTACGCGCGCGCGCAGGTCCCGCCCTTGGCTGACCCGCGACCGCCCGCCGACTGGACCGATTCGACTCCGCCGGAGCCGCCGCCGCTGGGAGAACCGCCCCTCGCCGATCTCACCCCCCTCGGCAGCGCTGGGAGCGGCCCTCGCTTCGCAAGGCAGGGTGCCGCCCCACCCCTGCCGCCTCCCCCGCCACCAGTCCGAGGCCAGATGAAATCGGAGCGTCCGCGCAAGCCCTTATGGCGCCGCTTGCTATTCCTGCTGCTCAAGCTCGTGCTGATTTTCCTGCTCGGCTCGCTGCTGTGGGTCGTGGCGCTGCGGTTCATCCCGCCCCCGATCACCCTCACAATGGTCGGCGACATCGTCGCCGGCCATGGCGTCACCAAGCGCTGGATGCCGCTCAGCCGGATCGATCCGAGCATGGCGCGCGCCGCGATCGGGGCCGAGGATTCGCGCTTCTGCCAGCATGGAGGATTCGACTATAAGGCGATCGCCGCGGCGGCAGTGCGCAACGCGACGGGGACGAAGCGCATCCGTGGCGGGTCGACGATCAGCCAGCAGACCGCGAAAAACGTCTTCCTGTGGCAGGGCGGCGGCTATTTCCGCAAAGCTCTCGAGGCCTATTTCACTGTCCTGATCGAGAATATCTGGGGCAAGCGCCGGATCATGGAAGTCTATCTCAACGTCGCCGAGACGGGGATCGGCACCTACGGCGTCAACGCCGGCGCGATGCGCTATTTCAAGCATGACGCATCCCGGCTTACCGCGCGCGAAGCGGCGCAGATCGCCGCCGTCCTGCCACTGCCAAAAAAACGCGCCGCGATCGACCCCAGGGGCTTCACGCGGCGCTACGGTAACTCGATCAGCAAGCGTATCAGCGTCGTCCGCGGGGACGGGCTGGACGCCTGTCTGCGGTGATCAATCAGGCTTGACTGCATCCTTCGCGGCCGAGCCGACATCCTTGGCTGCGTCACGGACGCCTTCGGCCGCACCCGTGATGGCGTCGGTCTTGGCGGCCTCGCGGCTGTTCTGGTTGATAAGGTAGATTGCGCCGATCACCACCGCGATCAGCACAGCGAGCCCAATCAACAGGCCTGCACCACTACCGCGACGCTCGATAACCGTCGTCGTGCCACCCGTCTCGGTCACGCGCTCCGCGGTCACGCCGTCGGTTCGCTCGGTAACTCGCTCAACCATGATACTCTCCTCCTTTTACTGCCGCAGCAACTGCGGAGCAGGGAGGATTGTTCCGGGCGCGGACCTATCTCGATCAGAAAGGCAGCTTGAAGCCCGGTGGCAGCGGGATGCCGCTGGTCATCTTGCTCATCGTTTCCTGCGATGCCGCGTCGGCCTTGGCCCTGGCATCGTTGAGCGCGGCGGCAATAAGATCCTCGACCATGCCCTTCTCGGAAGGCGCGAGCAGCGATTCGTCGATATCGACGCCGATGATCCGGCCCTTGGCGCTCGCCTTGACCTTGACCAGCCCGCCGCCCGATGCGCCCTCCACCTCGATATTGTCGAGATCGGCCTGCGCCTTGGTGAGTTCGGCCTGGACGTTCTGCGCCATGGCCATGATGTCTTCGAGGCTCTTCATGCCTGATTGCTCCGCTTGTTGGACCAGCCGATCAGTTCGGCGTCGGGAAAGGCTTCCATTGCTGCCGCGACAACCGGCGAGCGCAGCACCGCTTCGCGCTCGGCATTCTGCTGCGCTTCCAGTTCCTCGCGCAGAGTCGGCGCTTCCGCGCTCTCAACGCACCGGAAGCGCCAATTGACCCCGGTGGTCTCGCGCAAGGCCGCGCCTAGATCGCGAAGAAAATCATGTGGCAAGGTCCGAGTTGTGCCGAACTCGACTTCCGATCCCTCGAACTTGCCGGGGCGCAGATAATCGCGGACCTGTTGCGCGAGTTGCCGCCGCTTATGCGTCTCGAGATGCTCGGCCAGTTCGGCCATCCTCGTCGGCATCGCCGTTGCGCTCGGTGACGCCGGTGCAGCTGCAGCCGATACGGAAACCGCCCCGCTCGCAATCTGCCGCGCCAGCTCGCCCGGATCGGGCAATTGCGATGCATGGATCACCCGCAGCAACGCCATCTCGCAAGCCTCGATCGGCAGCGCCGCCTTGGCGACCTCGTCATGCCCGCGCAGCATCAATTGCCACAGCCGGTGGAGCGCCGGGAAGGAAAGCCCCGCCGCCCATCGCTCGAGCGCCTTCACCTCCTCGGCCGACTGCCCCTTGCTGGCCTCGGTGCCCAGCTTGGCCAGCGTCACGCCGTGCACCGTCTCCAGCAGCGTGCGCAGCACCGCCTGCGGATCGACACCCAGGTCATATTGCCCGCGCAAGGTCGCCAAGGCGGCAACCGCGTCCCCGGCCAGCACCAGCGCGAACAGCTCCCGGATCGCCCCGCGATCGGAAAGCCCCAGCATCCCGCGGACCATGTCGGCCTTCACGCCTTCGCCCTCCAGCCCCGCATGTGCGATCGCCTGGTCGAGGATCGAAAGCCCGTCGCGCGCCGATCCTTCGGCGGCCCGGGCGATCATCGTCAGCGCCTCGGGCTCAGCCTCGACGCCTTCGGCTTCGGAAACCCGTGCAAAATGCGCCGCGAGCATCTCCGCGGGGATTCGCCGCAAGTCGAAGCGTTGGCAGCGCGACAGCACCGTAACCGGCACCTTGTTGACCTCGGTCGTGGCGAACAGGAACTTCACATGCGCCGGCGGCTCCTCAAGCGTCTTCAGCAGGCCGTTGAACGCGGCCTTCGACAGCATATGCACTTCGTCGATGATATAGATTTTGTAGCGCGCCGACACCGCCGAATAGCGCGACGCTTCGATGATCTCGCGGATATCGTCGATGCCGGTATGCGACGCGGCATCCATTTCGATCACGTCGATATGCCGCCCCTCGGCGATCGCCACGCAGGGCTCGCAGACGCCGCACGGATCGATCGTCGGGCCGCCCTGCCCGTCCGGCCCGATGCAGTTGAGCGCCTTGGCGATCAGCCGCGCGGTCGAGGTCTTGCCCACCCCGCGCACGCCGGTGAGCAGAAAGGCATGTGCCAGCCGATCGCGCTTGATCGCATTGCCCAGCGTCTGGACCATCGCATCCTGCCCGATCAGCTCGGAAAAGGTCTGCGGCCGATATTTGCGCGCGAGCACGCGATACGCTTCCCCCTTGGGCTGGGGCGGTTCGTCAAGGCCAAGCAGGGAATCGGACATCGTACGCCTATGTAGGCGGGCACGCCGCGGATGTCGAAGCCTCAGAGGTGGCGGACGGCGCTCATCCGGTGGTGGAGAATGCGCTCGGTATGCAGTGTGCTCCGGCCGACCCGATAAAAAATCAGGTGGCTCTCGGGCCGCAGCTTGCGATATCCGCTTACTCGCTCAGGCGCGCTGCCGAGCAGCAGCTGGCCCAGCAATTTCGCATAGGCCGCGTCGAACGAACCGACATAGCGATCCGCTTGCTCCAAGCCCCAACGCTCAACCGTGTAATCGAAGATCGCATCGAGATCGCGACGGGCGGCTGCCGATATGGCTAGCTCAGGCGCTACAACACTTGGGTCCGTCGGCAATGCCGGCGGAATCGGGTGGGAGCCGGAACGACCCGCGGCGAAATCGTTGTGGCTGCTTCCTTCCGGATCTGACCAGGTTGGCGACGACCACGTCCGCCCGACTCCCGCGGCGCATATGGGCGAAACCGGCTCGCCAGGCAAGGGCGCCCTGCCTGGCGAGCCATGGGCAGAACTTAGCGCCGGATGCGAACCTGGCGGCAGATGCGGACGCGCCGCCCGTTGCGCCACTGGCGGCTGCACACGGTCCGTGTCCGCACGCGCCGCGGACCGCGGCGGACATTGCGGCGTACCGTCCGCCGCTCCCAGCGGCGCTCCTGAGCATCGGCAAAGCTCGCCGTGGCCGCGGTCGTCGTCAGCGCAGTCGTCGCCGGTACCGGCGCTGCCGATGCGGCCGGGATCGAAAGCATTGCAGCGGCGGCGGCCGCAACGAGGGTTAGCAGCTTCATATCGAGATTCTCCTGCTCGGCAGCGATTCCTGCCACCGGGTCAATCCCGTGGCGAACGGCTTGTTCCCTGTGAAATCGCTTCAGCGCCCCTGCATGTCGCGATGCGTCGGCGGCATCCGCACGGTTAGCCTGTCGAAATCCGGCGTCAGCACGATTTGGCATGCCAGCCGGCTGGTGCGCGCCGCGCCGATCGCCAGATCGAGCATATCCTCTTCCTCTTCGCTCGCCGGCGGCAGCCGCGCGAAATCATCGGCCGCCACGATCACATGGCAGGTCGAGCAGGACATCTGGCCTTCGCATGTGCCCTCCAGCGGCTGCCCGTCATTCTGGGCCACTTCGAGGAGCCGCGCACCCTCGGCCGCAACCACCTCGCGCTCTTCGCCACTAACGCTTATGAAGCGAACCCGGATCAAGCCATTCTCCCCTGCGCGCGCGCCGCCGCGTCGATTCGCTCGATCGCGGTCATCAGTTCGTCCTCGTCGGTATAGCGCCCAAACCCCAGCCTTATGCTCGATCGCGCTTCCGCGTCGCTCAGCCCGATTGCGCGCAGCACATGGCTCGGCCGCCCCGATCCGCTCGCACACGCCGAGCCTGCCGAGAAGGCAATGTCGCGCAGCGCGGACACCAGCCGCGCCACATCGAGCGCGGCTCGCCGTAGGTTGAGATTGCCGTGATAGCGGTCCTCCTGCGATCCGTTGAGCGTCCAGTCGCTGCCGATATGCGCAAGCGCGGCACGAAACAGCTGCTCGCCATGCGCATGGTCCGCGCCGAACCGCTGCTTCGCCAGCTTCGCCGCCGCGCCGAACCCCGCGCACAAGGCCGGCGACAAGGTGCCCGATCGCCCGCCCGGCTCCTGCCCGCCGCCATGGAGCAGCGGCTCAATGCTCACGCCGTCCCGGATCCACAAGGCCCCCACCCCCTTGGGTCCGTGGATCTTGTGGGCGGAGACCGCGACCAGATCGCATTCGTCGGGGATCAACACCCGCCCGAAGCCCTGCACTGCGTCGCACAGGAACAGCGCGCCGGCCCGATTCGCCAGCGCGGCCAGCTCGGCGATCGGCTGGATCACCCCGATTTCGTTGTTGACCAGCATCGCCGCGACGATCCCGGTCCCCGGCCCGATCGCCGCCCGCGCCGCCGCCAGGTCGACCAGCCCCTCCGCCCCCACCGGGAGCATTGTCACGGCCCGCCCCTTGCGCGCCTCCGCCTCCACCGTGTCGAGCACCGCCGCATGCTCGGTCGCCAGCGTGACGATGCCGCCCTTGCTTCCCTTGATCGCCCAGTTGAGCGCCTCGGTTGCGCCGCTGGTGAAGCTCACCGCCCCGCCCGGCGGCATCAGCCCGGCGACATCCTCACGCGCCACGTCCACCGCGGCCTTGGCCGCCCGCCCTGGCGCATGCGCCGAATGCGGATTGGCGTGATGGCTCTCCAGCCAGGGCAGCATCGCCGCAAGGGCCTCAGGCGCCAGCGGGGTCGTCGCCTGGTAATCGAGATAGATCATGCCGCTTGCGCCCGCCCATCGGCCGTCGCGCGCCAAAGCTCGATGAAGCGATCCACATCCGCCTCGCTCGTCGTCCGCCCGAAGCTCACTCGCACCACTTCGCGCAGTTCAGGCTCAGCCCAGCCCATCGCCGACAGCACATGGCTGGGCCGCATGCTCCCCGACGAACAGGCGCTGCCGGCCGAAACCGAAATCCCCCCCAGATCGAATCGGATCAACTGCGCCCCGGAGGAAACCCCCGGCATCCGATACGCCCCGATCAGCGGCGTTCGCGGGCCCGCGTCGCCCACCACCTCGCCCCCGCCCGCCCGGATAGCGGTCTCAAGCCGCGCCCGTAGCGTCCCCATCCGCTGCAAATCCTCGGGCTCAGAGATTGCTGCGGCATAGCCCAAAGCTCCCGGCAGATTCTCGGTCCCCGCGCGATACCCCTTCTCCTGCCCACCCATCGGCTGTAGGACGCCGAAGTCGCGCACCAGCAGCGCCCCGATCCCCGGCGGCCCGCCACGCTTGTGCGCCGACACCGCGACCAGATCGGCATGCCGGATCACTTCGTCATCGGCGCGAGCCGGCATCTGCGCCGCATCGACCAGCAAGATCCCCCCCGCCGCATGCACCACGTCGGCGATTGCCGCGATCGGCTGGCGCACCCCGGTTTCGCTGTTGGCCCACTGCACGCACACCAGCGTCCGCCCGCCCAGCGACGCTCGCAGCGCGTCAAGGTCCAAGATCCCGCCAGCGTCGACCGGGAGCACCTTCGCCCCTTCCGAATGCCGCAGCACCGAATCATGCTCCACCGCCGTGATGAACCGCCGCTCCGCCATCGATCGCGTGAGCGCCATCTGCAGCGATTCGCTCGCGCCCGACGTCAGCACCAGCTCGTGCGGCCAGCCATAGGCAGCGGCGATCCGGGCCCGCGCCTCCTCCAGCGCAGCCCGTGCCCCGCGTCCTTCGGCATGCGGTGAGGACGGGTTCGCCCAGCGTCGCATGCCTTCGGTCACCGCCTCGATCGCCACGGGCAGCATCGGCGTAGTCGCAGCATGGTCGAGATAGATGCGGTCGGCCAAATGATCGTTCCAATTGCGCAAGAAGCTGCGCTGCCTATATAGCGCGCAACTTCCCGCGCTACACTGCGCGCCCCCAAATCAGCAGGTCCACCTTGCCCGAAGTCATTTTCCCCGGTCCCGAAGGCCGCCTCGAAGGGCGTTTCGCGCCCGGTCCCCGTCCCCGCGCGCCCGTCGCGATGATCCTGCATCCCCACCCGAACGCGGGCGGCACGATGAACAATCGGATCACGCAGGAACTTTACAAGACCTTCCAGCGCCGCGGCTTCGCCACGCTGCGCTTCAATTTCCGCGGCGTCGGCAAGAGTCAGGGCACGTTCGACAACGGCATCGGCGAATTGTCGGACGCCGCCAGCGCGCTCGACTGGGTCCAGAGCTTTCACCCGGAGGCCTCGACCACCTGGGTCGCCGGCTTCGGATTTGGCGCCTGGATCGGCATGCAGCTGTTGATGCGCCGCCCGGAGATTCGCGGCTTCATCTCGGTCGCCCCGCCCGCCAACATGTTCGACTTCACCTTCCTCGCCCCCTGCCCCTCCTCGGGCATCATCATTCAGGGCGAGAATGACGAGGTCGTCACGCCCGGCGCGGTCCAGAAGCTGGTCGACAAGCTCCGCACCCAGCGCCACATCACGATCGAGCACGACACGATCCCCGGCGCGAACCATTTCTTCGAGCATGAGATGGTCGAGCTGATGGGCAGCGTGGACAAATATCTCGACATGCGGCTGGACCCGAATTCGCCGATTCGTTGATCAGCTCGTTGATCGGATCCACTCCTTTAACCGTCACCCCGGCAAAAGCCGGGGCCCATCTCCAAAGCGGGCAGCAGACACGACGGGTATAATGGCGGATAGGACAGGAGATGGGCCCCGGCTTTCGCCGGGGTGACGACCACTCCTCAAACCGACCAGATCAGCAAATTCCCCAGCAACACCAGCGCCGCGACCAGCATCAGCACCCCCTTCTGCCGCTCGCCCGCACGAAAGGTGCGAACCCCGCCCCACACGAGCGCAAACATCGCCACGACGGCGATGCTCAGCAGGATCGGATTGAGCGACGGATCCGTCATCGCACCAGCCACCGGATCAGAAACCCAATTCCCACGATCACCGCCCCCCCCGCTGCGAAATAGCCGATCGCCCGCGCGTCGCGGCGATAGACCACCATCAAGATCCCGAAGATGATATAGCCCACCGGCCGCAGCACGATGCTGAGCGCCGTCGCCGCAACCGCGCCCACGCGACCGCCCACCATCAGTCCTTCGATCCGAGCACGGCGGCATAGGCTTGCGGGTCGACATTGCCACCCGAGAGAATGATCAGCAGCCCCGGCTTCACTTCGATCTTCCCGGCCAGCAGCGCCGCCAGCGCCACCGCACCGCCGGGCTCGACCACCATGCGCAGCTTCGCCGCCGCCCAGCGCTGCGCCTCGCGGATCTCCGCCTCGCTCACCGCGAGCCCCGTCGCCCCGCGCCGCGACAGCACGTCGAAGGTCAGTGGTGAGACTTCCTTGGTTTGCAGCGCATCACACGCAGTCGGCGGCGGATTGTCTCCCACCGGCTCGATCCAACCCGCCTCCAGGCTGCGGCGCATATCGTCCCAACCCTCCGGCTCGACGACGACGATCTCGGCATCAGGCAAGGCCAGCGCCAGCCCCGCCGCGAGCCCGCCGCCGCCGCACGGCACCACCACCTGCGTCGGATCGGCCAGCTTGGCCTCCACCATCTGGGTCATCGCCTCGATGCCGGCGCTGCCCTGCCCCTCGATGATCCACGGATCGTCGAAGCTCGGCACCAGCACCGCACGCCGGGCATGCGCCAGATGCGCGGCGATCTTCTCGCGGCTCTCGGTCGCGCGGTCGTAGCGGACCACCTCGGCCCCCATCGCCAGCGTCGCCTCCAGCTTTACCGGCGGCGCATCGGCGGGCATCACGATCACCGCCGGCATTCCCAGCTTGCGCGCCGCCCAGGCCACGCCCTGCGCGTGATTGCCCGATGAGAAGGCGACGACGCCCCGCTCACGCGCCTCCCCGTCCAGGGCGGTCAGCCGATGCCACGCCCCGCGTATCTTGAATGCGCCGACGGGCTGGAGCGACTCCGCCTTGAAGCAAACCGGCACTCCATGAATTTTCGAAACAAACAGAGGGGTTTGCGGCAATATGGCGGCGATCTTGGCCGCAGCATCGCGCACGCCGGCGCGGGTGGGGCGTCGCAATATCGTCACGCTTCAACCTCGCCGTGCATTTCCCGACCCCGAATCGCTTTACAGCCGGACTCATCGTCCTTATGTGCCGCCTTCCGCTGCCCCATGGGACTTCCAACCGCAAGGCAGCTTTTCACCGTACGGCGCAAGCCACTTGGAGGTCCCTTGAATTGCACAAGCATCCTAGAGCGTTGGGGCTAGCTATTGCCCCGTCGATCGCCGCACGCGGCATCGACATCGCCAAGCATGGCCCGGTCCAGCCGGTCACGCTGACTCGTCCGCACGCCGCATCGCGTGCCGCCCGCTTCTTCGTGGAGAAGTTTCCGGGTCGCTCGATGTATGCCGTGAAGGCGAACCCCTCCCCGGATCTGCTGCAGATCCTGTGGGAGAGCGGCATCACGCATTATGACGTCGCCTCGATCGCCGAGGTTCGCCTTGTCGCATCGACGCTGCCAGAGGCGACCTGCTGCTTCATGCACCCGGTCAAGGCGGTGGAAGCGATTGCAGAGGCCTATTTCGATCACGGCGTACGCGTGTTCAGTCTCGACAGCCTGGAAGAGCTGGACAAGATTGTCCGCGCCACGGACGGTGCCGAGAATCTCACGCTCTGCGTGCGGCTCCGCGTTTCCTCGGACCATTCGAAGCTCAGCCTCGCGTCGAAGTTCGGCGCAATCCCGGGCGAGACCAAGGAATTGCTCATCGCCACCCGCCAGGTCGCGGATGCGCTCGGCATCTGCTTCCATGTCGGCAGCCAGGCGATGTCGGCCGAGGCCTATGCCAATGCGATGGAGCGCGTCCGCGCAGCGATCGTCGATGCGGGCGTCACCGTCGATGTCGTCGATGTCGGCGGCGGTTTCCCGTCGTCCTATCCCGGCATGGAGCCTCCGCCGCTGGAGCGCTATTTCGCGACCATCCACCGTGCCTTCGAATCGCTGCCGGTCAGCTATTCGTCGGAACTGTGGTGCGAGCCCGGCCGTGCCTTGTGCGCCGAATATAGCTCGATGATCGTACGCGTCGAAAAGCGCCGCGGCGACGAACTCTACATCAACGACGGTGCCTATGGCGCTCTCTTCGATGCGGCGCATATCGGCTGGCGTTTCCCGGTCCAGCTCCTGCGCGAGCCCGATTCGAACGCGCGCGACATGGAGTTCAGCTTCTACGGCCCGACCTGCGACGATCTCGACCATATGGCAGGCCCCTTCCTGCTCCCCGCCGACGTTCGCGCGGGGGACTATATCGAGATCGGCATGCTCGGCGCCTATGGCTCGGCGATGCGCACCGCGTTCAACGGCTTCGGCTCGGACCAGACCGTGATCGTCGACGACGAGCCAATGGTTTCGCTTTATGTCGGCGCCGATGACCAGCGGGCTCTGCCCTCGAACGTCGTCAAGCTGTAGTAATAGTCCTTCATTCCGGCGGAAGCCGGAATCCAGGGTGTTGAAGCTGTTCGCTTTTGGCTCTGGATCCCGGCTTTCGCCGGGATGACGGCGTAAATCGGGGCGGCAACCACCGTCTCCCACGGGTTCCCGCGTCCCCTTTGAATGACGGCGGTTCTTGTGAAGATGAGACTATGACCGACACTCTGGTACCCAACGACAACCGCAAGGCCGAGCTGCTCTCGAAGCAGGTCAAGCATATCGACATCACCAGCTTCGACGCGCGCCCGATCGTCGATGCGATGAGCGACATGAGCTTCACCAGCCGAGATCTCGGCCGCGCGACCAAGATCTACAACGACATGCTGGCGGACAAGGATTGCACCGTCGTCCTCGTCATCGCCGGCAGCACGTCAGCCGGCGGCTGCATGGACCTCTATGCCGAGCTGGTCCGCTCGAACATGGTCGACGTCATCGTCGCCACCGGCGCCACCATCGTCGACATGGATTTCTTCGAAGGCCTCGGTCACAAACATTATCAGGCGCTCGAAGTGCCCGATGACGATACGCTGCGCTCGCTGCTGATCGATCGGATCTACGACACCTATATCGACGAGGAAGAGCTCCAGCACGTCGATCACACGATCTTCGAGATCGCCGAGACGCTCGAGCCCAAGGCCTATAGCTCGCGCGCCTTCATCCGCGAGATGGGCAAGTATCTCGTCGAGCATGGCAAGAAGGACAACAGCCTCGTCAAGCTCGCCTACGAGCATGACGTCCCCATCTTCTGCCCGGCATTCGTGGATAGCTCGGCGGGCTTCGGCCTCGTGAAGCACCAGGTCGATTCGGTGAAGGCCGGCAAGCCGTACATGGTCCTCGACGCCATCGCCGATTTCCGCGAGCTCACCGACATCAAGATCAAGGCCGGCACCACCGGGCTGCTGATGATCGGCGGGGGTGTTCCGAAGAACTTCATCCAGGACACCGTCGTATGCGCCGAGATCCTCGGCCACGACGATGTCGAGGTGCACAAATATGCGATCCAGATCACCGTCGCAGACGTCCGCGACGGCGCCTGCTCCTCCTCGACGCTGCAGGAAGCGGCGAGCTGGGGCAAGGTCAACACCGGCATCGAGCAGATGGTCTTCGCCGAAGCGGGCAGCGTGATGCCGCTGCTGGCCTCGGACGCCTACCACCGCGGCCACTGGAAGGACCGCGCCAAGCGCGCCTGGGCGAAGCTGTTTTACTAAGTCCAACCTCCTTCTCCCCTTGTGGGAGAAGGAAGGGGCCCGCTCGCGTAGCGAGTGGGAAGAATGAGGGGGACTGGGTCTCACTTCCCAGCATCAGGTCGCCCATGCCCCCGGCATGGGCTAAACAGCGCGGGGCGCTGTTTGCCTGATGCTCCTTCCGCCGACTTCGTCGGCTTATTCCCTCTCCCACAAGGGGAGAGGGAATTTGCTTCACCCCTCCCGCGCCGCTTTCGCCATCGCGTTCAACTGCAGCAGCGTGGCATCGAAACGCCCCTCGGCCTCCGCATCGCGCAGGAACTTCACCCGCTCCACCAATATCTCCGCAGGCGTCGGCACCTGGCCGAACAGCGCCATCACCTCCGCCGCAAACTCTTCCAGCGGCTGATAGCCCGGCCGGTTCTCCTGCCCCGGCGTCAGCCCCGTCTGCACCGCCGGCGGCGCCAGCTCGATCACCTCCACCTCACCCTTCAGCAGTTCGCGCAGCGCCACCGTATAGCTGTGGATCGCCGCTTTGGTCGCATTGTAGGTCGGCGTGGTCAGCAGCGGCACATAAGCCAGCCCCGACGTCACGTTGACGATTGCCGCATCCGCCCGGCCGCGCAGATGATCGACCAGCGCATCGATCAGCCGGATCGGCCCGAGCAGGTTTGTCGCGATCGTCGCCTCGGCATCGGCCAGGTCGCGGCGCTGGGTCGCATCCTCGAAGCGCATGATCCCGGCATTGTTGATCAGAACGTTGACCTGCGGATGCGCTGCCAAGAGCCGCTCGGCAAAGTCCGCCACGCCCTCCGCGCTTTCCACATCGAGCGTCATCGCATGCATGTTCGGCCGCCCCGCGCATGCCGCCTCCAGCGCGTCCAGCCGCCGCCCGGCGACGATCACGCTGTTGCCCGCGTCGTGGAAGCGCTGCGCCAGCGCCGCGCCGATCCCCGATCCGCCGCCGGTGATCAGGATGGTGTTGCCTTGAGTCTTCATGATGCGTGTCTCCGGAATGGCTCGTCCGGTACATCTAGGAACCCCTCCGGCATTCGGTGACCCCCCGCCCCCAATTTGCAATCGACCGCGCAGTGGATAAGTCTGGCCCGGAACCGGAGGGGAAAGCCATGCACGCCGAAATCCTGAAACCTGTCGTCCTGCTGATCGCCTGGTCGCTTGTGATGCTTGCCTGGATGATGGCCATCCGCATGCCTGCGCTGAAGAAAGCGGGCATCGATTTGTCCAAGGCGCGCGGCGGTCGCCCCGGCATCCTCGATGGAATGCTGGCCGAGCGCGATCAGTGGCCGGCGCACAATTATATCCACCTGATGGAGCAGCCGACGATCTTCTATGCGGTCGCGCTCACCCTTGCGCTCATCGGCGCGGGCAACGGCGTCAACGCCTGGATCGCCTGGGTCTATGTCGGCCTTCGCATCGCCCACAGCCTCGTCCAGGCGACCTTCAACAAGATCGCGATCCGCTTCACCTTGTTCCTGCTATCGAGCCTGGCCCTGGTCGCGCTGACGCTGCACGCGGCAATGGTAGTGTTCGCGCAATAGCCTCGTTCAGCCGCCCGGCTTCGCCTTCCCGTCGATCAGCACGGCCTGCTGCCATCGGCTGGGCGCCTTGTCGGTGCGGTGGATGCATCCGGCCCAGCAGCAGGGCCGTTTCTTGCCCTCCACCAGCTCTTCGCGGGTCCGCAGGATGCGTCTTTTCCGCGTCGCCGGCTGCTTCGCATCCTCGACCCAGCAGATGAACTCGTTCCGGCCGAGCGGCGTCAGGCTCTCCCACAATGCCAGGATCCCCGGATCGGATCGCAAAGCCGCCTGAAGGTCATCGGCCGCCGCATGGACGGTCCCGTGCGAAAATGCGTGTCCCACGCAAATCTCCTTTATCCGAAGAGCCGAACCAGACTCCGCTCGAGCATCAGCAACTGCCACAGGGTTCGGCCATGTTCGGCCCGCCCGGACTTATGCTCCGCCGCCAGTTTCTCGATCACCGATAGATCGAACCAGCCCGTCCCCGCCAGCACCCGCGATCGCCCTAGCGCCGCCGCCTCGTCGGCCAGCGCCTTGCGGAACCAGGCGCTTACCGGGGTCACGAACCCCATCTTGGGCCGATAGAGTATCTCCTTCGGCAGATAGGGCTCGAGCGCCTTCTTCATCAGCCATTTGCCTTGCCCGGCCTTGATGCGCAGCGACGGCGGCAGCGTCGCCGCGAACTGGACCAGACGATGATCAAGCAACGGCTCGCGCGCCTCCAGGCTCACCGCCATGCTGGTACGATCGACCTTGGTCAGGATGTCGCCGGGCAGCCAATGCTGGATGTCGGCATATTGCGCGCGGTCGAGCCCGTCGCGCGCCGGCGCCCGGCGCATCGCGTCGACATAGCGCTGCTCGGCGCGGTGCCCGCCCAGCGATTTCAGCGCCTCGGCCCGATACAGCCGCTCGCGGAGCGCCGGGTCGGTCACCCCCACCGCCTTGGGATAGGCGAACTCGCCATTCTCGGCGAGCGCCAGCAGCGTGGTCTTGGCGCGGAACGGCCGCGGCGCCCAATCGGCCTTGGGATAAAGCCGCCCCAACGTGCCGAACAGTTTCGCGCGCAGCTCTTCCGGCAGCAGGTTGCGCAACCGCTCTTCGGCGGCGAAGAATTTGTAGCGCCGATAGCCTGCAAACGCCTCGTCCGCGCCGTCGCCCGAAAGCGCCACCGTCACGCTCTGCCGCGCCAGCTCGCACACCCGATAGGTCGGCAGCGCCGATGCATCCGCAAACGGCTCGTCGAACGCTCTCACCAGCGTATCGATCAGCGAGAAATCGTTCGAATCGACGCTTTTCACGCTGTGATCGGCGGCAAAGCGCTGCGCGATCAGAGCGGCATGCGCGGTCTCGTCATGGTCCGCCTCGTCGAAGCCGATCGTGCAGGTCTTCACCGCCGATTTGCTCGCCTCGGCCATCAGGGCGACCACCGCGCTGCTGTCCACCCCGCCCGAGAGGAAGGCGCCCAGCGGCACGTCGGAAATCATCCGCGATCGCACCGCGCGGCGCATATGGTCGATCAGCTCGGCTTCCAGATCGCGCTGCTTGCCGGTCGCGCGCTTGCTGAAGTCCAGATCCCACCAGCGTTTTGGCGCTGGCACCGGCTGGCCGCGCCCGAGCAGCAGAAAATGCCCCGCCGGCAGCTTCTTCACCCCCGCTACCAGCGACGCATCGTCGGGCACATAGCCGAGCCCGAGATAATCCTCGACCGCGCGAAAATCGGGCGAGCGTCGCAGCAGCGGATGCGCGAGCAGCCCCTTGAGCTCGGACGCGAACGCCACCGCGCCGTCCGAAAGCTCGGCATAGAGCAACGGCTTCACCCCGAACCGGTCGCGCGCCAGGAACAGGCTCTGCGCATTGGCATCGTAGAGCGCGAAGGCGAACATCCCGTTCAGCCGCTCGAGCATCCCCGGGCCCCATGCCCGCCAGCCGTGAAGCAGCACTTCGGTATCGCTGTCGGTCTGGAACCGCGCGCCCTTTGCCTCCAACTCGGCGCGCACCTCGCGAAAATTGTAGATTTCGCCGTTGAAGGTGACCGCCACCCCCTGGTCGGGCGTCGCCATCGGCTGGATGCCGCCCTCCAGATCGATGATCGCCAGCCGCCGATGCCCGAGCCCCACGCCGGGCGCGATCCACACCCCTGACCCGTCGGGCCCGCGATGCCACAATGCATCGCGCATCGTGACAATGCGGGCGGGATCGACGGGCTTCGCAATGGCGGGGTAATAAAGCCCCGCAATGCCGCACATCCTAGCGCGTGCCGGCCATGCGGTCGGCGAAGGCGTCGACAGGGCCGAGCACCTTCAGGAAGTCGTCGATCGCGCCGCGCGCGCCCGGTTGCTCGGCCGAGAGCAAGACAGCCACGCCCGCCTGGTTTCCGCCCAGCAATTTGGTCTTCAGAGTCTCGAGCTTCACGCGCCTGTCGCTCCCGGTCAGCATGTCGCCGATGCGGTACCAGCTCACCGTCTCGCGTTCCACCCGTCCCGGCCCGATCATGCGGATCGCATGGCCGCGCGCGTAGGACGGCACGTCCTCGATCCGCACCCAGCGGTCATTCTCGCGGATCGCCCCGATCCCGAAGCCGACCAGTTCCTTGTCCTCATGCTGGCTGGCATAGACCGCCACCGCCAGATCGACCGCCTGTCCGCGTCCATTCGAATAGCGCCCGATCAGCATATGATCCGCGCCCGGAAAATCGGGGCTCCACGGCGCGACCGCGCTTGCCCCCACCCGCTGCCAGCCCGCGACCTGTGGCAGTTCGATGCGTGGCGGCAGCGGCGCCGCGCGCGCCGCGATCAGGCTAGACCAGCCGAGGAACAGGCTCGCCACGGTCAGCGCCAGCAGCCCGGCAATCGGCGCCTCGACCCGGCGCCGCACCGAGGCCTGCAACGCCATCGGATCGAACCAGGCCGCATCGGGATCGCGATCGAACCATTTCCAGCCGATCGCCAGCACGACGGCCATCACCAGAGCGAAGAAAAGCCAGCCGTAGACAATATGGTCCATCCCCGTCGCCTGCTCGACCGAAGTCCACCAAGCCGCATAAACGGTGCCATAGGCCCGCAACCCGTTGGCGAGGATCGGCACCACCAACGCCATCGCCAGGAAAGCCGCGCGCCGCCCCCACGAGACGTAACAGACGTTCGCCACCAGCACGCCGTACGCGATCATCGCGATGACGAACTTCGCGCCCGAGCAGGCCTCGGCCACTTCGAAAAAGCCGTTGGGCGTGGTGATCAGCACCCCGTCCAGCGTCGCAGGTACCCCCGAGAGATGCAGCAGCGGCATCATGATCGCGATCGTGATGTCCTGCAACGGGCCTTCGAGAAAGTCGCCGAACGGCACCAGAAACAGCATGTACGCCAGCGGAAACAGCAGCGCCCGCGAGACGTTCGGCCCGAGCACGGTCACCACGGCGCCCTGCAGCATCAGCACAAGCCCGGCATGGCGGAACAGCGCGACGCTCGACGCATCGCCGAGCAGCCAGCCAAACCCGCCCGCGCCGACCAGCGCCAGCCCCGGCCACCAGCCCTGCGGCGGCACCAGCGCCAGCTCCTGCCGCCGCTGCCACACCAGCCAGCCGATCACCGGCGCGATGAACAGGCAATGCCCGAAGGTGGTGTTGGTCCAATAGATGGTCGCTAGATCGGCGGTGTCGCGGGAGAACAGCAGCAGCAGCGCCGCCCACACCCCGGCCAGGATCGCGGCGTGCCGCTTCCAGCGCGCATCGAAGGCGGTGCCGGCTGGCCTGAAATCGGCCGGGTTCAGCGCCACGGTCATGCCGCGCTCCTTTTCGGGTTCGTCTGCTCGACTGCGGGCAAGTCCATTAGTCCGGCCAGGGGCGCCAGCCGCGCCTCCCAGCTATAGCGGGCAATCACCCGTTCGCGCGCCGCAGCGCCCAGTTCAAAAGCACTACGCGGATCGGACAGCAAGCCGATCACCGCCGCGCCGATCTCTTCGGCCGTCGTGCCGACCGTAATTGTCGCGTCATGGTCGATTCCCTCGGCGGCAGCGGCGGAGGCCACCACCGGCCGCGCCATCGCCATGCCTTCCAATATCTTGTTCTGCACGCCCCGCGCCAGCTTGAGCGGGGCGACGACGACGTCCGCGCGCGCCAGCCAGCCGCGCACGTCACGCACCTCGCCCGTCACGGTCACACCGGGAAGCCTGCCCAGCGCCGTCACCGCATCGGTCGGGTTGCGACCGACGATCACGAAGCGCGCGTCGGCGTGGACCCGCCGGATCTGCGGCAGGATCGCCTCGGCAAACCAGCGCACCGCCTCGATATTGGGCCGATAATCCATCTGCCCGGTGAAGACGATCGCCGCCCCCGTCGCATCCACTGCCTCGAACCGCGTCGCAGGATCGAAATAGTCCGTATCGATGCCATTCTCGATCGCATGGACGCGCGGGGCGCCCGTGCACTCGCGAAACAGATCGGCCTCGGCCCGGCTCACGAACAGGCTCGCATCCGCCCGCGCCGCGACCGCTTTCTCATGCGCCAGCAGCAACCGCGCCTCGCGCCGATAGATCCACGAAATCGGCCAGGCTGCACCCTCGGCATAGGCCGCGAACTTGGCCGAATCCATGTCGACGAAATCCATGATCACCCGCTGGCGGACGTGCCGCGGCAGATATTGCGCCATCTGGCTCGAAAAGAGGAAGACCGTGCCGATCGCATCGCCGGCCAGCGCTTGGGCCACCTGCACCCGCACCGCATCGTCACCGAACGCCGTAAGCGACAGAGGCCGCCCCGAGAGCAGGGCCTCGATGCCCGCGCGCAGCTGCGACTTGCCCCGCCAGACGATCGAGCGGCCCGCGGCACTCTGCGCCACCAGCCCGCTTCGCTCCGCCATATCCTTGGGATCGTCGGCAAAGGCGATCAGCCGGACCCGCTTCCGGGCCGATAGGAACTTCAGCAGGTGGAACCCGCGTATCTTGTCCCCCCGGTCGGGTGGAAAGGGCACGCGGTGCGCCAGGAACAATATGTCGCCCATCAGCCCAGGCCCCGGGCGATCCACGGTCCGACCCGGTTGGCGACGGCCAGCGGCAGCTTGCTCCAGACCGCGACCTGCATCCGGTATTTCGGGTTCAACGGACTCGCATCGCGCGGTGCCGCGCCCTCGGCGGTGCGCTCATAATAAGTCAGCGGCTGCGGCTCGAAGCCCCAATTTTTCTTGAACGCCGCCGCCCCCGTGCCCGTCTTCGAGCGGCCGAAATCGAACCGCTTGCAGCCGCGCGCCCGGGCATGGTGCATCAGTTCGAAATACATCCGGTCGTTGGCGCGCAAGGTCCGCGCAGCCGCGGTGCCGCCGCCCCAATAAGGATAGACCGTGCCCTTCCAGTAGAGGCTCAACACGCTCGCCACCGCCGCGCCGCCGCTCCGCACGGTTAGAATATCGGCCGATTGCCCGAACTCGCGCAGCACTTCGGCAAACAGCCGCCGCGGAAAGACCGGCGTGCCCAGATTGCGGACCGACTCGGCATAGACGGCATAATGCGCCGCCGCATCCTCGGCGCCCGAGCCGATCGACACCGTCAGATCCTGCCCCAACGCCTTGCGCACCTCGGCGCGCTGCTTGCGCGGGATCGCGGCCAGCTCGGCCTCGTCGTCGCTCGCCAGCGGCCGGCTGAAGCCCAGATAATGTTCGGTATCGACCAGCCATTCCGGCCCCGGACGCGGCCCCCCGCGAACCTCCATCGTCGGGCAGTGCAGCCGCTCCGCAAGCTGCCAGGCATGCTTTCCCAGCGCCGCGACTCCGCTGCCATTGTCGGCCAGGATCCCCCCACCCACGCCAAAGCCCGCCGAGACCAGAGCCCGGCCGAACAGCGGCGAATGGATCTCGGTCAGCGGCATCACGCCGACGATCTGGCCGTTGCCGCCCTCGGCCACGAGATAATGGCTGCGCTGCCCACAGCCCCGCGCGACCGCGATGCTCCAGGCGGGCAGATGGAAGGGCGTACCGTCGGCATGATCGTGCACGAACGCACCGATCCGCGCGCGCTCGATCGCATCGTCCAGATCGGCCACGCGCAGCGCCACGGGCCGGGAAAGCATCGGCGCGTTCACTGCAGCCGCGCGGCTTCGCGCGCCGCGATCTGGTCCATCCGGCCCCATTCATGCGTCGCGATCAGCCGCTCCAGCTTGCCCGCCATCGCGCCCAGTCGCGCATAATGGCGTAGCTTCGATTTGAGCGGCGCGCCGGCGACGCGCGGCTGACCGGGATCGATTTCCCAGGGGTGGAAATAGAATATCGCCGGGCGCGCCGCGGCATTCGCGCCGCGCACGGCACGATCCGTCACACGGTTGGGCAGCAGGCGGAAAAAGCCCCCGCCCGTGGTGATCTCGCGGCCCATCACCGCGGCGATCGTGATCGGCAGCTCGACCAGCGGCGCCCCCTCGACCGGGCGAAAGGCCCGTCGTGGCGCATCGGCCCAGCCATAATGGTCGTGACGGATCGGCGCGATGCTCGACGAATAGCAATAGCCCTCTTCGGCCAGCACGATGTGCGCCCATGGCGTCCGGGTGTCGATTGAGAAGCTCGGCGCGCGATAGCCGGTGACCCGGGTCCCGCCGGCATCCTCCAGCGCCGCCTTCGCCGCGGCAAGATCGGCGCGAAACTGCTCCGGGCCCATCGTGAAGACCCGCTGATGGTCCCAGCCGTGGCTGGCGACCTCGTGCCCTGCGTCAGCGATCCGCCGGATCAGCGCGGGATAGCGATCCGCCACCCAGCCGAGGATGAAGAAGGTGCCCTTGACCCCGCTCGCGTCGAACAGGGCCAGCACCCGATCGGTATTCGCCTCGACGCGATGCTCCAGCCCGTCCCAGTCGGACCGTGCGATCGTCGTCTCGAAGGCGCCAACCTGGAACCAGTCCTCGACATCGACGGAAAGGGCGTTGACCAGCATCCGTCAGGCCGCGGTCCCGCGGATCGTCGACAGGTCCGGGCGCCGGCTCATGTCGCCGGTCTCCACCCAATCGACCAGCAGCGTCAGCACGCGGCGCAGCGCCTCGTCCTGCTCCTGCATCTGCTTCTCAAGCATCGCGATGCGCTGACCCAGCGCATCCGCACTTGGCTCGGCTACCTCCTCGGCAACCGGAGCCAGTTCCTCGATATCCACTTCGACCGGCTGTGCTTCTTCCTGCGCGCGAACCACGTCGGTCTCGATGCCGAGCGCCTCGATCTCAGCCTCGGCCCGGATCGGACGCAGCTCGAACGGTTCGCCCGCGGCAACCCGCGGTTCGACCTGGATCGGACGCGGCTCATTGGGCACGATGCGAGGCTCGGCGCGAATCGGGCGCGGCTCGGCGGGCGCGGAAGGCGTCGGCGTGCCCATCGGCAGCGGCGCGATTTCGTCACGCTCGATCCCCTCGATCGCGGACGCTTCCGCCGGGCTTTCGTCGGCCGGTTCTACCACCGGTTCTTCGACCGGGTGCTCGATTGACTCGGCCGTGGCTTCTTCCTGCCTCGGCGCATGCGGAAACGGGCTGTCGACCGCGAGATCGTCGATCACCGCGGCAAGTTCGGCAGCGCCGAAGGTCTCGATCCGCTCGACCGCACCGAACAGCAACACGCGGCTGACGAGCTGGTTTATCTTGCGCGGACTTCCGCCCGACCAGCGATAGATCGCCGTCACCGCGTCGTGGGTGAAGCGCGGTTTGCCGTTCCAGCCCACGCAGGAAAGGCGGTGCATCAGATAGGGTTCGACCTCTGCGGCTTCCATCGGCTCGAGATGATGCATCGCAATCACCCGCTGGCGCAATTGCTCGAGCTTCGGATTGTGCAGCATCGCCCGGAATTCGGGCTGGCCGAGCAGGAATATCTGCAGCAGCGGATAGCCGCCGGCCTGAAAGTTGGAGAGCATCCGCAGCTCCTCCAGGCTTTCGAGCGGCAGCGCCTGCGCCTCGTCGACGATCAACAGCGTGCGGCGGCCGCTGCGCGCAACCGCATGCAGGCCGCGCTCGATGTCGGCGAGCATCGCCGCCTTGGACGCGCCCTTCGGATCGACGTCGAGCCCCGCGCTGACCATCCGCAACAGATCGTCCGCGCCGATCTGCGACGAGACCAGCTTGATCACGTTCAGCCGCTCGACATCGATCTCGCCGAGCAGATGCCCCACCAGCGTCGTCTTGCCGACGCCGGGTTCGCCGGTGATCACCACGAAGCCCTCGCCCTGGCTCAGCCCATAGCCGAGATAGGCCATCGCCTTGCGGTGCGTGGCGGTGTCGAACCAGAAGCGCGGGTCAGGAGTCAGCTGAAACGCGCGCCCGCTCAATCCATAATGATCGTCGTACATTCTCGCTCTTTCCCGACTTAGAAGCCGTAGCGGAGACCGACCAGCGCCTGCGCAGAGGCACTGGTATCGCCGTCTCTCTCGAAACCGAAAAGCCCGAGCGACGCGATTGCGCCAAGCTGCCCGAAGCTATGCGTGTAAGCCGTGTTCGCCCCCCAGCCGAGGACGCCTTCGGCGCCGGCCAGGTCCGTATCGGTATAGCTGGCGAACAGGCTGCTGCTCACCGAGCCGTTGCGCCCGACTTCGCCCGAGGCGAAGAGCTGGGCATAGACCGCTTCATCGGTCACGCCGTTGATCGACACGGTGCCGGTCGAACGCGGCGCGATGAAGTCGCGGCGCGAATAGCCGCCGCCCACACCGATCCGGGTGCCGCGCGTGTTGAGCACGGCGACGCCGGTGATCCCGCGCGATCGGAATGCCGAGGTCGCCGACGATGCGAAGACCTGGTTGAGGCACCCGCCCGCCGCCGCGCCGGTCGTCCCATAGATGCAGCCGCTATATTGATTGCCGAACGGATCGTTCGAGGTCTGGAAGCTGGTGGGCAGCGACGAGAGCGAATTGCCGACCTGCTGGCCGAAGGTCTCGACGCTGTCATAGACGCCGATCTGGACTCCGCTACCTTTGCCGATCTCGTAGCTTGCGGAGCCGGTATAGCTCATCGAGCCATAGCGGCGGCCGACGCGCGCCTCGAGGAAGGTGCGGCTGCTCGGACGCCAGATGACGCCCGCATCCCAGAACAGCCCGTCGAAATCATAGGCTATCCGCCGCGGCGACGACGGGTCGGTCACGAAGCGTCCGCGATTGTCCACCACGGGCGCACCCGCGGGGGTCAGCAGCGCATCGCGCTGGCTGATCTCGATATTCTCATAGCCGACGCCGCCCGCCACCGCGACTCCGCGCGAGACGGGCACGACCACGTCGCCGCGCAGGAACTTGCCTTCGAAGCGCTGGTCGAGCTGCCCCGCATCCTCGCGCGTGAACGAACCGCTGGCAGTCACGCCTACCGGCAGGATCGTACCCGATTTGGCGCCGATGCTGGCGGTGGCGACATGGACCTTCGAATCGTCATAATAATCGAGCCGCGGCTGGCCGGGCGCCACGCCGGTCGCGAAGGGCGCTTCCACCTTGGTGTAGCCGAAACGATAGGCGGCATTGGCGAAGAGCGGGCCGATATTGGTCGAAAGGTTCGGGCCGATGAAGGCCGAATAGATCTGGCTGCTGTTGCGGACATTGCCCTGGTCGGTGACGAGCGCGTCGCCGCGGATGTCCGAGCGCGTTCGCGTCGCGATCGCCCCCGCCTCGATGCTGAGGGCAGGCGTCACGCGCGCACGCACCCGCGCCAGGCCGCTATGTGTCTGGTCGTTGGCGAGCTGCTTGTCGTAGGCGAAGCGCCGTTCGTAATTGTAGCTCACCTGCACCTCGACACGGCGCGTCTGTGCGGTCACATCGACGCCCGCGCCGATCGTCGAATAGGTCAGCAGGTCGGCGCCGTTGGTCAGGTCGGAAGTCAGCACCTGGCTGGCCTCGATATAGGGCGCAACCTGCAGGCGCTGGGCGCTTGCCGGCTGAACCGCGCAGACAAGCCCTGCGCCGGCGATCAGCAACAGCCGGGTCACTTGCCCGCCTCCCCATAATAAGTGCCGAAGCGGCGTCCGCCCGGCTGGAACGAGACGGCGTTGAGGACGAGCTGGATATGCTCGCAGCCGTCGAGCGTGCTCACCGCCTCGCGCAGGTCGCTCTCGCTCGTCTGGTCGGCGCGCACCACGAGCATCGCCTGCCCGACATGCAGCGCCAGCACCGATGCCGGCGAGGCGGCGAGCGCGGGCGGCGAATCGAAGATCACGATGCGGCGCGGATTGGCCTGCGCCAGCCCGTCGATCACGGCGCGCGCACGATCGCTTGCCAGCAATTCGGTGTCGTTGTTGGTCTTGGTGCCCGCCGAAAGCACCGAGAGCTGCGGCACGTCGGTATCGACGATGCAGTCCTCGACATTGGCGACCGATCCGGACAGCGCATCGAGCAGCCCGGGCCCCTGCGGCAATCCCAGCCGCTCGAGAATGTCGGGCTTGGCGAAATCGGCGTCGACGAGCAGGATTTCGACATCCTTCTCGGCCGCCATCGAAAGCGCCAGGTTGATCGCGCAGAAGGTCTTGCCCTCATCGGCCTGCGCCGAGCAGACCAGGATCATCCGCGCCTTGTCGGCAGCCTGGACGGTCTCCTTGGCGGCGACGGCGCGCGCGGTGAGCAGCAGCTGGCGCTTCACCATGCGGAATTCCTCCGCCAGCGCGGTGATCGCGCTTCCAGGCACGATCATCCCCGCATCGACCAGCAACTGGCGATCGATCCGCGCGGAGCGACGGCCTGCCGCGCGGCGCAGCGTCGGCTCTGCCGGCTTGGCCGCCGGCACGTCGGGGACGGGCACCACGGGTGCGGCGACCTCGGTTTCGATCGTCGGAACGGGCTCCGGCGGCGCGAATTGCAGCGCCGCCGCCCGCTCGAGCAGGCTGCCCTGATATCGGCGCGGACTCTGGTCGTTCATCGCGTCATGCCCCCATTCCGCGCTGGATGAATTCGACGCTGACCAGCCCCACATAGGCGATCGCCAGCGCGGCGAGTCCCCCGGCAAAGAGCGTCAGTTTCTTGCGGCGCAGCTCGGCCTGCGCCGCGGACACCACTTCGCCGATCGATCCGATCACCGGCATGCCGCTGGCCTTTTCGAGCCGCGAGGCGGTCGAGAAGGTGGCGGTCAGCTTGTCGAGCGCGAACGCCGCAGCCGCACCGGCGCCCAGCCCCAGGATCAGCACCGCGGTGAGCAACAGCGGCCGATTTGGCGCAGTCGGAGCGTTGGGCAGCGTCGGCGGATCGACGATGTTGAACTTCTCCGCGTCGGTCTCGGTCTGCGCCTGGCTACGCAGGCGGATCTGCTCGCGCTGGGCGAGCAGCTTGTCATATTGGTCCTTCAGCACCGCATATTCGCGGTCGATCTGGCCTTGCTCGGCGGCAACGCCGGGCTCGCTGGTCATCTTGGCCTGCAGCGTCGCCAGGTCGCCTTCGATCTGGCTCTTGCGCTGCACCAGTGCCGCGACCTGCGCGCCGCGATCGGCCTGCAGTGAACGCAGGCTCAGATAGAGCGGGTTGGATGAAGCGCCGACCCCGCCGCCCGTCACCGGCTCGTTGCGCGCGGCGGCCTGCGCTGCGCCGAGCTGGCTCTTGAGCGCCACCATGTCGGGATGATTGTCGGTCCAGCCGCGCGAGCGCGCCTCGGCCATCTGCCCCTGGATCGCCGCGAGTCGCGCCCGAGCCGGGCCGGCGACCGCGCCGCCCCCTGCGCCCGCGACATTGGCCGGGGTGCCGGACATCTGCGCGTTCACCGCGTTGAGGCTGCTTTGCGCCGCCGCCAGGTCGGCCTGGACCTGCGAGAGCTGGGTGCGTGCCGCGCCGATCCGGTCGTTGAGCGAGCCGGTGCCCGGCAGCGAGCCGAGATAGCGGTTGGTGAAGTCGGACTTCTTGACCTCGGCTTCCTGCAGCGCCTTCTGGCGCAGGTCGAGCTGCTGGTCGAGGAAGCGGAGCGACTGTCCGCTCTGGTCGCGGTTGTCGGCCAGGTTCTGCTCGACGAAGATGTCGATGAGCTTCTGCGCGATCTGCCGCGCCAGCTTGCCGCTTGGCGCCGTGACCGTGATTTCGAACAGATTGTCCTGCTGCGCGGTCAGCTTGATCGCCTTCTGCAGCCCGGCCACTCGATCGGCGATGTCGCGATCGTTGGAGACGGTGCGCGCCAGGTCGGTGCCGCGCACGACCTTGTCGAGATTGACTGCCGAGGTAAGCGTCTGGCGAACCCGGTCGATATCCTTCTGCTGCTCTAGCGCCGACACCCCGTTTTCGCTGGGGAGGATCTGGCGCAGCTGCACGAAGATCCGCGCCCGCGATTCATAGCGGTTCGGCATTTGCGACACGACAAGCCAGCCCACCAGGCAGAGGCCCCAGGCCACTGCCAGCGCAAGCCAGCGGCGCATCCAGACCGCATGGAGCGCGGCGCGCGCTTCGTCGAAAAGACTTCCCATCCTGCCGGGCCCCTCAGAACATGCTCTCGGGGATGATGATCACGTCGCCCGGTTCGAGTTTGACGTTCGCGGAAATGTCACCGTTCTTGAGCAGGTCGCCCAGCCGAATCCGATATTCGCGCTGCTTGCCGGTCGCCCGGTCCTGCCTTACGAGACGCGCGCGGTTGCCCGACGCCATCTCGGAAAGCCCGCCGACCGAGATCATCGCGTCGAGCACGGTCATGTTGGCGCGATAGGGGATCGACGCCGGCTTCTCGGTCGCGCCGACGATGCGGACCTGCTGGCTATAGGTGCCGGAGAAATTCTCGACGATCACCGATACGATCGGGTCCTTGATATATTCGCCCAGCGCGAACTTCATGTCGTCCGCGAGCATCGCCGGGGTCTTGCCCACCGCGGGCATGTCGCTGATCAGCGGAGTCGTGATGCGGCCGTCGGGGCGCACCTGGACCTTCGACGAAAGCTCGGGGTTGCGCCACACGAAGATGTTGAGCTGGTCGAGCGGGCCGATGATATATTCGTCGCTCGGCGCCTCGCGCGTGCCGACGAAGCTGGCAGGCGGCAGTTCCGGACGACTTCCGCCACCCGCGCACCCCGACAATAGCGCAGAGGCTGTCCCCACGCCGATGAAAACCTTGCCGAATCCCATGAAACGCATCTTCGAGCTCCCTCCGACCCGGGTACGCGCACCCGACGTCTCGGCTGCTTCCCGCTGGATCGGGGTCAGCTATGCGAGGGAGAGGTAAAGATAGCGTTAGTCGTGCAGGTGCGGGACCAGCGTCTCGCGCACCGGCGGATGCCCCAGGAAGGCCGAGGGGCTCGCGGTCGCGCCATAGGCCCCCGATGCGAAGATCGCGATGACGTCACCCGGCTCGGCCCGCGGCAGCGCCACCCGGTCAGCCAGCCGGTCGAGCGGGGTGCAGAGCGGCCCGACGATCGTCACCACTTCCTCGGGCGCATCTTGCATCCGGTGCGCCACCGCGACGGGATAATTGCGGCGCACGACCGTCCCGAAATTGCCCGTGGCCGCCAGATGGTGGTTGAGCCCCCCCTCCACCACCAGGAAGGTCTCGCCCTGGCTCTCCTTCCGGTCGACGACCCGCGCCAGATAGACCCCCGCCTCGCCCACCAGCCAGCGCCCCAGCTCGATCGCGAAGCCGGGCCCCGGAAACCGCGCCAGCGTCTCCCCCAGCGCCGCGCCGATCGCCTCGATGTCGAGCGGCAGGTCGCCCGGAAAATAGGGGATGCCGAACCCCCCGCCCAGATTGACCAGCGGCGGCGCTTGTCCCGCTTCCTGCGTCAGCCGCAGCGCCAGCGCCACCGTCGCCGCCTGGGTTTCGATCACCGCCTGCGTATCGAGCGACTGCGATCCGGCGAAGATATGGAACCCTCGCCATTCGGCCCCCGCTTCGAGCAGCATGCGAACCAGCGCCGGAACCCGCGCCGCGTCCACCCCGAAGGGCGACGCGCGCCCTCCCATCTTCATCCCCGAACCGCGCAGTTCATGATCGGGATTCACCCGCACCGCCAGCCGGGGCCGCACGCCCAGCCGATCGCCAAGCGCGAGCGCCCGCACCGCTTCGCCTTCAGATTCGAGGTTGATCGTCGCCCCTGCGGAGATCGCCGCCTCGAGCTCGAAATCGCGCTTCCCCGGACCCGCAAAGCTGATCGCGCCCGCCGCCATGACGTCAGCCGCGCGGACCAGCTCTCCCGCTGAGGCCACATCCAGCCCGTCCACCAGCGGCGCGATCGCCCGGAGTAGCGGCGCAAAGGGATTGGCCTTGATCGCATAATGCACCGCCACCCCCGCCGGCAGCGCCGCACGCAGCCGCGCGATCCGGGCGGCGACGATGCCGAAATCATAGACATAAGCGGGGGTAGCCTGATCGAGCCACGGCAGCGCGGCGAGATCGCGAAACTCGGGCGGGATCGGACCGAAGGGCTTTGAGGTCATCACTCCCCCTCCTCCCCTTCGTCATCCCCGCGCAGGCGGGGATCCAGTGTCACGAAGGGCGTGGCTCCGCCATGCTGGATCCCCGCCTCCGCGGGGATGGCGGGAAAGGAAAAATCCGCCTTCAAAGCAGCTCGATCCAGCTTACCGTTCGCATTCCGTGGCAACGCCTCGCGCCAGACATAGTGCGCCGGCTGCATGAAACTCGGCAAGTCCCGCCGCAGTCGCGCCCGCAACGCATCCTCCAGGCTGCCGTCGCCCCGCGCGACAAGCAGGATCGCCTGCCCCAGCCGCTCGTCCTTCACGCCGAACGCCGCCGCTTCGGAAACCTCGCCCCCACGCAACACCGCTTCCTCGACTTCGGTGGGGCTGATCCGGTTGCCGGCGCTCTTGATCATCTCGTCGTCCCGCCCGACGAACCGCAGCAGCCCGTCCGCGCCCTCCACCACCGTATCGCCCGACCAGACCGCCATGCCACCGCTTGTGGCGAATATAGGCGCCGGACGGAAGCGCTGCGCGGTCCGCTCGGCATCGCGCCAATAGCCCTGTGCCACCAGCGGCCCGGCATGCACCAGTTCCCCCGGCTGTCCGACAGGCGCTCGCGTCCCGTCCGGCGCGACCACCATCACCTCGGCAAAAGGGATCGCCCGCCCCATCGAATCGGGATTGGCGTCGACCAGCTCGGGGGCCAGATAGGTCGATCGAAACGCCTCGGTCAGCCCGTACATCGGATAGAGGTCGGCCCGCGGAAACCGCTCCCGCAGCCCGCGCACCAGCCGCGGGGTCAACGCCCCGCCCGAATTGGTCAGCCGCCGCAGCCTTGCCGCCGTCTCCGCGGCCCACTCGGCCTCCAGCAACTGCACCCACAAGGGCGGCACCCCGGCCAGGGTCGTCGCGCCAAAGCGCTCGACTGCTTTCACCACATCGCGCGCCGTCAGATAGTCGAGCGGGATAAGCCGCGCCCCCGCCGCCCAAGTCGAGAATAGCTGGTTCTGCCCATAATCGAAGCTGAGCGGCAGCACCCCGAGCACCCGATCTTCAGACTCGATCTCAAGATAATGCGCCACACTGATGGCCCCGAGCCATAAATTGGCATGGCTTAGCATCACCCCCTTGGGTCGCCCGGTCGATCCAGAAGTGTAGAGGATCGCCGCCAGCGCGTCGGGGTCGGCGCTCGAAGGCGGCACCACGCCCACCGGGACAATGTCCTCCTCGGTGACCACCCGGCATCCCGCGGGCACATCGCCGGGTTCCAGCGAATCGATCCGGCTCGCCTGCGTCACCAGCAGCGTCGCGCCGCTGTCCGCCAGGATATGCGCCACCTGCGCCCGCTTGAGCACCGGATTGATCGGCACATGCACCAGGCCCCCGCGCGGCGCCGCCAGCGGCAGGATGCAGGCGGTGCGCGTCTTGGGCAGCCAGCTCGCCACCCGTTCGCCCGGCGCGATCCCCTGTCCGGCCAGCCAGTGCGCGAGACCGCCCACGGCCGCCTCGAGCCCCGAATAGCTGAGCATTCCGGCGCGATCCTCGAGCGCCACGGCGCCCGGCGCCCCGCGCAGCGGCAGCCTGTCGATCGGGCATGGCGTCGGATCGAGTTCGATCATCCGCCTACCCTTACCCTTGGCAGCGCACCCGCCAACCCTTAGGGCAGCGAAAAATGCGCCTCAGGGGAATGTTCAGTGCAGCGCGATGGGTTGGTCGAAGTAGAAAATGCGGTGCGCGGTGTCCTGCGCGACGTACTGGGGCTCAGCGAAGCGCGTGCCCATGCCTTCACCGAAGCGACGCCGCTGTTCGGCGCGCTCCCCGAACTCGATTCGCTCGCGGTCGCCGGGGTTCTCACCGAGCTGGAAGACCGGCTCGGCGTCGTCATCGAGGATGACGAGGTCGACGGCGAGATGCTCGAGACCTTCGGCGCACTCACGCGCTTCGCCGCGGACAAAGCCCTTGGCTGATCGGGCGCTCAGGTGATCGATCACTATGATTGGGCCGGTGGGCGCGAAGCGATGCTCCGCTTCGGTCCCGCAGACGGCCCGGTCATAGTCGCGGCGCTCCCGCTGTTCGAGGAAGCGAACCGCACGCGGACCTTTGTGGTAGCGCTGCTGCGCGCGCTGGCCGAGCGCGGCATCGCTGGCGCGCTGCCCGATCTGCCCGGGCAAGGCGAGAGCTGCTTAGCGACCGAGAAGGTCTCGCTGATGGATATCCGTGACGGCTTCGAAGCGGCCTGCGCGCGCATCGCCCGGCCGGTCTATGCGTTAGGCATCCGAAGCGGCGCCCTGCTCGACACGCTCGCCCCGGCCGAGGGCCGCTGGCACTTCGCCTCGCAGTCCGGGCCCGAACTGTTGCGCGAACTCAAGCGAATGGCCCCTGCCGCCGCCTCGCTCGACGATTGCTGGTGGGCGGCGGCGGACGTCACCGAGATTGCCGGCAATCGGATTTCGATCGCGATTCTCAGCGCGCTGGAAGGGGTCACGCCCTTCGGCCCGGAAGACGAACTGCCGCTGCGGGTGGTACGGCACGAAAGCGATCCGAAGCCCGCCGACCTCAAAGTCCCCGGATCCCCCCTCTGGCGCCGCGCCGAGCCCGACAACGACCCCGCACTCGCCGCGCTCCTCGCCGACGACATCGCCGCCTGGGTCCGCGCATGCGAAGGCTGATCGCCTTCCCCTGCGCGGGCGAAACCCTCGTCGGCTCGCTCGACGAAGCCCCCGGCACGACCGGCCTGCTCATCGTCTCGGGCGGCAACGAAGTCCGCATGGGCGCACACCGCGGCATGGCAATGCTTGCCGCGCGCCTCGCCGAGGCGGGCCACCCGGTCTTCCGCTTCGATCGCCGCGGCATCGGAGACTCCACCGGCGAAAATCAAGGCTTCGAAAGCAGCGCCGAGGATATCGCCGCCGCCGCCGCCGCCTTCCGCGAAGCAGGCGTCGAGCGGATCGTCGCGTTCGGAAACTGCGACGCCGCCACCGCGCTGGCCTTCTTCCACCGCCTGGCCGGCATCGACGCGCTGATCCTCGCCAATCCCTGGGTGATCGAGGCAAGCGACGACCTCCCCCCCGCCGCCGCGATCCGCGCCCGCTATGCCGAACGGATGCGCGATCCGAAGGAATGGCTCAGGCTCGCGCGCGGCGGCGTCAGTATCATCAAGCTATTCAAAGGTTTAGCGAAATCATCGCAGAGAAAATCTGAGGCACGCGATGGTCTGGCCCCCCGCCTCGCAACGGCTCTGGCCGCAACGAATGTGCCCATCACCCTGTTGCTCGCTCAGGGAGACAATACCGCCCTGGCCTTCGCCGACGCCCTCAAGGGCCGGGCCTTCGATCCAGTCCGCCCCCGCCTCAAGCTGGAGCAACTCGACAGCGCCAGCCACAGCTTCGCCTCAGTGTCCGACAAGGATTGGCTGTTCGAGCGAATCCTAGCGGCTCTCGCTTAATCCCTCTCCCCTTGTGGGAGAGGGAGGGAGCCGATGAAATCGGCGGAAGGGTGAGGGGGAGTGCGTCTCACCGGACGTCCCCTCATCCTTCCCGCTGCTTCGCAGCGGGCGCCTTCCTTCTCCCACAAGGGGAGAAGGAGAAAGTCACTCCGCCGCCTGGTGCACCACCGTCTCGAAGTCCGCCTCGGCCAGGAACTTCTCGGCATCGAGCGCCGCCATGCAGCCGGTTCCCGCCGCGGTCACCGCCTGGCGATAGACCTTGTCCATCACGTCCCCGCACGCGAAGACGCCCGGCACGCTGGTCCGGGTGCTCCCCGTCTCGACCGAAATATAGCCATCCTCATCCAGCGCGATATGCCCGCGGAACAGCTTGGTGGCCGGATGATGCCCGATCGCCACGAAACCGCCGTCGACCTCCACCTGCGAGATCTCGCCGGTCACCATGTCCTTCAGCTCGATCGCGACCAGCCCCTCGGGGCTGCCGCCGCCGATGAAGCGCTCGACCTTCTTGTTCCACAGAACGCTGATCTTCTCGTTCGCGAACAGCCGCTCCTGCAGGATCTTCTCGGCGCGCAGCGTGTCGCGGCGGTGGATCAGCGTGACGTCATGGCTATGGTTGGTGAGGTAAAGCGCTTCTTCCACCGCGGTGTTGCCGCCGCCGATCACCGCCACCTTCTTGCCGCGGAAGAAGAAGCCGTCGCAGGTCGCGCAGGCGCTGACGCCCTTGCCCTTCATCAGCTCTTCCGAATCCAGCCCCAGCCAGCGCGCCTGCGCGCCGGTGGCGATCACCAACACGTCGCCGACATAGACGGTGCCGCTGTCGCCGACGAGGCGGAAGGGCCGCTGGGTCACGTCGATCTCGGTGATCGTGTCCCACATCATCTGCGCGCCGACATGCTCGGCCTGCGCCTGCATCTCCTGCATCAGCCACGGTCCCTGCACCACGTCGCGGAAGCCCGGATAATTCTCGACATCGGTGGTGGTGGTCAGCTGCCCGCCGGGCTGGATGCCCTGGACGACGATCGGCGCCATCCCCGCACGCGCGCCATAAATGGCGGCGGACAGGCCGGCCGGGCCCGAGCCGAGGATGAGCATGCGCGTGGAATGGGTGGCGGTCATGATGTGCTTTCCGGAATCGATTGTCGGCTGCTTCTAGGGGGAGGTCCTCCCCCTAGGCAACATGGGTGCGCGAACGGGCAAGACAATGCTGTTTGCGACCCGCTCGGCTGTGCATCGCTGAACCAAGCTCCGGGCAAATACCTAAGCGATCGAACACCTATTCCCAAAGCTCCGCAGCATAGACGTCCCCCGCTCGCCACGGCGCGAACCGGACGTGCTGCTCGAGAACCATTGCAAAGAATCGGGGATACAGATGGCTACGACGATTTCGGCGGCGGCTAGTGGTTACGAAGGTAACCCCGGTTCGAATGGATCTGCGACCTTCAGGATAACGCGGACGGACAGCACCATCCTGCAGACTTTCATGTACGGCTTGTTGGGCGGAGGGAGCGTCACCGCATCGGACTTTGCGACACAGCCTTACGCTCCCGATCCCACTTATGGCGGATACGCTATGGTCGGCTTCTTCCGCGTCGAGATCCCGATCGGCAGCCTTTTCGTGGACGTCGTCGTGCCGCTCCAGGGCGATACAAATGTCGAGAATGACGAGATTGTCACTGTAGAGATATACGATCGAACCAGTGGTATAGGCGACTACTGGCAGATGCCGTTGACGATATTGAATGACGATGTCGCCACCACATTGTCGATCGGCAACGTCTCGGTCGCCGAGGGCAATCCGGGCACGACGCTCATTGGGTTCACCGTCACGCGAAGCGATACGAGCGGTTCACCCACCGCGACCTACACGATTGTCGATGGGACCGGCTCGAATGCCGCCGACGGCAATGACTTTGCCTTCACCAGCCAATATCCGCGAACCGGCACCGTGACGTTCGCCACCGGATCGACGACGGCTGTCATATATCTTCCGGTCACGGGCGACTTCGCGGTCGAGGCCAACGAAACCTTCACCGTGACGCTTTCGAATCCCGCCGGCGCTACGATCGCCACGGGTGCCGGCACCGCGACGGTGACGATCGTCAACGACGATGCCGGCGGCACGCTGACGATAGGCGACGTGACCGTCACCGAAGGCGATGCTGGAACCAGCCTCGCCACCTTCACGCTCAGCCGCAGCGGCGGTGATGCACCGCTCGAGGTGACCTACCGCACCGCCGATGGCGATATACCGGGCAAGAATGCTCTGGCCGGCACCGATTACGTTGCAACCTTTGGCCAGGTCAGCTTTGCCGCCGGCCAGACCAGCGCGGGCTTCTCCGTGGCGCTCCTCGGCGACACGCTACGCGAAGGCGACGAGCAGTTCCGCGTGCTGATCAACGACGCGACCTACACCGCCATGCTGCCGCGCAGCTTTGCGGTCGCCACGATCGTCGACAATGACAGCATTCCCGGCGCGCAATATGGCAGCGCGGGCAACGACATATTGATCGCCGACCAACCAGACGCCACGCTCGCGGGCGGTGCAGGCGACGACACCTATCTGGTCCACAACCAGCGCTCAGTGGTGATCGAGGTGGGCGGCGAAGGCGTCGACATCGTCTATAGCGACGCCAGCTACAATCTCGGCGGCAACGCGATCGAGGCGCTGTCGACCCTCCTCCACCTCGACACCACGGCAATCAACCTCACCGGCAACTATCTCAGTCAGCAGATCATCGGCAATTATGGCGACAACCTGCTCAACGGCGGATCCGGCGTCGACACGCTGATCGGGCTCTATGGCAACGATCTCTATGCGGTGGGCGACAGCCGCATCGTCATCGTCGAGAGCGACGGCCAGGGCAGCGACACCGTGGTCGCCAGCGTCGATTATGCGCTGGGCGTCGGCGTCTCGGTCGAAGTGCTGGCGGCGCAGGATCGTGGCGCGACCGGCGGACTGGCGCTCAGCGGCAACGGCTTTGCGCAGGTGATCGCGGGCACGGCGGGCGCCGACACGATCAACGGCGGCGGCGGCAGCGATGTGCTGCTGGGCGGCGCGGGCAACGACCGGTTCGACTTCACGACGGCGCTGGGCGCCGGCAACGTCGACGGCATCGCGGATTTCGCGGCCGGCGATCGGATCCGACTCGCAAGCGACATTTTCTCGGTCGGTAGGAGCCTGGCGGCAGGCGCGTTCGTTCCAGGCACCGCCGCGCTCGATGCGGACGATCGCATCGTCTATGACGGCACCAGCGGCCGAATCTTCTACGACGCCGACGGCAGCGGCGCCGGCGCGGCAATGCTGTTCGCTTTGGTAGCGCCGGGAAGCGCGCTCAACGCCGCCACCTTCGAGGTGATCGCTCCGACCCCGACTATCGGCTGAACCGCAAGGATATGGGATAGCGGGGCTGATCCCCGTCGCACGAGGAAGGATTGGTAGCGGAGGAGGGACTTGAACCCCCGACCCCAGGATTATGATTCCCGTGCTCTAACCAACTGAGCTACTCCGCCCTACCAAGGCGGCCCCTTCGGGCGAGCGGGCGACATAGGTCCCGCTTCCCGAGCGGTCAAGCGAACATATGCCGGGAATTGGAGTCCCAGGGGCCACCTCGATACCACCAGCTCGCCAGCCCGGCGATCTCGACCTCGCGTGGCTCGAAGTCGCGCGACAGTGCCGCCAGCACGGTCTTCGCGAGCACCGGCGTAACCTTGTTCTGCACGGTAACGTGCGGCCGCCAGCGTCCAGAGTCCTGCGCGCTCAGCAGCCCGGCGAACGCCTCTGCCAGCTCGGCACGAATTGCCTCGAGCTCTGGGGAGTCGATCCGATACGCCACCCCGCGCCCCAGCGACATCAGGCCGGTGACCCGAACCCGTGGCGCCCGCACGCCCCGCGTCGCCGCCGACAATCGCCGCTTGAGCTCGTCCGCCGCCGAGGGCGGAAGCTGGTGGAACAGCGTAAGATGCGCATCGATCACGTTGCGCTCGGGCGGATAATGCTCGCGGCGCAGCGCATTGAACCAGGCATGATCCTGCCTCCCGAACAGCGCCGTCACGATCAGCGGCGCTCCCCGGACCGGTTCCGGAGTCAAATCTCCACCTGGCTCCCCAGCTCGACGACGCGGTTGGTCGGCAGCCGGAAGAATTCCATCGCGCTTTCGGCGTTGCGCAGCATCCAGGCGAACAGCTTCTCGCGCCACACCATCATCCCCGGCTTGGCCGAGGGAAGCAGCGTCTGACGCGCCAGGAAGAAGCTGGTGTCCATCATCTTGAACTCGGCCCCACAGGTGCTCACCTGCTTGAGCGCTGCCGGCACGTCCGCATCCTGCATGAAGCCGAACTTGATCACGACGCGGTGGAAGCCCTTGCCGAGATCCTCGATCCACATCCGTTTCTCGTCCTCGACATAGGGCTCGTCGGCGATCTTCACGGTGAGCAGGATCACGCGATCGTGGAGCACCTTGTTGTGCTTGAGGTTGTGGAGCAGCGCGTGCGGCACGCCGTCCGGGGTCGAGGTCATGAAGACCGCCGTCCCCTGCACCCGCGCCGCGGAGTTGGCGGCCGATTCGATGAAGATGCGGATCGGCATGGCGCTCTCGCGGAGCCGCGCAATCATCAGCTGACGGCCCTTCGCCCAGGTCGTCAGCAGCGTGAAGGCGACGAGGCCGACGAGCAGCGGGAACCAGCCGCCATCGGGTATCTTTGTGACGTTCGACGCGAAATAAGCGCCGTCGAACACCAGCAGCACCGCAATCAAGGCAATCGAGATGAGTCGCGGCCAATGCCAGACGCGCCGGATCAGCACCGCGAGCATGCAGGTGGTGATGAACATCGTGCCCGTCACCGCGATGCCATAGGCCGCGGCGAGGTTCGACGATTCCTTGAAGGTCAGGACGAGCACCAGCACCATCACCATCAGCGCCCAGTTGACGACCGGCAGATAGATCTGGCCGTGCGCCGACGCGGACGTGTGGTTGATCCGCAGCCGCGGCATCAGGCCGAGCTGGACCGCTTGCTGACAGACCGAGAAGGCGCCGGTGATCACCGCCTGGCTCGCGATGATCGTCGCCATCGTCGCCAGGATCACCAAAGGCAGTCGCCAACCCTCGCTTGCCAGCATGAAAAAGGGATTCTCGGCCGCCGAGGGATCGCGCAGCAACAGCGAGCCTTGGCCAAGATAATTTAGCATCAGCGCGGGAAAGATCAGCCAGACCCACGCGACCTGGATCGGCCGGCGCCCGAAATGGCCCATGTCGGCGTAAAGCGCTTCCGCACCGGTCAGCGCGAGCACCACCGATCCCAACGCCAGGAACGCCAGGCTCGGGTCAGCCGCGAAGAAGCGCACGACCCAGATCGGATTGAACGCCTGGAGCACATCGGGCCGCTCGAGGATGCTCAGCGTGCCGAGCAGCGCCAGCGTCAGGAAATAGACTAGCATGATCGGCCCGAAGAATTTGCCGATGATGTCGGTGCCGCGCGCCTGGATGATGAAAAGTCCAACCAGTATCGCCACTGCGATCGGCAGCACGAACGGCGCAAAGCCCTCCTGGACGACCGCCAGACCCTCGACCGCCGAAAGCACCGAGATCGCCGGGGTGATCATGCAATCGCCGAAGAACAATGCCGTTGCCAGCACGCCGAGCATCACCAGCCCATGGCTCCACCGTCCCGGTCCGCTGCCGCTCTTGCGCTGGATCAGCGCCAGCAGCGCCAGGCTGCCGCCCTCGCCCTTGTTGTCGGCGCGCATCGTCAGGAAGATATATTTGCCGGTGACGATGATCAGCAGCGACCAGAAAATCAGGCTGACCACGCCGAACACGTGGACCAGGTCGACCGCCAGCGGATGATGGCCGACGAACGTCTCCTTCATCGCATAGAGCGGCGAGGTGCCGATGTCGCCATAGACGACGCCCACCGCCCCCAGGGCAAGCGCACGCATGCTGCCCTTCGGGTGATGCCCGTGCTCGGCATCGTCTTCGTGAACCGCGGCGCTTGGCGCTGGTTCGGTGCTGGCGGCTGTCACTGGGGCTGTCGCGCGGCGGAGAGAAGGGGAAGGGTCATAGCGACCTGGGTTCTCGACTGGCTCTGGAACGCGCGCAGTTAGCATTTGCAGCATGGCCTAGCAACGGGCCATTCCAGCGCCATCGCGGGACAGGTCGTTCACCGCGCCGCAAACAGCGCATCTGCTTCGCTGCGGGTGGGCACGGCGCGCAGGACGAAACTGGAATTGATCGTCACCACGCCCGGCAATCGTCCAAGATGCTCACGGTGCAGCCGCTCATAATCGTCGAGATCGCGCGCGAGTATCTTGAGCCGATAATCCTGCCCGCCCGAGACCAAAGCGCATTCGACGACCCCGTCGATCGCCGACACCGCGCGCTCGAACTGGGCAAGATCCTCCTCCACTTGGGTGCCGAGCGTGATGTCGACCAGAGCGGTCACCTTGAAGCCAAGTTCGCGATGCCCGAGCTTGGCGCCATAGCCCTGGATATGCCCGGTCGATTCGAGCGCCTGGATGCGCCGCGTGCAGGCCGATTGCGACAGCCCGACATCGGCCGCGATTCCGCTCACCGACGCCCGGGCGTCGGCGGCGAGCAATTTGAGGATCGAAGTGAAAATGCGGTCCATCAGGGATTATCTGCGATCATGGCCGCGAATATAGCAAATCCATGCGCGGTCGCTAGCCGCGACGCACATCTTTGCAGGGATTCGCCGCACCGCTTCGCGATAGGTTGTCCTCATCGCATTCAGGAGAGCTGCCATGAAGATCGGTGTCCCCAAGGAAATCAAGAATCACGAATATCGCGTCGGGCTGACCCCCGCCTCGGTCTCCGAACTCGTCGCCGCCGGCCACCAGGTGCTGGTCGAGACCCAGGCCGGCATGGGCATCGACTTCGCCGACGAAGCCTATGTGAACGTCGGCGCGACGATCGCCGCCGATGCCGCCGCGGTCTTCGCCGGCTCGGACATGATCGTGAAGGTCAAGGAGCCGCAGCCGAGCGAGATCGCCTTGCTCGAGCCGCGCCACTTGCTCTTTACCTATCTCCACCTCGCCGCCGACAAGCCCCAGACCGAGGGTCTGATCGCCTCGGGCGCTACCTGCATCGCCTATGAGACCGTCACCTCGAACTCGGGCGCCCTTCCCCTCCTCAAGCCGATGAGCGAAGTCGCCGGGCGCATGTCGATCCAGGTGGGCGCGCATTATCTCGAAAAGGAACAAGGTGGCCGCGGCGAATTGCTAGGCGGCGTCCCCGGCGTTGCCCCATGCAAGGTGGCGATCCTAGGCGGCGGCGTCTCGGGCATCAACGCCGCGCAGATGGCGGTCGGCCAGCGCGCCGACGTGACGATCTACGACATCAACAACGAACGCCTCGCCGAGCTCGACATGCATTTCGGCAGCCAGATCAAGACCGCCTACGCTTCCAAGGCCGCGATTGCCGAGGCGGTCGCGCGCTCGCAGGTTGTCATCGGTGCCGTGCTGGTTCCCGGCGCCGCTGCGCCCAAGCTCGTCACCCGCGACATGCTCAAGACGATGATGCGCGGGTCGGTTCTGGTCGATATCGCGATCGATCAGGGCGGCTGCTTCGAGACGAGCCACGCGACCACCCACGACGATCCGGTCTATGAAGTCGATGGCATCATCCATTATTGCGTGGCGAACATGCCCGGCGCGGTCGCGCGCACCTCGGCCTTTGCGCTCAACAACGCCACCCTGCCCTTCGTCCTCAAGCTGGCAAACCTCGGCGCCGGGGCCGCGATGAAGGCGGACCGGCATCTTGCAATGGGCCTCAACGTCTCGGGCGGCAAGATCCGCCACGAGGCAGTCGCCGAGGCGCTTGACCTGCCGTTCGAAGCTTGGGCGGGCTGAACCGCGATAGGGAACAGGATAGGAACATCCAGCGTTGAGCCCCGCGAAAACCAAGCGAGGACGATGCGATGATCGATCAAGCCAATCCCAAGGCAGAACCCGTCGGCAATGCCGAGAAGGACCCCGACGACTGGGTCACCGGTCAGGAGCCGATGACCGGTGCTCAGGCCTCCTATCTCAAGACGCTGAGCGAGGAGGCACATGCGAGCTTCGACGATCAGCTGACCAAGGCCGAAGCCTCCAAGCGGATCGACGCGCTGCAGGACGAAACCGGGCGCGGCCAGTAATGCTGAACCCACGGTATCCCGGCGCCCGCCGGGATGCCGGTCAGGGTGTCGGTTCGGGCACGTCCGGCAACGTGTCCCCCGCCAGATAGCGATCGAGCAGGAACAGCCGCATCATCAACTCCGGCCGATAGCTCGCTTTCTCCGGGGTCAGCGCCACCGCCTTCGCCCAATAGGGTCGGGCTTCGGCGAACTTGCCTTCGCGGACCAGCGCCAGCCCGTGGAAAAAGGGCGGTCCGGGATGCTTCGGCCCTATTGCCTCGGCCTTTTCGAACGCAAACCGCGCACCAGGGGAGATCTGGTTGCCGTCATGCTCCGCCAGAGCGGCCCCGAGCCCGGTCCAGAGCCCGGCATCCTGCGGCGATTTGCGCACCGCGCCGACCATCACCCAGGCCGCCTGCTGCGGCAACCCGGCGCGCTTCATCGCGTCGGAAGCAATGAAATAGCTGTAACTGAAGTTGAACCGGCCAAACATCGCGTCGCGCAATGCGACGAGGTTCGGGTCGATCTCGACGGTCTGGTCGGTGGCGAGCACCGGGCGACCCGCGAGCGCCGGCTGGCCCTGCCACGCATAGCCCGCCGCGCCGAGCATCAGCGCCGTCGCGGCGACCGTCCACATCCGCTTTGGAAAGCCCGTACGCCACAGCAGCAGCGCGGATGCCAGCGCCAACAGCGCGAACAGAACCCAGCCCATCATGGCTTGGGCCTCCCGAAATTGCGGCGCGCGATGAAAAAACCCGCCACGAGCAACATGATCGGCGCGAGCCACAGCGGAGCAGTCACCCAGCTCAACGGCGGGTCATAGGTTACATAGTCGCCATAACGCTGGACGAGCCATTTGCGGATTTGATCGGGATTCTCCCCCGCCGCGATCCGCTCTCGCACAAGCGAGCGCATGTCGCCTGCCATTTCGGCGTCGCTGTCGGCGATCGACTGCCCCTGGCAGACGAGGCAGCGCAGCGTGTCCATCAATGCCTTGGCCCGTGCTTCCGCCCCCGGATCGGCGAGCTGCGTATATGCCAAGGGCGCCGACGGACGACTGGAGTCGGCCCATGCCGCAGTCGCCGAAAGCGTCGCCGTCAGTCCAATCATCAAGGAGAAGAGCCGCGCGCTCACTTCGCCGCCTCCAGCGCAGCAAGAAGCTCCGCCACATGCTCGGCGCGGATGTCGCCGACATGCTGCTTCACGATAACGCCGCGCGAGTCGATCAGAAAGGTTTCCGGTACGCCCGACGATCCGAGCGCTAGCTGCCCCACACTGGCCTTGTCGTCGCCGATCCGCGTATAGGGATCGCCGTTGCGCGCGAGGAACGCCCGCACTGCCTCCGGCGTATCGCGGATGGCGATCGCGTCGATTTCCGCCCCCGCCGCTTTCAGCGCGAGCAGGTGCGGTGCCTCGGCGATGCACGGCACGCACCAGCTCGCAAACACGTTGAGCAGCCGCGGCTTGCCCTTGAGCTGCGCGGTTGCGATCCCCGGCTTGCCCGGCAGCAACGCAGGCAGTTCGATCGTGGGCAGCGGCTTGCCGACCATCGCCGAATAGATCGTCCGATCGGCCGGCTTGAACAGCCCGGCCGCCGCCAGCCCGAACACGATCGCGAACAGCGCCAGCGGCGCCCAGATCAGCGCCCGCTTCATGCGTCGTCCTCACGCCGCTCGCGCCGAACCCGCCCGATCAGCGCCAGCAGCCCGCCCAAAGCGATAAGCCCGCCGCCCAGCCAGATCAGCGTCACCCATGGCTTCCACCACAAGCGGAGTTGCCAGCGTCCGTCCTCGGCGCCTTCGCCCAGCACGGTATAGAGCTGGCCGTCGAACAGCGTGCGGATCGCCGCCTCGTTGGTGTTGGTCGGCGGGGCGGAGAAGAAGCGCTGTTGCGGCATCATTTCGAAAACCTGGCCGTCCTCGCCACGCCGGACCTGCAGCCGTGCCTCCAGCGCCGACCAGTTGGGCCCGATCGCCGGCCGCACTTCGGCAAGCGTCACGCGGAACGGCCCGACCGTGACATTGTCGCCGACATGCACCGCCGCCAACCGCTCGGTCTTGAACGCGCTATCCGCCGCCATCCCGGCGAGGCTCACCGCCACGCCCAGATGCGCGATCACCATGCCCCAGACGTGCATCGGCGTGCGCCGCAGGTTGCGCCGGACCAGCGGCAGCACGCTCGCCACGCCGAGCCCGACGGCGAAGGCGATCGCCAGCACCGGCACGGGATGCGTCCCCCGCGAAAGCGCGAACACCAGCGCGAAGGCGACCCCGGCCGCGCCCACCGGGACCAGCAGCTTGCCGAGCAGCGCATTCATGCTGTCGCGTCGCCAGCGCAGCAAGGGGCCCGCCGCGGTCGCCGCCACCAGCGCGAGCGCCACCGGCGCGGTCGCTTTGTTGAAGAAGGGCGCGCCGATCGAGAGTTGCACCCCCATCGCCTGCGCGAACAGGGGATAGAGCGTGCCGATGAAGACGATGCCCAGGATCACCGTCAGCAGCAGATTGTTGAGCACCAGCGCGCCCTCGCGGCTCACCAGCCGGAACGTCGAGCCCTGCGTCACGGTGCCGACGCGCAGGCCGAACAGCGCCAGCGCCCCGCCGATATAGATTCCGAGCAGCGCCAGGATGAAGCTGCCGCGTGTCGGATCCACCGCGAAGGCATGCACGCTGACGAGGATCCCCGATCGCACCAGGAAGGTGCCGATCATCGACATTGCAAACGCCACCAGCGCGAGCATCAGCGTCCAGGCGCGCAGCCCGTCGCGCGTCGCCAGCACCGTCACCGAATGGAGCAAGGCGGTCGCCGCCAGCCACGGCATCAGCGACGCATTCTCCACCGGATCCCAGAACCACCAGCCGCCCCAGCCAAGCTCGTAATAGGCCCAATAGCTGCCCGCGGTGATCCCGATCGTGAGGAATATCCACGCCGTCAGCACCCAGGGACGCATCGCCTTGGCGAAAGCGGGGCCCACGTCGCGCATGATCAGCGCGCCGACCGCGAAGCTGAACGCCACCGACAGCCCGACATAGCCGATGTAGAGCGTCGGCGGGTGGAAGGCCAAGCCCGGATCCTGGAGCAACGGGTTCAGCCCCTGCCCGTCCGGCGCCGGCGGATCGAGCCGTATGAACGGGTTCGAAGCGAAGACCAGGAAGGCATAAAAGCCGATCGCGATGAACGCCTGGGCCCCCAAAGTGGCCGCGAGCGTGGCCGACGCCAGCCGCCGCTCGAACAAGGCGACCCCCGCCCCCGCCGTCGCCAATACGGCGACCCACAGCAGCATCGAGCCCTCATGGTTTCCCCATGCGCCGGCGATCTTGTAGATCAGCGGCTTGGCCGAATGGCTGTTGGTGGCGACGAGCACGACCGACATGTCGCTGCGCACGAACAAAGCGATCAGGAGCCCGAACGAAAGCAGCGCCAGCAGACCCTGGAGCAGCGACACACGACGCAGCGCGGTCATCAGCTCGTCTGCCTGCGCGGTCCCATTGGCCCGCACAGCTCCCCAGGCGAGCATCAGCTGAATGAGCGCGAACGTTCCCGCCAACCAGAGCGCCGCAAGTCCGGCTTCGGCGATCATTGCGCGACGCTATCCGACTTGTGCATCTTGCCCGCGACCTGCGGCGGCATGTAGCGCTCGTCATGCTTGGCGAGCAGATTGTCGGCGGTGAAGCTGCCGTCGGGGTTGAACCGCCCTTCGGCGACCACGCCGGAGTCTTCCTTGAAAAGGTCCGGAGTCACGCCGCGGAACGCTACCGGCACGGTCGCCTTGCCGTCGGTCACGGCGAAATTCACCGAGACGCCATCGGGTTGCCGCTTGAGCGATCCCGCTGCGACCATTCCGCCCAGCCGAACATGTCGGTCAAGCGGGGGCGGCTTTCCCGCCACGTCGCCGGGCGCATAGAAAAAGGCTGCCTGATCCCCCAGCGCCGAAAGCGCGAGGCCAGAGGCGCCGCCGATCGCCGCCAGCGCGAGCAACCCCAGAACGAGCCGTTGATGTTTGGGCTTCACGCGTCTCGCCTCAACGAACCCAGCGCCCGCTCGGCCCGGCGCATTGCCAGCCAGCTTGCCAGCGCCAGTCCGCCGGTGCCCAGCAGGGTCACGCCATAAGCGGCATAGACGAACAGCCAATGATTCATGTCGAGGCCATCCGCCGCATCCTTGCCTCGAGTTTCTGGGTTGCGATCGCCGCGCGCATGCGCATCAGTACGACGCCCGCGAACAGCAGGGTAAAGCCGCCCAGCGTGAAGAAGAGCGGCCACAACATCGTACGGTCGATCGACGAGCTGGTCAGCCCGATGCTCTGCCCCTGATGCAGCGTGTTCCACCAGACGACCGAATAGCGGATGATTGGCAGCAGCACCGATCCGGCTACGCCGAACAGCGCCGGCAGCCGACCGTCGCCGCCGCGCTCGGCATCGGCCCGGGCAAGCGCGATATAGGCGATGTAGATGAAGAAGAGCAGCAGCATGCTGGTCAGCCGCCCGTCCCATTCCCACCAGGTACCCCAGGTGGGGCGGCCCCAGATCGATCCGCTTATCAGGCAGATCGCGGCAAACACCGCGCCCGCAGGTGCGATCGCGCGCGCCGCGATGCTGGCCAGCGGATGCCGCCAGATCAGAAAGCCGAGGCTCGCCGCGGCGACGCCGCTCCAGCCGCCCATCCCCAGCCAGGCGGCGGGAACGTGGATGTAGAGGATGCGGACGCTTTCTTTCTGCAGATAATCCGCCGGAGTCTGCGTGAGCCCCGCCCAGGCGCCGAACAGCGCAAGCGCGACCCCCGCCCAGAACAAGAGGGGCGTAAGCGGCTGCGCGATCTTCAGGAAGCGCGCTGGATTGGCGAGTGCGTGAAGTGCGGCCACAGGCAGGTGATAGCGAGGTTTATCGGGGGAATCCATCGGCGCGATTGCCCGTCGGTTTCGGCATATCCCTTGGTCCGAACCGAAACATCAGTCCGCTCAGCGCTTTAGCGGTTGAAGGACGTCGGAATGTGAGCCACGGTCATTTCATCATGGAAACTGCAGATACCGTCTCGCCGGCCCCGGACTCACCGGCCTTCACGGGAAGCCCCGAGCATCTTCGGCTAGCGATCGAGGCGGCTCGCGTCGCCTTATGGTCCTGGAACGTTGAGGACGACAGTTTCGCGATGGACGAGCTGGCGTTCGATCTCTGGGGATTGAAGCAGTCTCCGCGCGTCGCGTTCGAAGAGCTTTCCGCGCACATCCACCCTGCCGACCGCGATCGCGTCCGCGCGGCCTTCGTCGCCACCCGGTCGGTCGCCGGACCCTATGAGATCGACTTTCGAATCATGCTCGGCGATGAAATCCGCTGGGTCTCGGCCCGGGGCCGTGGGGCGGACGACGGCATCATCGAGGGAATGATGTTCGGCATCTTCCTCGATGTAACCGGCCGGAAGCAGGCCGAGGAAGGCCATGAGCTTCTCGCGGGAGAAATGAGCCATCGCGTAAAAAATCTGCTCGCGGTCGCGGGCAGCCTCACCCAGCTCTCGTCACGTACCGCGCATACCATCACCGATATGACCAAGGAGCTCACCCAGCGCCTTTCGGCGCTCGATCGTGCGCACGACCTGGTCCGCCCGATTCCCGGCGAACAGGGCAAGGCTGCTCTGCTCGGCGATCTGATTACCGTGCTGCTGGCACCCTATGACGAGTCGGCGGCCTTTTCGGGGAGGATTCGCGTCGCAGTCCCGCGCATGGGCGTAGGAGAGAAAACCGCCAGCACGCTGGCGATGGTCTTCCACGAACTCGCGACAAACTCCGTCAAGCATGGCGCGCTTTCCTCGACCGACGGCATGCTCGACGTCTCGGCGAAGCTCGATGACGATTGCCTGCAACTGGTCTGGGCGGAGACCGGCGGTCCCGAAGTCGTCGGTCCTCCCCAACATCGCGGTTTCGGCCGCGAGATGATCGAACGCACCGTCGAGACTCAACTGCGCGGAAAATTGCGGTACGATTGGCAGGGGAGCGGGCTGGTCGCCACGCTCAGCATCCGCACGTCGTTGATGACCTTCTAGCCGAGGCGCGACTCGATAAGGCTCAGCCCCGTCCGATCAGCTTCTGGGCGAGCCTGTCGGCGACTTCGCTCTCTGGATCGCCGGTGCGAGCGCTCTCATCCCAGACTTCGATCAGACGATCGGGGATCCGGTTCACCCGCGCGTCCACTTCGGCGCGATCGCCTTGCCCGAGATATTCCAGCCCGACATTGATGATGCCGCCGGCGTTGATCACATAATCGGGCGCATAGAGGATGCCGCGATCGTGGAGCCGATGGCCATCCTGGCGGAGAGCGAGCTGATTGTTCGCCCCGCCGGCGACGACCTTGGCACGCAGCAGCGGAATAGACGTCTCGGTAAGGATCGCGCCCAGCGCGTTCGGGCTGAAGATATCGGTCTCAAGTGAGAGGATCGAATCGGCATCCACCGCCTCGGCTCCCAGCTCTGCTGCGAGCGCCTTGGCGCGTTCGGCATTGACGTCGGCCAGCACCAGCTTCGCACCGTCGGCCGCGAGCAGCCGGGCGAGCCCACCACCCACCGAGCCCACGCCCTGAATCGCGACGCGAACGCCAGCCATCGAATCGGCGCCCAGCCCGCGCCTCGCGGCCGCCTTGACGCCCAGATAGACGCCCCGCGCGGTCACCGGCCCGGGATCGCCGCCCGCACTGCCCGCCGCGACCGGCAGGCCTGAGACGTGGCGGGTCTGGGTCGCGACGACCTTCATCCGCTCCTCGGACATGCCGACATCCTCGGCAGTCACATATTTACCCTGGAGCGACTCGACAGCGCGGCCGAACGCCTCGAGCTGCGCCGTGCCGATCACTTCGCCCGGCTGCGATGCCAGCACCACGCCCTTGCCGCCCCCCATCGGCAGATTGGCCATGGCGTTCTTGTAGCTCATTCCGCGCGACAGCCGCAGCGCATCGGTGATCGCTGCATCGGATCCGGCATAATGCCAGAAGCGCACCCCGCCCGCCGCGGGACCCAATGCGGTCGAGTGCACGGCGATGATCGCGCGCAGGCCCGAGGCTCGGTCGGTGAAGAGGTGCACGCCCTCATGATCGTCGAAATCGGGGAATCCCCAGTCGATGGTCACGTTGCTTTTTCCACTTGGGGAGAATGGGGCGACCGACGGGACTTGAACCCGCAACTTCCGGCATCACAAGCCGGTGCTCTAACCAATTGAACTACGATCGCCACGAAGGATGCGCGCTTAGCGGGGCGCGTTTGCGAACGCAAGATAGTTGCCGAGCCTTATCCGCGCGATACGAGTACCGCCGCCTCGGGCGCGATGAGTCCATCGCGCGCCAGCGCCCGCGCCGCCGATGCGAAATTAGGCGCGCTGCGAAAGGCATGGCCCGAAAGCAGCGGCGCATCGGCGCCGTCATAGATCAGACGGCGCATCGCCGCGTCGATCTCCACCCCCTCGAACACCAGGACCCGGCCCTGCTCCCCGCTCCCGTCACACGCCCCGCATCCGGGCGCAGACCACAGGATCGCACCCGGATCGAGGCCGAGCAGCGCCGACATCGATCCGAACGCCTGCATCGGCCGCCTGCATTCGGCACACAGTCCCGGCGCGCTTCGCTGGGCGATCACAAGCCGCAGCGTGGCCGCCAACGCGAACCTGTCCCTCGCCTGCCGTCGCAGCGCCAGGATCGTCGTGATGACATCGCTTCCCTCGGCGCGGGCGACGACCCGTCTGCATTCGGCCGCATCGATCGCGCCCGGCGCATCGACGGTTCCCGGCTCGGCGTCGAGCTCGGACGCCAGCAACGCGATCGTCTCTTCGGCATGGGCGCCGGCCACTGCGATCAGCCCCGTGGGCCGGGTCGTCGCGCGGTCGATCGCGCTGCGCAGCGCGGCGGAGAAGCCATATGCCGAAAGCGGATCGGCAGGGGCGCGCTTGACCTCGGCTTCGACTTGCATTGCCTTCGACTGCGCGCGCAATGTGACGATTGCCTTGCGCTTTTGTTACATGCGCGAAACTGCAGCGCGATGCTGGCGCCGGGCGCGCGAATTTGGCAGATATGCGGGATGCAGACCGTCACCGCGCCAGCGCTTAATCTCGGCTCCGGCCATCCGTCCGAACCGGTGATCGAGCATATCCTCCGCCAGCCCGGCGTCCAGCGCGTCCCCAGCCCCAAAGTGGCGATGTTCATCGCCAAGAGTTTCTTCGAGCCCGAACTGTGCCTGCGGCTCATCGAGCAGATCGATTCGCAGCGCCGGCCCTCGACGATCGCCGATCCCAATGGCGATGATGCCTTCCGCACCAGCGAGACGTGCGACCTCGATCCCGATCTCGCGCTGGTGACCGAACTCAAGCGGCGGATCATCGTACTGACCGGCCTCGACCCCACCCATGGCGAACCGATGCAGGGCCAGCGCTACGAGATCGGCCAGGAATTCAAGGCGCACACCGACTATTTCGAGCCCAGCGGCCAGGATTTCGAAAGATATTGCAGCGTGTCCGGTCAACGGACCTGGACGGTGATGCTCTATCTCAACGATGTCGAGGCGGGCGGGGCCACCCGGTTCAAGGCGATCGACAAGATCGTCAAGCCGGAGACCGGCAAGCTGCTCGTCTGGAACAATCTCCGCTCCGAAGGCGCGCCCAACCCGTCGACGATCCACCACGCGATGAAGGTGCGGGCGGGCACCAAATATGTGATTACCCAGTGGTTCCGCGAGCGTCCCTGGAGCTGGTGACAAGGAAAGGGCCCCGGCGACGATTCGCCGGAGCCCATCCCCGCTTTTGGTCGCTCAGAAGGTCGCGCTCAGCCCTGCCGTGAAGGTCCGGCCGAGATCATAGGTGTTGGTGTCGCGGCGCACGCCGTTCGGGAAGATCTGGAATTCCTCGTAGCGGCGGCCGGTGAGGTTGCGTCCCTCCAGCTTGAGCTCGAGATCAACACCGAAGAGCTTGATGCCCTGCCGCGCGACGAGATCGAAGCGCCAGCCGGGATGCTCGACGAAGTTCGGCTCGACGATGCCGTCGCCCGATGGCGGCACCGGACCGCGGTTGGTTACCCGCTCGCTGGCATAGTTCACCAGGAAGGTCAGCTGAGAGAGCGAGTCGCGATCCTCCAGGCCCAGCTGGAAGTTGAACAGATGGTCCGACTGGCCGACCAGCGGATCGCCGTCCACGAACAAATTGTTGGCGCGAACATAGGTCGCCACCGCGCCCTGCAGCGGGCTCGGCACCAGCTCGTTGCCGACCCGCAATTCCGACTTGCTATAGGTATAGTTGGCCGAAAGCAGGATGCGCCGGCGCGCGAAGAAATTGCCGCCGATCGAGTCGAGGTCGAAATATTTCAGCGCGTCCACTTCGGCCCCGTAGAGCAAGGCGCTTGGCGCGTAGGAAAAGCCGACCTGTGGGGTGGTCGATCCGCCGGGGAAGAAGGCGACGGTCTCGATTGGATTGTCGATCTTCTTCATGAAGCCGGCCAGCGTCACGCGCTGCTCGCGGGCGAAGAACCACTCGGCGCGCGCCTCGAGGTTATAGAGCTGCGAGTCGTCGAGCAGCGGATTGCCGAAGAACTGCCGGGTCGTTTCGAAATCGGTGTAGAGCTGCGGCGCCAGCTCGCGAAACTGCGGGCGGGCAATCGTCTTCGATCCGTGGAAGCGCAGCTGGACGTCGGGGACCACGGTCCAGGTGATCGTGGCGGCCGGCAGCCAATAGCTGTTGGCAAGCCGCGTGTTGAGCAGCCCGCTGGTGTTCACCGTCTCCAGCCCGTCCTCGTAGCGCACGCCGACGGTGGCGCGGATTTCCGGGAAGGGCTCGAGCTCGATCTGGCCGTATCCCGCATGGACCCGCAGGCCCGCCGAATATTCGGCCGCGCCCGATGCGGCGGTGGTATTGCGCAACTCGATGCAGTTACCGGCATTGGTGTAGCCTGGAATGAAGCGCACGCAGCCGTTCAGGATCGTGTCGTCCGAGAGCAGATAGTCCGGGCGAAGCTGGCCCAGCACCAGCGGAAGCGAGGCGCCGCCCGGTCCGAAATATTGGAACTGGTAGCGCGACGAATCGCGGCTGGTGTCGCTGTAATAATAGCCAGCCGACAGCGCGACCGGGAAGGACAGGTTCAGCTTGTAGCTGAGATCGGCCTGTCCCGACTTGAGCGTCTCGTCGAGCTCGCTGAACGCCACCGTGGCGGGCGACGAGGTGCTGAGCGTGCTCACATAATCGTCGACGGGAGTCGCGAAGATCGATGCCAGATATTCGTAGCGGATCGAGCGTTCGTAGGGCGCGTTGCGCTTGGTGTTGGCATAGCTGCCGCGCAGGTCGACGCTCAGATCGTCGAAGCGGAATTCGCCCGCGAGCTGCGAATTGAACAGCTGCCGCTCGAACCAGGCGGTGCCCTGATCGAGGAACGGCTGCTTGCCGTTGATCACGTCGAAATTATTGCCCGCGCCGCCGGTGCCCAGGCTGGTCTGCTTGAGCGTGTCGTGGATGTAGACGTTGGTCCAGCGCACCTGATGCTCGCCGAATTCGGCGCCGAGGCCGAGCAGGCCGTTGACGATCACGCGATTGTCGGTGGTGACGGTGCGGAAATCGCGCGAGAGGCCGCCATCATTGTCGATCGCGAACTGCTGCGTCGCGTCGCGGGTGCGCCAGCTGTTGCTGAACCCGCCCGAGGCGATGAGCCCCAGCCGCACGCCGCCTGCGTCCACCGATCCGCCGAAGCTGGTATCGAAGCTGAGATTGGGCGGGATGAAAGTGTTCTGGAAGATCAGCGTCGTCTCGGCATTGGTCAGCCCGAGAATTGCGCCCGACGGCAGCACCGAGGTGCGGTTCTTGCCCGCGTCGCGGATGAAATCGGGAACCTTGCGCGTGCCCGAATCGTAGCCGAACCAGTCTTTCGAGCCGCCGTCGTGGACAAGGCCGCGATTGTCGGTTGTGATCGTGTCGGCGGAGATCGATGCGCCTACCTGGAAGAAGGCTTCCTTCGGCACCGCGCGGGTCGTGAGGTTGATCACGCCGCCGCCGAATTCGCCGGGATAGTTTACCGAATAGCTCTTCTGGACGAGCGACGAGGCGATGACGTTGGTCGGAAAGATGTCGAGCGGGACGACCCGGCGCAGCGGCTCGGGGCTCGGCAGCGGCGAGCCGTTGAGCAGCGAGGAAGAATAGCGATCGCCCAGGCCGCGAACATAAACGAAACCGTTGCCGACCACCGACAGGCCGGTCACCCGCCCGAGCGCGCCGGCGATGTCGCCTTCGCCGGTGCGGGCGATATCTTCAGACGATAGCACCGATACCACCTGCGGCGTCGCGCGAACGACGTTGGGCACGTTGCGACCGATGACGACGATGTCGTCGGTCCCTTCGAATTCGGCGCCGGGAGTGGAGGTCTCGACCTGCTCCTGCGGGGTTTCGGCGGACTGCTCCTGGGGCGTCGTCGGAGTTACAACCGAGCCTGCGGGCGGCACACCGCCCGAATTCGACTGGGCCAGCGCCGACGGGGCGATCAGTTGCGAGGATGCGAGGAGAAGGCTTCCGAAGGCGAGCTGGGTTCTCATGTCAAATTCCGGTCGATAAGTTCGGGACTGGCGAGCGCGGGGCGGCGAATCATCGCCGCCCCGCCACGTCCGCGTGTCAGTTCGGCACTGCAGTGCAGGCCGCGCTGGTCGTTCCGAAGTTCGCCCGGTTCGAGTTGCAGCTCCAACGCTGGTACCAGGTGTCGAAGTCGTTCGCGGTGCTGTCCGGCCCGATCGCGCCCACGAAGGTGGTGGGGACGAAGAAGGCTGCGAGTCCCGATGCCGGCTGCGGGTTGTAGTTCGCCGGATTGACGGCGGTCGTCGCCGTGGCGCCCGAACCGGCCAGGAAGGTGCCGGTCAGCGCCGCTGCTGCGGTGCCGTTGATATTGACGTTGTTGCCGGCCGCTTCGACGATCGCCTGCTGCTCGGCGCTGGTCACCGTCACGCTGTTGACTGCGGTCTGGGCATATTTGGTCGCGCCGCAGCCGAAGTAGATCGAGTTGAAGATCGGTGGGCCGAAGTCCTGCAGCGGACCAGCGGTTTCGGCAGCGCTCGGCGTGCTGGTCGAGGGCGTCGAGTCCGCGGGGCGGATCGTCGTCTTCTGGCCGTTCACGACTGCACCGGCGACCAGGTTGACGCAGGCCTGCGGCGTCGTGACGATGCCGTTGACCAGGCGCGTGTCCGCGCCGCCACGGATGCGAAGTGCGGCAACCGTATTGGCGTTGTTGCTGGTCTGGATGAAGGTGAAGTTTGCGATCTGCGCCCAGGTGCGCGGCAATGCATCTTCGCCGCCGTTCGAATCGGCTTCGATCATGTAATTGTCGGTCTGGGTGTTATTCGGCTTCTGCACGGCCAGCACGAACTGGATCAAGCCGCGATAGCCAACGTCATAATCGAGGCTGTCATCGTCCGCGCCGGTGATGACGATATTCTTCATGTTGGTACGGCCGCCGAAGATCTCGATGCCGTCGTCCGACGAATTGTGAACCTGGACATGATCGATCGTCGTGCCGTAGCCGGTGCCGCCCAGCGTCAGGCCCTGGAGCTCGACATTCTCGGCAAGCGCAGTGCCCGAATAACGGATCTGGACGTAACGGATCGAGCCGCTGTTGTCCGCCGGCGCATTGCCGCCGTACAGCGCGGTGCCGGTGCCCTCGACGACGTTCTCGCAGTTCGCGGCGCCGCCGGTGGTGCCCGCCAGGTTGCAGTTCGAAATCGGCGCACGGCCGGCAAGGATCAGGCCGCCCCACTGGCCCTGGGCCTCATCGGTCGCGGTACCGGCGACATTCTGCTGCGAGGTAAAGACGATCGGAAGCGCTTCGGTGCCTTCGGCGAGGATACGCGAGCCGCGGTTGACGACCATGAAGTCGTTATCGGCGTTGGTGGTGTTGGCATACAGCACCACGCCCGGCTGGACGGTCAGGATCGCGCTCTGGCCGCCCGGCGCCGTGCCGCCGCCGCCCAGATCGATGCCGACGTCGACGCGGCCGTTGATTTCATAGGCGACGCCCGGAAGCTTCGCGAGCGTGGTGTTGCCGGTGATCAGCGAAGGCAGGCGGCACCCGCGATAGCTGCCGACCACGCCCGCATCGGTGTAGCCCGACGGGCACGAAGCGGCCGGAACGCCGGGAGTGGGCGTCGCGCTGGTGGGCGTGGGCGTGGGCGCAGGAGCCGGCGCCGGGGCGGGAACGATAATGGCGCCGTCACCGGGCGAGGCGATGCTCGGCGAACCGTCGCAAGCCGACAGGGCAATGCCCGCGCAGCTGGTCATAAGGATAAGGCTGAGGCGGTTGAAGCTGGCCATAAAGTCTCCGTTCCGGCGGAATGCCGGTTTGCGCATGAGCGAGTTGTGACGGGATCGACTCGGTTCCCCCTGCCGATCTCGAGGGGTGCGCTACGGAGCTTGCGTGACTCGTCCGCGAGAGTTCGGAGACAGCCGCACGACAATTGAATGACGAATATGTGACGGAAGTGCCGCGACGCGGCGGGGCGCGGGCTCGCTTATGTCAGCCCGGGGGCAGCACAGCTCCGCCCAACGCGACAGAAAACAGCGCGATCAGGCGTTCGCGCAATTTCGCGTTATTTCCGTGGCACATGGGGTCCACGCCCATCGCGCTGCGAAGGATGCCGCTGCCCATCAATACCGCGAGCGACAGGCTTGCACGCATTTCGGCATCCTCGCCCTCCAGAAGATTCGCCATCGGTTCGAGCACATCTTCGTGGATCGCCTCGCGGACGATCTCGGATGCCATCGGGGACGAAGAGGATCGCAGCAAGATCAGCAACCGATCGACATGGGCCGACGGGTCCTCGCCATCTGCGCCGATGTCCTCGAGCAGCATCGACGCGAGATGATCCGCCAGCCCCACGCGATCGACACCCTCGAGCATCGGCTTCTTGTCGCCTCGCAATGCCTCGCGAAACAATTGCTCCTTGCCGCCGAAATATCGGCTGACCAGCGACGGATCGACGCCCGCATCGCCCGCAATCTCGCGCAGGCCGACATTTTCATAGCTTTCCCGCGCGAAATGCCGGCGTGCCGCGATCAGCATCGCCTGGCGCGTGGCGGCGGCGTTTCGGAGTCTTGGACTGTCGGGCATCGGTGGCGGCATTGCGCGCCCTCCCTACACGTTGAAGGCGCTTGGTCAACGTCCGTTGACTTATAAAGTCTACAGCCGTTGACAGACGTCGCGACCGGGCCTAGCCAACGCGCCGAACGGAAGATCGCCCCGCAGAGGCGGCTCTGGGGAGGATACCGGCCAGGCTCCGGACCAGGGACGCTGATATGATTTCGAAGCAAAGACAGAAGCTTGTTGCGGCCCTATTCGCCGTGCCACTCGCACTCTCGGGTTGCGGTGGACAGGCCGAATCACCTCCGCCCCAGGGCAATCCACCGGTCACGGTTGCGACCCCGCTCGTCCAGAATGTCGTCGATTGGGACGAATTCGTCGGGCGCTTCGAGGCGATCCAGAGCGTCGAAGTTCGCCCGCGCGCCTCCGGCTATCTGCTCGGCATCCATTTTCGCGACGGCCAGATGGTGAAGAAGGGCCAGCTTCTCTTCACCGTCGACCCGCGTCCCGCAGAAGCCGCGGTCGCCCAGGCAGTCGCCCAGGCTGCGCAGGCGCAGGCCACGCTCGCCAACGCCCGCACCGAACTCGCCCGTTCGCAGACGCTTGCCGCGTCGCGCGCCGCCAGCACCGAGGAAGTCGAAGCGCGCCAGGCCGCGCTGCGCTCGGGCCAGGCCCAGGTCGCCGCCGCGCAGGCCAACGTCCGTGCCCGCCGGCTCGATCTCGGCTTCACCCGCGTGACCGCGCCGATCAGCGGCCGCATCTCGGAACGGCGCGTCGACGTCGGCAATTCGGTCGCCGCCGATCAGACCGTACTGACGACGATCGTCTCGGTCAGCCCGCTCCACTTCAGCTTCAACGGCTCGGAAGCGCTGCTGCTCAAATATCAGCGGCAGGGCGAAGGCACCCAGATCGGCACGCCGGTTCGGATCAAGCTGGCCGACGAGCAAGCCTATTCGCACGACGGAACGCTCGATTTCATCGACAATGTCATCGATGCCGGCGCCGGCACGATCCGCGCCCGCGCGGTCGTCCCCAATGCCAGTGGCTTCCTGAAACCCGGCATGTTCGGCAATCTGCGGCTCGAGGCTTCGAACCCCTACCCCGCCCTGCTCGTGCCCGACACCGCGATCATCGCCGATGCCGCGCGCCAGGTCGTCTATGTCGTCGACAAGAGCGGAACCGTGGTCGCACGGCCGGTGCAGACCGGCCCGCTGCTCGGTAATCTGCGCGTCGTACGCAGCGGCATCACTCGCGAGGACCGCGTCATCATCAACGGCATCCAGCGCGCTCGCCCGGGTCAGAAGGTGACGCCCCAGAACGGCAAGATCACCGCTGCGCCCGCGGCGCCCGCGGGTCCGCCGACCAGTGCGGCGGCGCCCGCCTCGACCGCACGCCCGGCCGGCAACTGAGCTAGAGCCATGAACATCTCCAGCTTCTTCATCGAGCGTCCGATTTTCGCGGGCGTGATCGCGGTCTTCATCACGCTGATTGGCGCCTTCGCCTATCCGCTGCTGCCGCTGTCGCAATATCCGGAAATCGCCCCGCCGACGATCGCTATCACCGCCGCCTATCCGGGCGCGTCGGCCGAGACGATCGCCGAGACGGTCGCCGCACCGCTGGAGCAGGAAATCAACGGCGTCGAGAACATGCTCTATATGAGCTCGTCCTCGAGCCAGAGCGCCGCGCAGATCACCGTCACCTTCGCACCCGGCACCGATCTCGACGCCGCGCAGGTGCTCGTCCAGAACCGAGTCGCGCTGGCCGAGCCGCGCCTGCCCGAAGAGGTTCGTCAGGTCGGCGTTACCGTCAACAAGCAGGAATCCGGCTTCCTTCTCATCGTCGCGCTCACCTCGGCGGACGGCAGCCTCGATACCGATTATATCGGCAATTACGCCAACACCTCGGTTCGCGATCGACTGCTTCGCCTCGAAGGCGTCGGTAGCGTCATGGTCTTCGGCGGCGGCAATTATGCGATGCGCGTGTGGATCGATCCCGATCGCGCCGCCGCGCGCAACCTCACGGCCAGCGAGATCGTCGCCGCGCTGCGCACGCAGAACGTCCAGGTCGCCGGCGGCGCGCTGGGACAGACCCCTTCGGGCACCGCAAATCCTTCGTTCGAGGTGCCGGTCGACGTGCAGGGGCGGCTCACCAGCGTCGAGCAATTCTCCGACATCACGATCAAGAGCGATCCGGCAAGCGGCTCGATCACCCGGCTTCGCGACGTCGCCCGAGTCGAGCTGGGCAGCCAGGACTATGCCATTCGCGGCGCCTTCGACGGCAAGCCGGGCATCGCCCTCGCGATCGTCCAACAGCCCGGCGCCAACTCGCTGACCGCCGCGCAAGGCGTGCTCGACGAGATGAAGCTGATTGAGCGCGAGCTGCCGGCCGGCATCCAATATTCGATCCCCTACAATCCCACCGAATATGTCGGCGCCTCGGTCGAGGCGGTGCAGCACACCTTGCTCGAAGCGGTCGTGCTCGTCGTCCTTGTCGTGCTGATCTTCCTCCAGACCTGGCGCGCGGCGGTAATCCCGATCATCGCGATTCCGATCGCGCTGGTCGGCACCTTCGCGGTGCAGCTGGCGCTCGGCTACTCGATCAATTCGCTCTCGCTCTTCGCGCTCGTCCTCGCGGTTGGCATCGTCGTCGACGACGCGATCGTCGTGGTCGAGGCGGTCGAGAAGCATATCAGCGAGGGCCTCTCGCCGCGCGAGGCTGCGCACCGGACGATGAAGGAAGTCTCCGGCGCGCTGATTGCGATCGGGCTGGTGCTTGTATCGGTGTTCGTTCCGACGGCCCTGGTACCCGGCATTCCGGGCATCTTCTACCAGCAGTTCGCCGTCGCGATCGCCGCTGCCTCGGTCATCTCGCTGATCGTATCTCTGACGCTGTCGCCCGCGATGGCCGCCCTGCTGCTCAAGCCGCACCAGGAAAAGAGCGTCGATGACGGCCCCCGCTTCCTCCGTCCGGTCCGGGTCGGCGCGGACAAGTTCAACCGCGGGTTCGAATGGCTGTCGGATCGCTATGGCCGCTTCACGGCGCGGGTGATCCGCATGGGGCTGATCATGATGATCCTCTATGCGGTGCTGCTCGCGCTCACCGGCTGGCGGCTCACCGCGACGCCCACCGGCTTCATTCCCGAGCAGGATCAGGGCTTCCTGATCGGCGTCGTCCAGCTTCCGCCGGGTGCCTCGCTCGATCGCACCAGCGAAGTGATGAACCGCGCCTGGGACATCGCCAGCAAGACCAAGAGCGTGGTTGGCGGCGCCTCGTTTGCGGGGCTCGACGGCTCCAGCTTCTCGCAGGCCTCCAATGCCGGTGTGATGTTCCTCAAGCTTTCGGACTGGTCCGATCGCGGCAAGGAGGCCACTGCAACTGCGCTTGCCGGGCAACTCACCGGCGCGATCGGCGGCGCGATCGAAGGCGCGAACATCTTCATGATCTCCCCGCCCGCGGTCCAGGGCCTGGGCAACGGCTCGGGCTTCGTGATGATGCTGCAGGATCGCTCGGCGAATGCCGGCTATCGCGGCCTCGAAGGCGTCACCGGCGCCATGATGGGCGCGGCGATGCAGGAGGCCAAGGTCACCCAGGTCTTTTCGCTGTTCAACACCGGCACTCCGCGGATCCGGGCGGAAGTCGATCGTGATCGCGCGCAATTGCTCGGCGTTGAGCCAAACGCGGTGTTCGCGGCGGTGAGCACTTATATCGGCTCGACCTATGTCAACGACTTCAACCTGTTCGGCCGCACCTTCCGGGTGACCGCGCAGGCCGAGCCGGCAGCACGCGACGATCTTGCGGATCTCGGACGGCTCCAGGTTCGCTCGAGCAGCGGCCAGATGGTGCCGCTCGCCTCGGTCGCCACCTTCGTTCGGGACACCGCGCCCTCGCGCGTGGTCCGCTACAACCTGCTTCCCGCGGTCGAGCTTCAGGGTGCAGCCGCCCCGGGCGTGTCTTCGGGCGATGCGCTGGCCGCAATGGAGCAACTCGCGGCCAAGACGCTGCCGCAGGGCTATAGCTACGAATGGACCGGGCTCGCTTATCAGCAGAAGCAGGCGGGCAGCAGCTCGGCGCTGATTTTCGTGCTGGCGGTCGTGTTCGTGTTCCTGGTGCTCGCTGCGCAATATGAGGCGCTAACGCTGCCGCTCGCGGTGATCCTGATCGTGCCGATGTGCATTCTTGCGGCGCTGATCGGCGTCAATCTGCGAGGGATGGACAATAATATCCTCACCCAGGTCGGCCTCGTCGTGCTGATCGCGCTTGCCGCCAAGAATGCGATCCTGATCGTCGAGTTCGCCAAGCAGGGTGAGGAGCAGGGCATGAACCGCTTCGATGCGGCCGTGCATGCCGCACGATCGCGCCTGCGCCCGATCCTGATGACCAGCTTCGCCTTCATCTTCGGCGTGATCCCGCTGGCCATTGCCTCGGGACCTGGACAGGAAATGCGGCAGTCGCTCGGCACCGCGGTCAGCTTCGGCATGCTCGGCGTGACGGTGTTCGGGCTGATCTTCACGCCTATCTTCTATGTGCTGATGCGCGGCATCGGCGCGAAGAAGCGCGAGCGCGAGCATCCCCCCGAAACCGCACACCCGCCAGAAACCGCACACCCGATCGTGGTGGGAGACGCATGATGAAGCGCGCTATCGCCACTCTTGCCGGACTAGCCCTTTCCGGCTGCATGGTCGGCCCGGACTATGCCTCGCCCGCCGCGCGTCAGCCCGCGCAGACGCCCTTCGTCGGCGCGAACGACCCCGCCTTCGTCCCCGCCCCGCCGCCGGCCGAGTGGTGGAAGCTGTTCAATGCGCCGATCCTCGATCGGTTGGTTGCGGACGCGGTCGCGGCGAACACCGATCTGCGCGTCGCCGCGGCGAATCTGCGCCAGGCGCGAGCGGTTCTGCGCGAATCGCGCAACGCCCGCCTTCCCACCACAAACCTTTCGGCGAGCGGCAATTACGGCCAGCAGTCGGGCGCCGGCTTCGGCCAAAGCGGCCCGCTGTACCGCGGTGAAACCTATGACGCCGGGCTCGACGTGGGCTATCAGATCGACCTGTTCGGCCGCATCGCCCGCGCCATCGAGGCGAGCCGTGCCGACGTCGATGCGGTGGCGGCAACCTATGACCTCACCCGCATCACGGTGGTCGCCGAGACGATCCGCGCCTATGCAGAGGCCTGCAGCACCGGCAACCAGTTGAACGTCGCGCGCGAAAGCCTGCGCGTTCAGGAAGAGACGTTCGATCTCACCCGCCGCCTGTTCGAAGGCGGTCGCGGCACAGCGCTCGACACCAGCCGCGCCTCGGCCCTGCTCGAACAGACCCGCGCCGACATTCCGACGCTCGAGGCCACCCGCCGCGCCGCCCTCTTCCGCCTGGCAGTGCTCACCGGACGCCCGCCCGCGGAATTCCCGGCCGAAGTCGCCGCCTGCACCACGCCCCCCACCACGACGTCGCCGATCCCGGTCGGCGAAGGCACGACTCTGCTCGCGCGCCGCCCCGACGTGCGCGCCGCCGAACGGCGCCTTGCCGCCGCCACCGCGCGGATCGGCGTGGCCACCGCCGATCTCTATCCCAGCATCAGCCTCGGCGGATCGATCGGCTCCACCGCGACTTCGATCGGCGATCTCTTCTCCAATTCGGGCTTCCGCTTCGGGCTTGGGCCGCTGATCTCCTGGACTTTCCCCAACACAGGCCTCGCCCGCGCGCGCATCGCGCAGGCCGAAGCAGCGACCGAGGCCGCGCTGGCCCAGTTCGACGGCGCCTGGCTCGGCGCGCTGCAGGAGACCGAAACCGCGCTGACGCGCTACACTGCCGAGGGCAGCCGAGTCGCCACGCTGCTGCGTGCCCGCGACGCCAGCGCCGAGGCCGCCCGCATCGCCCGACTGCGTTATCAGGCAGGTGCCGAAACCTTCCAGATCGTGCTCGATGCGGAACGCTCGCTCGCGGCATCGGAAGCGTTGCTCGCCCAGTCGCGCGCGCAGTTTTCGGACCTGACGATCACCTTGTTCCTCGCGCTGGGCGGCGGCTGGGAAGCACAAGCGCCGCCCGCAAACTGAAGAACGGGATCAACTAGCTTTTGCTGCCGGACATCGCTCTACTTACCCGATGACCAGCGATGAACCGATCACCGAGGCCGCCAACGCCATCGCGCGCCTGATCGACCTCGAAATTCCTCCCGAATGCGCCGCTGGCGTCACGGCGGCGCTGACGGACCTGATCGAACGTTCGCGCGCGATCCGGAGCTTCGCGATCGACGCCGACCACGCGTCATGATTGCCGATATCGCCCAAGACGTCCGCACCGGCCGCCGCTCGGCCGTCGAAATCGTCCGCGAATCGCTGGCCCACATCGCGCGCGACAATCCGACCCTCAACGCCGCAACGCTGGTCCTGACCGACTCCGCCGTGGCGCAGGCCGAAGCGGTGGACGCAAAGGTCGCCCGCGGCGAAGACCCCGGCCCTCTCGCCGGCGTGCCCTTCGGGGTGAAGGACCTGTTCGACGTCCAGGGCCTGCCCACCACAGCTGGTGCCGCGATGCGCCGCGATGCCCCGCCCGCCACGCGCGATGCCGAAGCCGTGACCCGGCTCAAGGCGGCGGGTTCCATCCTCGTCGCGACGCTCAACATGGACGAGTTCGCTTATGGCTTCGCCACGATCAACGCCGCCTACGGCACCACCCGCAACCCGCACGGCTCGAATCGGCTAGCCGGCGGATCCTCGGGCGGCTCGGCAGCGGCGGTGGCGGCGGGGATGCTTCCCCTGACGCTCGGCAGCGACACCAACGGCTCGATCCGGGTCCCTGCGGCCCTCTGTGGGATATACGGCCTCAAGCCGAGCCATGGCGCGTTGCCGATGGGAGGGGTCTTCCCCTTCGTCGACAGTTTCGACGATATCGGCCCCTTTGCGACATCGGTCGCCGATCTCCGGCTGAGCTGGGAGGTGCTTGGCGGAAGCGCGGTCCGCAGCCGAGCGCCCATCCGCATCGCCCATCTCGGCGGCTGGTTCTCGGACGATGTCGACGCCGAATTGCTCGACGCGATCGATGCAATCGGCACGCACCTGGGCGGCATTCGCACGGTCGAGCTCCCCGAAGTCGCCCGCGCCCGCTCGGCCGCCTTCCTGATGACAGCAGTGGAGGGCGGCACCCGCCATCTCCCCGAACTGCGCCGCCGCGCGCTCGCGTTCGATCCCGCCACCCGCGACCGGCTGATCGCCGGCGCCCTGCTTCCGGCCTCGGCCTACCTCGCCGCCGAACGCTTCCGCGCCTGGTTCCGCGCCCAGGCAGCCCGGCTGTTCGAACAGCATGACGTGCTGATCGCGCCCGCGACAGGCGAAGTCGCCCCGCCTATCGACGACCCGATGATCCACGTCGCAGGCGCCCGCCTGCCCGCGCGCGCACATCTCGGCCGGTTCGCCCAGCCGCTGAGCTTCATCGGCCTCCCCGTGATCGCAGCACCGCTGCGCCGCCCGGGCAAGCTCCCGCTCGGCCTCCAGCTCGTCGGCAAGCCCGGTGGCGAAGCGCCGCTGTTCGACCTCGCAGCGACCCTTGAGGCCGATGGATTGATCGGCTTCACCCCGCCGACCTGCTAGCGCTTCCCCTCGGGCAAAGGCGCGCTATGGTGCAGTGCAAGATAGGGGGAGTCGGGCATGGCGGATGATGGGGTGCGCGCGACCGACACGGCACCTTCAGGCTTTCTCGAACGCCGCTTCGAGCTGACCGCGCGCGGCACCGATAGCCGCACCGAAATCCTCGCCGGCGCCACCACGTTCCTGACGATGGCCTATATCATCCTGGTAAACCCGGCGATTCTCGGCCAGGCCGGCATGCCCGTCGCCGCCGTCGCCGCTGCCACCTGCCTCGCCGCCGGCCTCGCCAGCATCATGATGGGATTCGCCGCCAACATGCCGCTCGCGCTTGCGCCGGGCATGGGCCTCAATGCCTATTTCAGCTTCAGCGTCGTCCAGGCGATGGGCATTCCGTGGCAGATTGCGCTCGCCTGCGTCTTCATCTCCGGCATCGCCTTTTTGCTGCTGACCTTCGCGGGCATCCGCCAGATGATCATTGCGGCAATTCCGCAGCATTTGTTCGCCGCGGTCGCCGGTGGGATCGGCCTGTTCATCGGCTTCATCGGGTTGAAGAATGCCGGCATCGTCGTCTCCGATCCGGCCACCTCGGTCGGCTTGGGCAATCTGCGCGAGCCCGCGGCGGCGCTGGCGCTGTTCGGCCTCGCTTTGGTCGGCGCGCTTTCGGTCTGGAAGGTGCGCGGTGCTATCCTGATCGGCATCCTCGCGACCACGCTTGTCGGCTGGGGGCTCGGCCTCGTCACCTTCACGCCCGAGCCCTATGATCTCACCGCGATCTCGCAGACCGCCTTCCAGCTGGATTTCGCCGGCGTCTTCGGGCTTTCCGGAAGCCATGGCCTCGGCCTGTTCGAGATCCTGTTCGTCTTCCTCTTCGTCGATCTGTTCGACAATATCGGCACGCTGGTTGGCGTCGCCAAGCGCGCGGGGCTGATCGGGCCCGACGGCCGCATCCCCAAGCTCAACCGCATCCTCTTCACCGATTCGATCGCGACGATGCTCGGCGCGCTCGCAGGCACCAGCACCGTCACCTCTTATGTCGAAAGCGCTGCCGGCGTGCAGGCGGGCGGGCGCACCGGGCTGACCGCGGTGGTCACCGGCATCTTGTTCCTGCTCGCGATGTTCGTCGCGCCTTACGCCCAGCTCGTGCCGCTCGCCGCCACCGCGCCGGCGCTGATCATCGTCGGCGCGCTGATGATGGCGCCGCTGGTCGACGTGCCCTGGGACGATCCCGAAGCTGCGCTGCCGGCGTTCCTCACCGTCGTCATGATCCCGCTGACCTTTTCGATCGCCAACGGCCTCGCCTTCGGCATCACGGCCTATGCGCTGCTCAAGCTGCTGCGCGGGAAGATCACGAAGACCGATTGGCTGCTGCTCCTCCTGGCGCTGCTCTTCGTCGCCCGCTTCATCTGGCTCTCGGGGGGCTGATGCTCCACAGCGTCCGATCATCGCGCGGCATGGTCACTGCCCCGCACCATCTGGCGGCGCAAGCGGGGCTCGATATCCTCAAGGACGGCGGCACCGCGCTGGAGGCCAGCGTGGCGGTCGCAGCCGCGCTGGCGGTGGTCTATCCGCACATGACCGGGATCGGCGGCGACGGCTTCTGGCTGATCCGCGAGTCCGATGGCCGGGTTCACGCCATCCACGGCTGCGGCGGTGCGGCGGCAAAGGCGAAGCTATCGCTCTACGCCGGCATGGAGGCGATCCCGACGCGCGGTCCGCTTGCGGCAAATACCGTGGCCGGCACGGTCTCCGCCTGGCAGGCTGCGCTCGAGGGAAGCGCCTTGCCGCTGTCCCGCATCCTCCGCGACGCGATCCATTTTGCCGAGGAAGGCGTTGCGATCACCCGAAGCGGGGCCGGGATCGTCGCCGCCAAGGGCTCGGAACTCCGCGCGCAACCCGGCGCATGGGCGACGACCTATGACCGACTTGCCGAGGGTGACCTCCTGCGCCAGCCCGCGCTTGCCGAAACGCTCCGCCGCATCGCCGAAGAGGGGCCCGCCAGCTTCTACACCGGCGCCCTCGCTGCCGATATCGCCGCCGACCTCGCCGGTCTGGGCAGCCCCGTCTCCGCCAATGATCTCGCCGCGCACCGCGCCGAGCGCCGCGCGCCGCTCCAAGTCGAGATCGACGGCGCTCGTCTCTACAACAGCGCCCCGCCCACCCAGGGCTTCGCGTCGCTGCTGATCCTTGCGCTGTTCGATCGCCTCGCCGCCCCAGCTGCGGAAAGCTTCGACCATGTCCACGGCCTCGTCGAGGCGACCAAACAGGCCTTCCTGCTCCGCGACGCGTTTGTCGGCGATCCGGCCTATATGCAGTTCGATTGCCAGGCGCTGCTCGACGACCCCGTCTTGCTCGACGAACTAGCCGCCCGCATCGATCCCGCCCGCGCGCTCCCCTGGCCCCAGCCCGCCTCGGCCGGCGACACTTGTTGGTTCGCCACCGCCGATGCGGAAGGCCGCGTGGTCAGCGCGATCCAGTCGACCTATTTCGAGTTCGGCTCGGGGCTCGTCCTTCCCCGCACCGGCATCACCTGGCAAAATCGCGGATCGAGCTTTCGCCTCGCGCTCGACGGATGGAACGCGCTCAAGCCCGGCCGCGAGCCGTTCCACACGCTCAACCCCGCGCTCGCCGCCTTCGCGGACGGCCGCACCCTGGCCTATGGCACGATGGGCGGCGAGGGCCAGCCGCAGACCCAGGCGGCGCTCTTCACGCGATATGCCCGCTATGGCGTGAACCTCCAGGAAGCGATCAGCCGCCCGCGCTGGCTGCTCGGCCGCACCTGGGGCGAGCAGAGCGTCACGCTCAAACTGGAGGACCGCTTCGATCCCGCGTTGGTCGCCCAGCTTCGCGCCGCCGGCCACGACGTCGAGATTCTCGCCCCCTTCACCGCGACGATGGGCCATGCCGGCGCGATCGTCCGCCACCCCGACGGAAGCCTCGAAGGCGCGACCGATCCGCGCAGCGACGGCCAGGTGGCGGCGTGGTAGGCGGCGTCCGCGCGGTCGCCCGCTGCGACGAGCTCGGCGTCGCGCCCTATAGCGACGCGCCCGACATGCTGTTTCGCGCCTATCTGACCCCCGCCTTCGCCGCCGCCCAGCGCGCGATCGCCGGCTGGATGCAGGAAGCGGGCATGCAGACCCGCATCGACGCCGCCGCAAACCTCATCGGCCGCTACGAGGGCACGGCGGACGGCCCCGCGCTCCTCATCGGCAGCCATATCGACAGCGTCCGCGATGCCGGCCGCTACGATGGCCCGCTCGGCGTGATGCTCGGCATTGAGGCGGTCGCCGCGCTCCACGCTTCGGGCAGGCGCCTCCCCTTCCCCATCGAAGTGATCGCGTTCGGCGACGAGGAAGGCTCGCGCTTCCCTGCCGCGATGCTGACCAGCCGCGCCGTGGCCGGAACGCTCGATCCGGCCATGCTCGAAGTGGAGGATGCCCGCGGGTTGTCGCTCGACGAGGCGCTCGCGCCGTTCGAACTTTCCACCCTCACTTTCGCCCAGGCCGCCCACGCCCCCGCGCTTGCTTATCTCGAGGCGCATATCGAGCAGGGCCCCGTCCTCGAATCCGAAGGGCTCGCGGTCGGCACCGTCACCGGCATCGCCGCCCAGCTCCGCTACGCCGTCATGGTCGCAGGCGTTGCAGGACATGCCGGCACGACGACGATGCCCCTCCGCCGCGACGCACTGACTGCCGCCGCCGAGATGGTCCTGGCGATCGAGCGCATCGCCCGCGACGACCTGTCCGACCTCGCCGCCACCGTCGGCTGCCTGAGCGTCCATCCGGGCGCACCGAACGTCGTGCCCGGTCGAGTCGACTTCACGATCGACATCCGCTCGGGCGATCCCATCCGCCGGGACCGTGCCGCAGAGCAAATCATCGACCGGATCGCCGACATTGCCGAACGGCGCGGCACGGACTTCGATATCCGTCGCATCCACGATCTCCCTGCCAGCCCCTGCGATCCCGCGCTGATGGACCTGCTCGATGCCGCCATCGCCGCGCAGGGCCAGCCACCCCGCCGCCTCGTCAGCGGCGCCGGGCATGACGCGATGGTCATGGCCGCGCTCTGCCCTACCGCGATGCTGTTCGTCCGCTGCCGCGGCGGCACCAGCCACAACCCCGCCGAACATGTCGATGGGGCCGATGCCGAAATCGCGCTACAGGTCATGATCGACTTCATCCTGCGCCTGGGAGACCATGTTGACGCCTGATTTGTTCGGCGAGATCGATCCGCCCCAGCGCCTGCTGATGGGCCCCGGCCCGGTCAACGCCCACCCCCGCGTGCTGCGCGCCATGTCGGCGGACCTGCTCGGCCAGTTCGATCCCGAGATGACGGGCTATATGGAGCAGGTCATGGCGCTCTATCGCCCGATCTTCGCCACGCAAAACCGCTGGACCTTCCTGATCGACGGCACCGCCCGCGCCGCGATCGAGGCATCGCTCGTCTCGCTGCTCACCGCCGGCGACACTTTGCTGGTGATCGACTTCGGCCGCTTCGGCTTGCTCCTGCGCGAGATTGGCGAGCGGATCGGCGCGAAGGTCGAAATGCTCTCGGTTCCCTGGGGCGAAACCGTACCGATGGACCGGATCGCCGCCGCGATCGAGCGTAGCGGCCCGCGCGTCGTCGCCACCGTCCATGGCGACACGTCGACGACGATGGCGCAGCCGCTCGAAGGCCTGGGCGAGCTCTGCCGCGCCGCGGGCGCCTTTTCCTATGTCGACGCCACCGCCACGCTGGGCGGAATGCCGATCGAAGCCGACATCTGGGGCGTCGACGTCGTCACCGGCGGTCTGCAGAAATGCCTCGGCGGCCCCTCAGGCTCCGCCCCCATCACCATCTCGGACCGCGCCGCCGAGCATATCTTCGCGCGCCGCCATGTCGAGCAGGGCATCGCCCGTGCCGATATCGCCAACGGCACCGGAAAACGTATCGCTTCCAATTACTTCGATCTCGCAATGGTGATGGACTATTGGTCCGAGAAGCGGCTTAATCACCATACCGAGGCGACGACGATGCTCTACGGCGCACGCGAATGCGCCCGGGTCGCCTTGGGAGAGGGTCTGGAGGCGCGTTTCGCGCGTCACGCGGCAGCCGGTCGCGCGGTGGTCGCGGGCGCCCGCGCACTGGGGCTCACCGTCTATGGCGACGATCGTTTCCGGATGACCAACGTCACCGGCATCCTGATCCCGCAGGGGGTGGACGGCGACGCCGTCCGCCGCCGCATGCGCGAGGATTTCGAGATCGAGATCGGCACCGCCTTCGGCCCGCTCACCGGCAAGATCTGGCGGATCGGCGCGATGGGCTACAATGCGATGAAGCATAAGGTGCTGATCACGCTGGGCGCGCTCGAGGCGGTGCTGCGCGCCGAGGGGTTTGCCTGCGAAGCGGGCGCGGGTGTGGACGCGGCGCTGCGGAGTTACGAGGCGTGAGCGGATCGGCACGTATCTCCCTCTCCCCTTGGGAGAGGGAAGGGGCCCGCCGCGCAGCGGTGGGAAGGGTGAGGACAGCTTCTCCTTCGACCCTCACCCTTCCGCAGCTTCGCTGCTCCCTCCCTCTCCCAATGGGAGAGGGAATTTGACTCGCGACCTGATTGGCTACGGCGCCACGCCTCCCTCCGCCAATTGGCCCAACGACGCTCGCATCGCCGTCAACTTCGTCATCAACTACGAGGAAGGCGCCGAAAACTCGGTTCTCAACGGCGACGAACGCTCCGAGGGCTTCCTGTCCGACATGGTCGGCGCCGCCACCCACCCGGCGCGCGCGATGGCGATGGAGAGCCTCTACGAATATGGCAGTCGCGCCGGCTTCTGGCGGCTCCACCGGATGTTCACTGCGCAGCGCGTGCCCGTCACGGTGTTCGGTGTCGCCGCGGCGATGGAGATGAACCCCGCCGCGGTCGAGGCAATGCTTGCGGCCGATTGGGAAGTGGCCAGCCACGGCTATCGCTGGATCGACTATCAGAGCGTCCCCGAGGACGTCGAACGCGCCCATATCGCCAAGGCGATCGAGATTCACACGCGCCTCACCGGCAGCCGCCCGCTCGGCTGGTATCAGGGCCGCACCTCGCCCAACACCGCCCGGCTGATCGCCGAGGAAGGCGGCTTCGTCTATGACGCGGACAGCTATGCCGACGACCTGCCTTATCATGCCGGCGGCCAGCTAATCGTGCCCTACAGCCTCGACGCCAACGACATGAAGTTCGCAGCACTCAACGGCTTCACCGAAGGCACCCAATTCTATCGCTACCTCGTCGACACGTTCGAGCAGCTCCGCGAGGAAGGCGGGCGGATGATGTCGGTCGGCCTCCACGGCCGCATCGCCGGCCGGCCGGGCCGCACGATCGCGGTCGCGCAATTTCTGGAGCATGTCATGGCGAGCGGCGACGCCTGGATCGCCCGCCGCATCGACATCGCCCGCCACTGGCTGCAGGTCCACCCGGCATGACGATCGACGATCCCCAGGCGCTCGCCGAAGTCACCGCAGCCTTCCACGACTATGAGCGCGCGCTGATGGCCGACGACATCCCCGCGATGGACCGTCTGTTCCACGCAGCCCCCACCACCGTGCGCTATGGCGTCGGCGAAGTCCTGTACGGCATCGACGAGATCCGCGAATTCCGCAAAGGCCGCGGCGGCTCGCCCCAACGCACCCTCGGCCGTGTCGCGATCACCACCTACGGCCCCGATTTCGCCACAGCCAACGCCGAGTTCTTCCGCGAAGGCAGCGACCGCCGCGGTCGCCAGAGCCAGAGCTGGGTGCGCTTCGCCGATGGCTGGAAGGTCGTCGCGGCGCATGTCTCGCTCGAAGGCAGCACGTCATGACGCTCCCGGGCCTCCCACCCCGGCGTAGGCCGGGGCCCAGCTGCAGCCATGTCCGTTGCAGCGTGCACACCGCAATCTCGAAAAACGTCGCAACTGGGCCCCGGCCTGCGCCGGGGTGCAATCCATGACCAGCCTGAACGACCGCGAAAATTTCATCGCCAGCTACGGCGCCTTGTTCGAGCATAGCCCCTGGGTCGTCCAGCGCGCCTCGGCGATGCTGCCGCTGCCGAGCCTCCATGCCGGGCTGATGAAGGTCGTCCATGACGCCACGCCCGAAGAGCAGCTGTCGCTGATCCGCGCCCACCCCGAACTGGCCGGCAAGGCCGCGGTCGACGGCACGCTGACCGACGCGTCCGCCGCCGAGCAGGCCAGCGCCGGCCTCGACCAGCTGACGCAAGAGGAGTTCGACCGCTTCCACGCGCTCAATCATGCCTATGCCGAGAAATTCGGCTTCCCCTTCATCCTCTGCGTGCGCCTGACCAACAAGGCGGGCATCCTCGCCGCGATGGAAAGCCGCCTGGGCAACGACCGCGATACCGAGATCGCCACCGCGATCGAGCAGATCGGCGAGATTGTCCGGCTGCGGCTGGAGCATGTCCTGTGAGCACCCTCTCCACCCACGTCCTCGACACTGCGCACGGCCGTCCCGCCGCCGGCATGGCGGTGGTGCTGATCGGCCCGGACGGCGAGATCGCCAGTGGCATCACCGACGCCGATGGCCGCTGCCCGGACCTTGCCCCTGGCCCACTCGCCCCAGGACGCTACGCGCTCCGCTTCGCCGTCGCCGCTTACTTTCGCGCCAGCGGCGTCACCCTTCCCGACCCGCCCTTCCTCGACGAAGTCACGGTCGATTTCGGCATCGCCGCCGACGGGGGCCACTATCATGTGCCGCTGCTTGTATCGCCCTTCGCTTATTCGACGTACCGGGGCAGCTGATGGGGGTGGACTGGCATGAATGGCTCAACCTCGCGATCCGCTGGCTGCATCTCACCGCCGGCATCGCCTGGATCGGTTCCTCTTTCTATTTCGTCTGGCTCGACAATCATTTGAAGCCGCCGGCCCAGGGCGATGCCTCGGGCGAAGTCTGGTCGGTCCATGGCGGCGGCTTCTACCATAATCAGAAATATCAGGTCGCGCCCAGCCAGATGCCGTCTGACCTTCACTGGTTCAAATGGGAGGCCTATTGGACCTGGATCAGCGGCTTCTCGCTGCTGGTGCTGGTTTATTATGTCGGCGCGCAAAGCTTCCTGATCGATCCCGCAAAGGCAGCGCTCAGCCCCGCCGAGGGCATCGCGATCGGCCTGGCCTCGATCGGCGTCGGCTGGCTGGTCTACGATCTGCTCTGCCGCTCGTCGCTCGGCGCGAACAACCAGATTCTCGGCATCTGCTGGTTCCTGTGTCTGGTGCTTGCTGCCTACGCCCTCAACAGCGTTTTCACCGCGCGCGGCGCCTATCTCCATATCGGCGCGATTATCGGGTCGGTGATGGTCGGCAACGTCTTCTTCGTCATCATCCCGAAGCAGAAAAAGGTCGTTGCCGATCTGATCGCCGGCGGCACCCCCGATCCGGCGCTCGGCAAGGCCGCCAAGCAGCGCTCCCTGCACAATAATTATATGACGCTGCCGGTGCTGTTCATCATGATCAGCCATCATTACCCGATGACCTATGGCGCCCAGCGGCCCTGGCTGGTTCTAGCGTTGCTCGGCCTTACCGGCGTCGCGATCCGGCACGTGTTCAACCTGCGCGGGCGCGGCCAGCCCGCCGGGCGCACAATGGTCCTCGCCGCCGCACTCGCACTTATCAGCGTCACCTATGTCTCGCTCGACAAGAGCCGAGTGCTGGCACCGGCGAACGCCGCCACCTACGCCCAGATCGCGCCGATCGTCGCCAAGCATTGCGCGGACTGCCACAGCGCCAGCCCCAGCCACCCCGAATTCCCCACCCCCCCGCTCGGCGTGGTGCTCGAATCCTACGAACAGGTCAGCGCCGCCTCCGCGCGGATCAAGGCGGTCGCGGTCGATTCGGAGATCATGCCGCTCGGCAACATTACCGGGATGACAGAGGCCGAACGCCAGCAGCTCGGCGGCTGGATCGACGCGGGGAATCCGCGATGATCCGCTTCCTGCTCGACGGCGACGTGATCGAAGTCGCCAACCCCGATCCGACCGGCACCCTCCTCGATCTGCTCCGCTACCGCCTGCGCCGCACCGGCACCAAGGAAGGTTGTGCGGAAGGCGATTGCGGTGCCTGCACGGTTCTGGTCGGCGATCTCGCAGACGAACAAATCCGCTGGCGCACGGTCAACGCCTGCATCCTCTTCCTCCCGATGATCGACGGGAAAGCGCTCAAGACCGTCGAAAGCCTGTCGCGCGGAGGCTCTCTGCATCCCGTGCAGCAGGCGCTGGCAGACGGCCACGGCTCGCAATGCGGTTTCTGTACGCCGGGTTTCGTCATGTCGCTCTACGCACGCAGCATCGGCGCCGAGGGTACGGACCTTCCCGTCGGCGACGTCATCGCCGGCAATCTGTGCCGCTGTACGGGCTACGGCCCGATCCTGGCGGCTGGCGAAGCCAATCCGCCGCAGCCCCCTGGCTCAGATCCCGAGACGATAGCGGCGCTCAAGGCTCTGAAAAGAAACGAGCCATTGTCGCTGACTTTCGCCGACCCGCTCAGCGGAACCACCCGCGGAGCCTATGTCCCGCAGGCGACGAGCGATCTCGCCACCTTCCAGCAAGCCAACCCCGACGCCCGGATCGTCGCAGGCGCGACCGACGTCGGCCTGTGGGTCACCAAGCAGCTCAGGGATCTCGACAAGCTCGTCTTCATCGGCGACCTCGCCGATCTCAAGATCGTCGAGGAGAGTACGGAAGGCCTGACCCTCGGCGCGAACGTCCGCTACACGGAAGCCTATGGCGCCCTCGCTCGGCTCCACCCCGATCTCGGCGAATTGCTGCGCCGGATCGGCGGGCTCCAGGTCCGCAACGCCGGGACGATCGGCGGCAATATCGCCAACGGCTCGCCGATCGGCGATATGCCCCCCGCGCTCATCGCGCTGGGCGCCAGCCTCACGCTGCGCCGCGGCCCCACCCGCCGCACGATCCCGCTCGAACATTATTTCCTGTCTTATGGAAAGCAGGACCGGGCCCCCGGCGAATGGATCGAGACGATCCACATTCCCCGCCCCGCGCCCGGCACGCTCGTGCGCATCGTCAAGCTTTCCAAGCGCTCCGACAGCGATATCTCCACGCTGTGCGGTGCGTTCGTCCTCCCGATGGAGGGCGGTCGGATCGGCGCGGCCCGCGTCGCCTTCGGCGGCATGGCCGGCATCCCCGCCCGCGCCCCGCACTGCGAGGCCGCGCTGACGGGCCAACCCTGGAGCGAAGCCATAATCGAGGCCGCAGCCCATGCGCTGGCGCAGGACTTCACCCCGCTCGACGATCTGCGCGGCTCGGCCGCCTATCGCCGCACCGCCGCCGCCAATATCCTGCGCCGCCTGTGGCTGGAGCAGGCGCATGTCTGACCGCCTGGGCGCCCCCCGCCACGACAGCGCCGACCTCCACGTCGCCGGCACCGCTTTCTATGTCGATGATCTGCCGGAGCCCCCCGGCCTGCTCCACTGCGCCTTCGGACATGCAAGCGACGGCCATGCCCGGATCCTGTCGCTCGATCTCGACGCAGTCCGCGCCGCGCCCGGCGTCGTCGCCGTGTTCACCGCCGCCGACATCCCCGGCGTCAACGACGTCAGCCCGGTCAAGGGGGACGACCGCCTGCTTGCCGAGGGCGAAATCCTCTACCCCGGCCAGCCGCTCTTCCTGGTCGCCGCGACCAGCACCCGCGCCGCCCGCCGCGCCGCGCGCCTTAGCAAGGTCGAGGTCGACCCCCTCCCCGCTCTGGTCACCATCGCCGACGCCCGCGCGGCGGACAACAGCATCGAGCCCACCCAGCGCATGGCCCGCGGCGATGCCGCCGCCGCGCTCGCCGCCGCGCCGCATCGCCTCTCGGGCAGCATCGAGATGGGCGGGCAGGAGCATTTCTACCTCGAGGGCCAGGCCGCGCTTGCCACCCCCGGCGAGCAGAACGAGCTGCACATTCTCAGTTCCACCCAGCATCCGAGCGAAATCCAGCACCTGATCGCCAAGCTGCTCGGCCGCAGCCATGCCGACATCACCGTCGAAGTCCGCCGCATGGGCGGCGCGTTCGGCGGCAAGGAGACGCAGGCGGCCGCCTTTGCCGCCGCCTGCGCGCTGGTTGCCGCCAGGACCGGCCGCCCCGCCAAGTTTCGCGCCGATCGCGACGACGATATGGTCGCCACCGGCAAGCGCCACGAATTCGCGATTCGCTATGACGTCGGCTTCGACGGCGAAGGCCGGATCGAAGGCATCCGCCTCGAACTCGCCTCTCGCTGCGGCGCCACCACCGATCTCTCCCCCGCGATCAACGATCGCGCGATGTTCCATGCCGACAACAGCTACTTCCTCCCCGCGGTCGAAATCGTCAGCCACCGGCTCAAGACCCACACCGTCTCCAACACCGCCTTCCGCGGCTTCGGCGGGCCGCAGGGGATGATGGGGATCGAGCGGGTGATGGACGCCATCGCCGACAAGCTGGGTCTCGATCCGCTCGCGGTACGCCAGGCCAATCTCTATGGCCCCGGCCGCGACGTCACCCCCTATCACATGCAGGTCGAGGACAATGTCGCCCCCGAACTGATTGCCGAACTCGCGGCAAGCGCCGGCTATGCCGAGCGCCGCAACGCGGTGGCCGCGTTCAACGCCACCAACCGCATCCACAAGAAGGGCCTCGCGCTCACCCCGGTGAAGTTCGGGATCAGCTTCACCACCACCCATCTCAACCAGGCCGGCGCGCTCGTCCTGGTCTATGCCGACGGCTCGATCCATTCGAACCATGGCGGCACCGAAATGGGCCAGGGCCTCCACATCAAGATCGCCCAGATCGTCGCAAACGTCTTCGCGGTGCCGGTCGAAACGGTGAAGGTCTCCGCCACCCGCACCGACAAGGTTCCCAATACCTCCGCCACCGCCGCCTCCTCGGGCGCGGACCTCAACGGCATGGCCGCACGCAACGCCGCGCTGGCGATCCGCGAGCGGCTCGAAGCCTTCGGCGCGCAGAAATATGGGACCGGGATCCGCTTCACCCCCGAGGGCGTGATCGCGGGCGACGAGACCATCCCCTTCCCCGATTTCTGCCGGATGGCGCACCTCAACCGCATCGCGCTCTCGGCCACCGGCTTCTACGCCACGCCGAAGATCCACTATGACCGCACCACGCACAGCGGCCGCCCCTTCCTCTATTTCGCCTATGGTGCTGCGCTCAGCGAAGTGATGATCGACACGCTGACCGGCGAGCATAGGGTGCTCGCGGTCGACATCCTCCACGACGTCGGCCGCTCGCTCAATGCGGCCATCGACCTTGGCCAGATCGAGGGCGGCTTCATCCAGGGCATGGGTTGGCTGACGACCGAGGAGCTGGTCTACGACGCGCGTGGCCGGCTGCTCACCCACGCCCCCTCGACCTACAAGATTCCCACCGCCAACGATCGCCCCGATCAGATGCGGATCGCGATCTGGGAAGCCGGGCGCAACGCCGAGGAGACGATCCACCGTTCCAAGGCCGTCGGCGAACCGCCCTTCATGCTCGCCATCTCGGTGTTCAGCGCGCTCACCCAGGCGGTGGCCGCCGCAGCGCCCGGCAAGGGTCTACCCGCGCTCGACGCCCCGGCAACGCCCGAACGCATCCTCGCCGCGATCGAAGAACTGCGCGCCCGTGACTGATTGGAGAGCGAACGCCCGCGAGGTGCTGGCCGAGGGCCCCGCGGCACTCGTCACGATCCTCGCCACCGAAGGCTCGGCCCCGCGCGGCGCCGGCGCCCGCATGCTGGTCACGCGCGAGACGCTGCGCGGCACGATCGGCGGCGGTGCGCTCGAACATCAGGTCACCGCGCAGGCGCGGGCAATCCTCGATCACCCCCCGGGAAGCTGGCGCATCCAGGATTATCCGCTCGGGCCGTTGCTCGGCCAATGCTGCGGCGGGCGCGTGCGGCTGATGGTCGAACGGCTGGCAAGCGTGCCTGCCGAAGGGCCGCACCTCGTCTCGCTCGGGGAAACCATCATCCGCAAGCCGCACAGCGGGGACAGCATGCCAAGGCTCGGGGCGCGGGGCCCGCTCCCCGGTCCGGGCGCCATCTTCCTCGACCCCGTCGAAACCGATTCGCGCCCCGTCCTCCTGTTCGGCGCGGGCCATGTCGCGACCGCCCTCGTCGAGCGGGCAGCCGGCCTCCCGCTCCGGACCGCCTGGTACGACAGTCGCGAGGCCCTCGCCCAACGCCAAGGCGTGGTCCTGGCCAGTGAGGAGGAATTGGTCGCCTGCGCGGGCGAAGCCGCTGCCGATACCGCCGTCCTGATCGTCACCCACGACCACGCGCTCGATTATCGCCTCGTCACCGCCGCACTGCGCAGCCCGGCGCTGTTCGTCGGCATGATCGGCTCACGGACCAAACGCGCCCGCTTCATCTCGCGACTGGCCGCCGATGGCGTCGATACCGCGCGGCTCACCTGCCCGATCGGCCTGCCCGGCATCGCCGGCAAGGAACCCGAAGTGATCGCGATCGCAGTGCTCGCGCAACTGCTCTCGCTCAGGAATGCCACATGAAAGCCTTTCGCGGCGAGATACTCAGCGTCCCCGAAGATCCGCTCCACGCCGGCCCCGCCGCGATCCGCCATTATCCGGACGGCTTGCTGGTGGTCGAAGACGGCCTCGTCATGGCCTGCGGCCCCTACGCCGAGCTGAGCAGCCGCTATGCCGAGGCCCCCGTCGAGGCACTGCCCGGCCTGATCGTCCCCGGCTTCGTCGACGCGCACGTCCATTATCCCCAGACCGAATGCATCGCCTCGCATGGCGCGCAATTGCTCGAATGGCTCGATCGCCACATCTTCCCCGCCGAACAGGCCTTTGCCGACCCGGCGCATGCCGCCGCGATCGCCGCCTTCTTCCTCGACGAACTGCTCCGCAACGGCACCACCAGCGCGCTCGTCTTCGCCACCGTCCATGCCGGCTCGGTCGACGCCCTGTTCAGGGCCGCGCTCGCGCGCGACATGCGGATCGTCTCGGGCAAGGTGCTGATGGACCAGGGCCCGCCGGGCCTCGCCGACAGCGTCGCGCAAGGCCGCGCCGAAACCGAGGCGCTGATCGCCCGCTGGCGCGGCCGCGGCCGGCTCGGCTACGCGGTCACCCCCCGCTTCGCCTTGACCTCCTCCGACGCCCAGCTTGCCGATGCGGGTAAGATCGTTGCGAGCCACACCGATGTGCTGATGCACACGCATCTTTCAGAGAATCTGGGCGAGATCGCCGCCGTCGAATCCCGCTTTCCCGATGCCCAGGACTATCTCGACGTCTATGATCGCTTCGGCCTGGTCGGCCCGCGCTCGGTCTTCGCGCACTGCGTCCATATGAGCGAACGCGCCTTGGGCCGCATGGCGGAGGCCGGCGCTGGTATCGCTTTCTGCCCGACCAGCAATCTCTTCCTCGGCTCGGGCCTGTTCGATCTCGCGCAGAGCGATCGCCACGGCCTGAAGATTGGGATAGGCACCGATGTCGGCGCAGGCACCAGCTTCTCGATCCTCCACACGCTCGGCGAGGCCTACAAGATCTGCCAGCTGCGCGGCGCGAGCCTCGATCCGTTTCGCGCGCTGCATCTCGCCACCGCCGGGGGTGCGCGCGTGATGGGCATCGCCGACCGCGTCGGCGGGCTGATGCCCGGCCAGGAAGCCGACTTCATCGTCCTCGATCCCGGCGCCACCCCCCTGTTCGCCCGCCGCACCGCAGGGGCAACGCTCCACGATCGCCTGTTCGCGCTGCAAATCCTCGGCGACGATCGCGCGATCGCGGCCACCTATCTCAAGGGCAAGCTCGCGCATCGCCGCGGCGCAGCTCCCGGAGTCCTTGCCTGATGCTGCGTCGTTTCCTCGCCGTCTTCGAGCCCTTCATCCTGATGCTGGTCGGCACCGTCCTGCTCGCGTCCTTTCTGCCTCCGCGGGGCGGCTGGGCACCCGTTTTCGATGTCGCCGCAGACGTGGGCATCGTCCTGCTCTTCTTCCTCCACGGCGCGAAGCTGTCACGCGAGGCGATCCTGGAGGGCGCCCGCAACTGGCGGCTCCATCTTGCCGTATTCGCGGCCACCTACATGCTCTTCCCGCTCCTCGGCCTCGCGATCACCGCGCTGCCGATCCTCGACAGCTCCATCCTCGCCGGGCTGCTCTTCCTGACCCTGCTCCCCTCGACCGTCCAATCCTCGATCGCCTTCACCTCGATCGCGCGCGGGAATGTCGCCGCCGCGGTTTGCAGCGCCTCCTTCTCCAACCTGATCGGCATCGTCCTGACGCCTGCGCTCGTCGCCTTGCTGATGCACAATATGGTCGGCGCCGCGCAGGGCGGCGTGTCGCTCGCCTCGGTCCAGACGATCCTGCTCCAGCTCCTGCTGCCCTTCGCTTTGGGCCATGCGCTGCGACCGCTGATCGGCGGCTGGGTGAGCCGGCACAAGCAACTCGTCACCGTGGTCGATCGCGGTTCGATCCTGCTCGTCGTCTACACCGCCTTCGGCGCGGCGGTGGTCGAGGGGCTGTGGCAGCGCGTCTCGGCGCCCGATCTCGCGATCCTGCTCGCAGTTTGCGTGGTGCTGCTGGCGATCGTCCTCGGCGCGACCTGGGGCGCCGCGAAGCTGCTCAAGCTGGATCGCAAGGACGCCATCGTCCTGCTCTTCTGCGGCTCGAAGAAGAGCCTGGCTTCAGGCGTGCCGATGGCGGGCGTCCTCTTCCCCGCCGCGACCGTGGGTATGATCATCCTGCCGGTGATGCTGTTCCACCAGATCCAGCTCATCGCCTGCGCAATTATCGCGCGCCGGCTCGCCAAGCACCCCGAGGGCTAGAGGCTTCTTCTTCGCGAAGACAGCTGCCACCGCCTTCGCCGGCGGTCAGCAACGCAGACGCAAAAGGCCCGCCAAGTCGAGGACTTGGCGGGCCTTTGATATGGTGGGCGCGGCAGGGATTGAACCTGCGACCCCACCCGTGTGAAGGGTGTGCTCTACCACTGAGCTACGCGCCCATCCGGGCCCGGTCGCAAGACCAGGGCCGAAACGGGAAGCGGGCCTTTAAGCGGAGCCGGAAACACTGTCCAGCCCCGTTTGCCGGCCCACGGGACCTTAGTTGACCGAGTCCTTCAGGCCCTTGCCGGCCTTGAACTTGGGCTGGTTCGATGCCTTGATCGTCATCTCTTCGCCGGTACGGGGGTTGCGGCCGGTCGACGCCTTGCGCTTGCTGACCGAGAAGGTGCCAAAGCCCACCAGGCGCACTTCGTCGCCCTTCTTGAGCGCGGTGGAGATCGCATCGAACACTGCCTCCACAGCCTTGCTGGCATCGCCCTTGCCGAGGCCGGAGGTGTCGGCGACCGTTCCGATCAGCTCTTGCTTGTTCATGCTGCTGGATTCCCCCTGATAGATTCATGCAATGGATTGAGTCGCGGCGGCAAGCCGAGCGCGCCAGTCAGCACGCGACCGCTATCGCTGTCAAACCCTTCGCCGGATTCGGACGAAAAGCATAGAGCAATCAATGGTGAACGGCATCCCCGATGCCCGGTACGTGCACCGGCGGCTGCGCCGCCAGCTCGTCGGCATCGGTCCAGTCGATTGCCGTGAGCGGGCCGGTCAGCGCAATCCGAAGCACTTCGTCGACATGCTTCACCGCGATGATCTCCAGCCCGTCGCGGATATTGGCCGGGATCTCGACGAGATCCTTTTCATTCTCCTCGGGGATCAGCACCGTCTTGATGCCGCCGCGCAGCGCCGCGAGCAGCTTCTCCTTGAGCCCGCCGATCGGCAGCACGCGTCCGCGAAGCGTCACTTCGCCGGTCATCGCGATATCCCGACGCACGGGGACGCCGGTCATCGTCGAGACGATCGCCGTGACCAGCCCGACGCCCGCCGACGGACCGTCCTTGGGCACAGCGCCCTCGGGCAGATGGACGTGGACGTCCTTGCGCTGGAACAGGCTCGGCTTGATGCCATAGGTCGGCGCGCGCGCCTTCACGAAGCTGAACGCGGTCTCGACCGATTCCTTCATCACGTCGCCCAGCGTGCCCGTAGTCTTGATCGCGCCCTTGCCCTGCACGGTGACGCTCTCGATCGTCAGCAATTCGCCGCCGACTTCGGTCCAGGCCAGCCCGGTCACCGCGCCGATCTGATGCTCTTCCTCGCTGATCCCGTAGCGATATTTCTTCACCCCGGCATATTCGTGGAGATTCTCGGGGGTGACGGTGACGCTGGTCTCCTTGCCTTCCAGTATCTTGCGGAGCGCCTTGCGCGCCAGCCGCGCGATCTCGCGCTCGAGCGTGCGGACGCCAGCCTCGCGCGTGTAGAATTGGATCAGCGCGCGCAGGCCCTCATGCGTCAGCGTGAACTCGGCCGGCTTCAGCCCGTGCGCCTCCACTTGCTTCTCGATCAGGTGCCGCTCGGCAATCTCGACCTTCTCGTCCTCGGTATAGCCTTCAAGCCGGATGATCTCCATCCGGTCGAGCAAGGGCTGCGGCAGGTTGAGCGTGTTCGCGGTGGTCACGAACATGATGTCCGACAGATCGACGTCGATCTCCAGATAATGGTCCTGGAACTTGCCGTTCTGCTCGGGGTCGAGCACTTCGAGCAACGCCGATGCCGGATCGCCGCGGAAATCCTGGCCGAGCTTGTCGATCTCATCGAGCAGGAACAGGGGATTGGACGTCCCCGCCTTGCGCAGGTTGGTCACGATCTTGCCAGGCAGCGAGCCGATATAGGTGCGGCGATGCCCGCGAATCTCGGCTTCGTCGCGCACGCCACCCAGCGACTGGCGGATGAACTCGCGCCCGGTCGCCTTGGCGATGCTCTTGCCCAGCGAGGTCTTGCCCACGCCCGGAGGCCCGACGAGGCACAGGATCGGCCCCTTCAGCTTGTTCGTGCGCGCCTGGACCGCGAGATATTCGATGATCCGGTCCTTGACCTTCTCCAGCGCATAATGATCGCCGTTGAGGACGGCCTCGGCTTCGACCAGATCCTTCTTGAGCTTCGATTTCTTGCCCCAAGGCAGCCCCAGCAGCACGTCGAGATAGTTGCGAACCACGGTCGCCTCGGCGCTCATCGGCGCCATGGTCTTGAGCTTCTTGAGCTCGGCGGTCGCTTTGGTCCGCGCTTCCTTCGAAAGCTTGAGCGTCGCGATCTTCTGGGTCAGCTCGGCGACCTCGTCGCCATCGCCCTCCTCGCCCTCATTCCCCAGCTCGCGCTGAATCGCCTTCAATTGCTCGTTGAGATAATATTCGCGCTGGGTCTTCTCCATCTGGCGCTTGACGCGGCTGCGGATCTTCTTCTCGACCTGCAGCACGCCCAGCTCGCCCTCCATGAAGGCGAACACCATCTCAAGCCGCTTCTGGGGATCCTTCTCGACGAGCAGGCTCTGCTTGTCGGCGACCTTGACCGCAATATTGGCGGCAACCGCGTCTGCCAGGCGTGACGCATCGTCCAGCTCGGCTAGCTGGACCGCGGTTTCAGCGGGCAGTTTGCGATTGAGCTTGGCATAATTTTCGAACTGGTCGACCACCGAACGCATCAGCGCCTGAACCTCGGTGCCCTCGATCTCGGCCTCCGCGACCGGGCTGATCGTCGCGGTCAGGAACGCGCCCTCTTCGTCGACCGATTCGAGCTGGCCGCGCTCCTTGCCGGAGACCAGCACGCGCACGGTGCCGTCGGGCAGCTTGAGCAGCTGCAACACCTCGGCGGTGACGCCGGTATCATACAGGTCCTCGCGGCCGGGATCGTCCTCGGCCGGATCGAGCTGGGCGACGAGGAAAATCTCCTTGTCGTCGGCCATCGCCGCTTCGAGCGCAGCAACCGATTTGTCGCGGCCGACGAACAGCGGCACGATCATGTGCGGGAATACAACGATGTCGCGAAGCGGCAGGACGGGATAAGACTGCTTCATGGATACTCCAGGGCGGCCCGATGGGGGCCGTGTCTCCGCCATATATGGGGTCAAGTGCGAGCGGCATCAATCGCTACGCAATTCCCCGGTATCGGTTTAGCGGAATTCCTCTGGCTTGCCGAAGCCGCAGCGGTGCGCCACGATCGCATCGACGCACGTTCCGCCGAACCGGCCCGATGGAGGCTCCCATACGCTCGCATCTCCTTCTCGCTGCCACTGTTCTCACGCTGGCCCTTCCTGCCCACGCGCAGATCCGGCCCGGAGAGCCGCCGCTGACGGCGCAGGCGGTGAGTTCCGGCGGCCCCCTCGATCCCGTTCAGCGGAAGCTGCGCTTCGACAGCGCCGATCTCGCGATCGAAGTCCTCCCCGACTCGCAATCGATAAAAGGGGTGGCGACGCTACGCTTCACCGCCAAGTCGCCGGTGAATAGCCTGGTCGTCGATCTCGACAACAACCTTCCGGTCTCCGCCGTCTCGATCGACGGAAAGCCGCTGCGCGCAGGCTCCTGGAGCAACCCCCAGGGCCGCATGACGATCGCACTCGGCAAGACCATAGCCGCAGGGCGCCAGGTCGTTGCCACCATAACCTATGCCGGCACCCCGCACGTCGCCGTCCGCGCACCTTGGGACGGCGGCTTCGTCTGGGCGAAGACCAAAGACGGCAAGCCCTGGGTCGCTACCGCGGTGCAGATGCAGGGCTGCGACCTGTTCTGGCCGTGCATCGATTACCCGACCTACGAGCCCGACAGCATCGATCTCCACATCACCGTGCCCAAGGGACTGAAAGCTCCCTCGAACGGCGTGTTCAAGGGCATACGCAGCCTGGCGGACGGCCGCACCATCTGGGATTGGCACGTCACCAATCCGACGATCTACGGCATCGCTCTCAATGTCGGTCCCTATGAGGAGATTTCGGGCACTTACAAAAGCCGCTTCGGCAACGAAATTCCGATGTTCTTCTGGCATCTCCCGGGGCACCCCGAAAAGGCAAAGGCGCTGTTCGCCGAATTCGCACCGACACTCGATTTCTTCGAAAGCGTGATCGGCCCCTACCCCTTCGCAGACCAGAAGCTCGGCGTGGTGGAAACCCCGCACAAGGGAATGGAGCACCAGACGATCAACGCCTACGGCAACAATTACGCCAAGACCCAGTGGGGCTTCGACGATCTCTTCCAGCATGAATTCGCGCATGAATGGTTCGCCAACCAGCTGACCGTGAGCAATTGGGACGATTTCTGGCTGCACGAGGGCACCGGCACCTACATGCAGCCGCTCTACGGCCGCTGGCGCGAGGGCGAAGGCGTCTACACCGCGATGATGCTGCAATCGCGCGCGGGCATTCGCGGCAGATCGGCGATCGTCACCGGCAAGCCGCAATCCGCGTCGGATGTCTATGAAGACAAGAATGGCCGCGGCGGCGATATCTATAACAAGGGCAGCTGGGTGCTGCACACGCTGCGCAACCTGATCGGCGACAAGGCCTTCTTCGAATCGCTGCGGCTGGCAATCTATGGCCGGGTCGATCCCAAGCCGGGCAATTTCAAGCCGCTGTTCCGCACCACCCCCGAATATATCGGCTTCGTAAAGCAGACGACCGGCACCGACTATCAATGGTTCTTCGACGTCTATCTCTATGAAGGCGGCCTCCCCGAGCTCATCCGGAAGCGCCAGGGCAACACGCTTTCGCTCAGCTGGAAGACACTGGGCAACAAACCCTTCCCGCTCCCCCTCGAAGTCTCGGTCGACGGCGTCGTCACCCGGCTGGCGATGACCGGCGGCAAGGACATGCTCACCGTGCCCGAGGGCGCGCATGTCGTGGTCGATCCCTGGTCGAAAATCCTGATGCAGTCGGACAATGTCGACGCCTTTCAGGCCTATCGCCTCGAGCAGATACGCCCGCGGCCATGAGGATCGCGCTCCTGCTCGCCTGCGCCGCCGCCACGCCGGCGGTCGCGCAGATCAAGCCGGGCGAGCCGCCGATCACCGCGCTCACCCAGGTCTCGGGCGGCCCGATCGATCCCGAGCGCGCGGCGCTCCGTCTCGAGCATGTCGATCTCGCGATCGAGGTACTGCCCGAGACGCAGACGCTGCAGGGCGTGGCGACGCTTACCCTGCGAACGTCGGCGCCGCAGACCCGCCTGCTGATCGATCTCGACAAGAACCTCCCCGTCCGAGCGATCAGCCTCGACGGGAAACTATTGCCCCCCACCAGTTGGTCGAACCCTGAGGGCCGCCTCGCTATCGCCCTGCTCCGCCCGTTGGCGGCAGGCGCCCGCGCTGTGTTGCGCATCACCTATGGCGGCACCCCTCACGTCGCGGTCCGCGCGCCGTGGGACGACGGCATCGTCTGGGCAAGGACACCCGACGGCAAGCCCTGGGTCGCGACCACGTCCGAAGGCTATGGCTGCGATCTCTTCTGGCCCTGCCTCGATTTCCCCGCCGGCGAGCCCGCCCGTGTCGATCTCCACATCACCGTGCCCAAGGGCCTGTCCGCCCCGTCCAACGGCCTGCTCGAGAAGGTCGACACCCTCCCCGACGGCCGCACGACCTGGCACTGGAAGGCGCGCAGCCCGAATCCCTATTCGGTCGCGCTCACCGTAGCGCCCTACAAGGAACTCACCGCCCCCCATACCAGCCGCTTCGGCCCAACCTTCCCGGTCAGCTACTGGTATCTCCCCGGCCGCGAGGTCCAGGCGCAGAAGCTGTTCGCCGAGTTCGTCCCGGCGCTCGATTTCTTCGAGCAGCTGATCGGCCCCTATCCCTGGTCGGACGAGAAGCTCGGCGTGGTCGAGACACCGCATCTCGGCATGGAGCATCAGACGATCAACGCCTATGGCAACAACTACAAGAAGACCCCCGCCGGCTTCGACGAGATCTTCCAGCACGAGCTCGCCCACGAATGGTTCGGCAATCAGATGTCGGCCGCCAATTGGGACGATTATTGGCTCCACGAAGGCTATGCCTCTTACATGCAGCCGCTCTACGGGCGCTGGCGCGAAGGCGAAGCGCGCTACGCGGTGATGCTCGATGAAATGCGCAACCAGATCGCCAATCGCGCGCCGATCGTCTCGGGCCGGATCAAGACAGAAGAGGAAGTCTATCAGGAAGAGCATGGCGGCCCGGCCAGCGACATCTACGTCAAGGGCGCGTGGGTGCTGCACACGCTGCGCGGCCTGATCGGCGATGCACACTTTTCGGAAGTCACCCGCCGCCTGGTCTATGGCCGGCCCGATCCGACACCCGGCAACTTCCAGCCACGCTTCAGCACGACCCCCGAATATGTCGCGATCGTAAACGAGGTCACCGGCAAGGACCTGACCTGGTTCTTCGACGTCTACCTCCGCGAGGCGGCGCTCCCCGAGCTGATCCAGACCCGCACGGGCAATCGCCTCACGCTGCGCTGGAAGGCGCCCGGCAACAGGCCCTTCCCGCTCCCGGTCGAGGTACAAGTGGACGGCAGGCTACAAAGCGTGTCGATGGCCGGCGGGATCGGCAGCATCGCGGTGCCCGCCGACGCGCACCTCGTCATCGACCCGGAGGCGCGCATCCTGAAGCGCAGCGAAGCGGTGGAAGCCTATCAAGCCGCGCTGTCACGGCAGGGCGGCTGAAGAGCGGGCGGCCCAAAGGGCCACCCGCGCGCACTTCAGGCCGCGCCGTTTCCGGCCTTTTCCTTCTTGGTATAGACGCGAACCGGGTCCTTGCGGCCCTCGACCACGTCCTTGTCGATCATAACCTCGTCGACGCTGTCCATGCCGGGCAGGTCAAACATCGTGTCGAGCAGGATGCCCTCCAAGATCGAGCGAAGCCCGCGCGCGCCCGTCTTGCGCTCGATCGCCCGCTTGGAGATCGAGACCAGGGCATCGTCGTTGAAGCCCAGCTTCACCTGCTCCATGTCGAACAGCTTCTGATACTGCTTCACCAGAGCGTTTTTCGGCTCGGTCAGGATCTTGATCAGCGCATCGACATCGAGATCCTCGAGCGTCGCGATCACCGGCAGACGACCGACGAACTCGGGTATGAGCCCGAACTTGAGCAGATCCTCCGGCTCCGTCTGGCGCAGCAATTCGCCTGTCCGCCGCTCTTCGGGGGCCGCGACATAGGCGCCGAAACCGATCGACTTGCCCTGCAGGCGATCGCCGATGATCTTCTCGAGGCCGGAAAACGCACCGCCACAGATGAACAGGATATTGGTCGTGTCCACCTGCAGGAATTCCTGCTGCGGATGCTTGCGGCCGCCCTGCGGAGGCACCGAAGCGGTGGTGCCCTCCATCAGCTTGAGCAGCGCCTGCTGCACGCCCTCGCCTGACACGTCGCGGGTGATCGAAGGGTTCTCGGCCTTGCGGCTGATCTTGTCGATCTCGTCGATATAGACGATCCCGCGCTGCGCCCGTTCGACATTATAGTCGGAGGCCTGGAGCAGCTTGAGGATGATGTTCTCGACATCCTCGCCGACATAACCAGCCTCCGTCAGCGTCGTCGCATCGGCCATCGTGAACGGCACGTCGAGGATGCGGGCCAGCGTCTGCGCGAGCAGGGTCTTGCCGCAGCCGGTCGGGCCCACGAGCAGGATGTTCGACTTGGCGAGCTCGACATCGGCGCCCTTGGCGCCATGGTTGAGCCGCTTGTAATGGTTGTGCACCGCCACCGAGAGCACGCGCTTCGCCTGCTTCTGGCCGATCACATAATCGTCGAGCACGTTGCAGATTTCCTGCGGCGTCGGCACGCCGCCATCCTTCTTGGAAACCAGGGCGGACTTGGTCTCTTCGCGGATGATGTCGTTGCAGAGCTCGACGCATTCGTCGCAGATGAAGACGGTCGGTCCGGCGATGAGCTTGCGGACTTCATGCTGCGACTTGCCGCAGAAGGAGCAATAGAGCGTGCTCTTGGAATCGCCGCCGCTGAGCTTGGTCATTCAATCCATCCTTTACGCGCCGGACGCGTAATCGCCACCCACCATCCTACACGCGGGTTTCTATCCGGCAAATCAAATTCGGACCCACGCTGCCGCATGCCCGCGCCGTTCGACGACTCTCCGCCGAACGGCATAGTCCAATAATCTTAAGCAGTCGCTGCCGCGCCGTCCTCGGACGGCTGGGGCCGCTTGTCATAGACCTCGTCGACCACGCCGAACGCCTTGGCCTCGTCCGCCTCGAAGAAGCTGTCGCGATCCATCACCTGCTCGATCCGCTCGATCGGCTGGCCGGTATATTTGGCGTAGAGCGCGTTCATCCGTGCGCGAATACGCAGGATTTCCTTCGCCTGAATCTCGATATCGCTCGCCATGCCCTGCGCCCCGCCCGATGGCTGGTGCAGCATGATGCGCGAATTGGTCAGCGCCACGCGAAGGCCCGGCTCGCCCGATGCGAGCAGGAAGCTGCCCATCGACGCTGCCTGGCCGATACACACCGTGCCGACGCGCGGACGGATATATTGCATCGTGTCGTGGATCGCCATGCCGGCCGTCACCACGCCGCCCGGCGAATTGATGTACATCCAGATATCCTTCTTCGGATTCTCGGACTCGAGGAAGAGCAGCTGGGCGGTGATCACCGAAGCCATATGGTCCTCGACGCCGCCGGTGACGAAGATGATGCGTTCGCGCAGCAGGCGCGAATAGATGTCGAAGCTGCGCTCGCCGCGGCTCGATTGCTCGATAACGATGGGAACGAGGCCGCCGGTGACGGGATCGATGGTCATCTGACCTTGAAGCGGATGCATGTGGGGGAGTCTCATCTTGTCGTTTTGCCCGGGACCATACATCGGCGCTCCGGCAAAGCCGCGCAAGGGGGTAGACCCAAAAGGCCGCTCCGCCCGGCGCGAGCGGCGGGGCGCCTGCCGTGAAGGGCGCCGCCATGGTTAACCCCGCGTCGAGATTTGCGGGCTACAGCACGCCGATGGCCGCTGTGAACCCATCGCGCGACGAACGCCGCTTCGTCTGGCTCGTGCTGTTCGGCGGGCTCGTGCTACGGCTCGTCTGGCTGGCAAAGGTGAACGGCCCGATCGACGGCTTTTACGGCACTACCGAGGCGACCAACCTGGCGATTGCCATCGCCCAGGGACGGGGCATCGCCGACCCCTATTTCTCGGGCTATGGTCCGACTGCACATCTGCTGCCGATCAGCGCGGCGATCGCGGCACTGCCGATCTGGCTGTTCGGCATCGGCAGCGCCTCGGCGATCCTGCTTCTAGGCTGGTCGCTACTCCAGACCGCCGCCGCATATCTTCTCCTCCACCGGCTGTTCCAGCGCCTGGACAGCGACGCGCGCGTAACCCGATGGGGGCTGGCGCTGCTGTGCCTCGCACCGCCGTTCGTGCCGCAGGAAGTGCTCGACTTCCGCTTTTGGGAGGGTGCCGGTGCGCTCTGCCTGGGCGCGGTGAATCTCCTGCTGATCCTGCGCTATGAGGAGGACGGGCGCTTCGGATGGCGACGCATGCTGCTCGCCGCCGCGCTGTCTGCCTTCACCTTCTTCTATTGCCCACCGGTCGGCCTCGCCGTCGATACCTGCTGGGCATGGTTCGCGCTGCGACGGCTCCCCTTCGCGCAATGGACTCGGTTTGCGGCGCTGGCGGCGGCGGCGCTGGCGCTGCTGCTCGTCCCCTGGGCGGCCCGCAACGCGCAGATGCTGGGTGAGCCGGTCCTGGTACGGAGCAATTTCGGGCTGGAGTTCGCGCTCGCCAACCACCCGGCGGCCGTATCCGGCACGGCGCAGGAACATATCTTCGCGAATCGTCTGCTCGAGATTCACCCGTACCAAAAGCTCGGCAAGGGGCAGCAGGCGCTTCGGGCGGCCGGCGGCGAGGTTGCGTATTTCCGGATGCTCGGCGCGCAGACATTGCGCTGGGTAGCCGACCACCTCGCCGACTTCGTCAGGCTCTCGCTGCGCCATCTGCGCGAATTCTTCTTTCCGCGAGCCTGGCAGATGTATTTTTCCGGCTGGGAGGGCATGCGCGACGCCCGCGCCTGGACGATTTCGCTGGTCAACCTGTTCGGGCTGATCGGGCTCGCCATCGGCCTCTATCGCCGCCGTCGCGGCTATATGCTGCTGGCGCTCTACGTCGCCACGATCGCGCTTCCTTATGCGCTGTTCCAGCCGATGCCGCGCTACATCTATCTCGTCTATGGCGTGCTCGCCTTCCTGGCGGTGGAGGCGCTCGTCAGCGGCTTCCGCTACATTAGCGGAAAGGGACCCGGCTGGCTCAGATAGGCCAGCCGCCGCATCTCGCGCCGCCCCCGCACGACGGTATCGAGGATCAGCCCGGTGAACAGGTTCAGGAACGCCAGGATCATCAGTCCGGTCACCAGGATCGCAGTCGGGAAACGCGGCACCAGTCCGGTCTGGGCATAGGTCACGACCAGCGGCACGCTTAGTCCCAGCGCGAGCAGCGCGAATAGCGCCGCGATCAACCCGAAGAACAGCATCGGCCGCTCGATCCGATAGAGCGTCAGGATCGTCCGCGCGATGCGAAAGCCGTCGCGATAGGTGCTGAGCTTGGATTCGGACCCCTCGGGCCGCGCGAAATAGCGTGTCTCCACTTCACCGACCGGCATCTTGAGTTCCAGCGCATGAACGCTGATCTCGGTCTCGATCTCGAACCCCGCGGACAGCACCGGAAAGCTCTTCACGAATCGTCGCGAAAAGACGCGATAGCCCGAGAAGATGTCGGTGAAGCTCCGCCCGAACAGCCGCGCGAGGATCCCGGTCATCACTCGATTGCCCAGCACATGCCCACGGCGATACGCCTCCACTGCCTCGTGGACGCGGGTACCGACGATCATGTCGAGCCCCTCCTCGCGCACCCGCTCGACCATCGCCGCCGCGGACGCCGGGTCATAGGTCGCATCGCCGTCGGCCATCACATAGACGTCGGCATCGACGTCGGCGAACATCCGCCGCACGACATTGCCCTTGCCCTGCATCCGCTCCTGGCGGACCACCGCGCCCGCATCGCGCGCGACTGCCATGGTACGGTCGCTGCTATTATTGTCGTAGACATAGATCGTCGCGCCGGGGAGCGCGTAGCGGAAGCCCGCGATCGTCTGTGCGATCGCCGCTTCCTCATTGTAGCAGGGAAGAAGGACTGCGATGCGTGGCGTGTCGGTCAACCTTACCCCCTGCCCGTCACCCCGGCCTTGTGCCGGGGTCCACCGGGCGGCTCGACGAAAATCTAGACCCTCTTGACGCGACTTTGCGGCACCGTTGACCCCGGCACAAGGCCGGGGTGACGGTACGGTAGGGTTCAGTCTGCCTTCTTCTTCGCAGCCGGCTTCTTGGCAGGCTTGGCAGGCGCTTCTTCCGCCGGGGCCGGGGCCTTCGCCGCGGGCGCCTTCTTGGTCGCCGCCTTCTTCACCGGCTCGGCCTGGACCAGTTCGTCGCCCGGCGCGGCGGGCTCGACATCGGCCGCCTCGACCTTCTTGGGCTTGGCAGCCTTCGCAGCCTTGGCCGGCTTCGCGGCTTCGGCAGGCGCCTCGGCCTCGTCGCTCGCAGCCGCCTTCTTGGCCTTCTTCGCCTTCGGCTTGTGGTCGTGATCATGGTCATGATCGTGAACATGCGTGCCCGAAGCGAAACCATCCTCGCTCTCGATTGCCGCTTCCAGCTCCTCGCGAGTCACGTCGCGATCGCTGATCTCTGCCTTGTCGAACAGATAGTCGACAACCTTGTCCTCGAACAACGGCGCGCGAAGCTGCGCAGCTGCCATCGGGTCCTGCTGGACATATTGGATGAAGCGCTGGCGGTCGTCGTTATTATACTGCTGCGCAGCCTGTGCGATCAGCCGGTTCATTTCCTGCTGGCTCACTTCGACGCCGTTGGCGGTGCCGATCTCGGAGAGCAACAGGCCCAGGCGCACGCGGCGCTCGGCGATCGCGACATAATCCGAACGCTCGGCTTCCAGCTCGGCCAGCGCGGCGGCGGGATCGGCCTCATGCTCGGTCTCGTGGACGAGCTGCTGCCAGATCTGCTCGAACTCGGCGTCCACCATCGAGGGGGGCACAGGGAAATCATGGCCCGCGGCGAGCTGGTCGAGCAGCTTGCGCTTCATGTAGGTGCGGGTCAGGCCGTTGAGCTGCTGCTCGATCTGGCCCTTGAGGAGGCCGGTAAGCTGCTCGAGGCTCTGCAGGCCCAGTGCCTTGGCGAAATCCTCGTCGATCTTGGTCTCGCCGGCGGTCTTCACGGCGGTGATCTTGAGCGCGAACTGTGCCGGCTTTCCGGCCAGATTCTTGGCGCCGTAATCGTCGGGGAAGGTGACGTCGATCGTCTTCTCGTCGCCTACCTTCACGCCGGTCAGCTGCTCTTCGAAGCCGGGGATCAGGCGGCCCGAGCCGATCTCGACCACCATGTCGGTGCCGGTGCCGCCGTCGAACGCGACGCCCTCGGACATGCCGGCGAAATCCATCGTCACCTGGTCGCCCTCGGCGGCCGCATGGCCCTCCGGAGCGTCGTCCCACGCCTTCTGCTGGCCGGCAAGCTGCTTGAGCTGCTCGTCGACCGCTTCGTCGGTGACGGGCACGGTCAGGCGCTCGAGCTTGAGCCCCTCGATCGACGGCGTCGGCACGTCCGGGAGCACTTCGAGCTCGACCTTGACCTCGGCGTCGCCGCCGATCGCATATTCGCCTTCGAGGCTCACCGACGGCGACATCGCCGGGCGCAGCTTTTGCTCGGCGATCAGCTTCTGCACGCCTTCCTGGATCGAATTGTTCAGCGCGTCCTGCGCCAGCGATTCGCCATGCATCTTGCGGATGAGGTTGGTGGGAACCTTGCCGGGGCGGAAACCGGGCATCTTGATCTGGGGCGCAACGCGCTTCACTTCGGCATCGACCTTCGCATCGATATCCTTGGCGGTGATCTTGAGCGTGTAGGCGCGCTTCAGGCCCTCGTTCAACGTCTCGACAGTCTGCATCGGTTCAAGCTTCCAAATAGAATGAGATCGCGGCGCCGGAACGCTGATCAAAGAGCGGCGGTGCTGGTGCGGGCGAAGGGACTCGAACCCCCACACCTTTCGATACCAGAACCTAAATCTGGCGCGTCTACCAGTTCCGCCACGCCCGCAGGGGCACCGCCGGTCGGCGGGCTCTATAGCAGCCGTGGGTCGCGGAGCAAGGGCGTCAGGCAACTTGGAGGGTGGATGCAGCGTTCAGCATGGAAAGAAGGAGAGTCCCATGCCCGTTGAACCCCCGATCCCCGCCGAACCGACCAGCCCACCCGCCGAGTTCCCCGGCTCGCCCGATCCGGGCCAGCCAACCAGCCCGCCGCCCGAGATCGACGTGCCCGCCCCCGATATCGACGTTCCAGCGCCCGGCCCCGGCGGAGAGCCCGTCACCTCACCCGGACAACCGATGGCCTGAGGCCCCTTAGCGCAACTGAACAAAAGGAAATCAAAATGAGCGACAGCGATCGCCGGGAAGACTCGCGTCCGGACATCCAGCAGGTGGTCGAGGCTCGTGCCGATGCCGCGAAGGCCGCCAAGGGCGGCGCCGATAGTTCGCCGCTGGAGCCCACGGGCGCCGAGGACGGCGTCAGCGGCACCGCGGGCGAAGTCAAGAATCAGGACGCCACCCAGCAATAGGACGGCCATGACGCATCTTTACCTCAATCTTTTCAACGGTATCGGACTTGCGCGGGATGAGGAAGGATGCGATTTCGCCACAATTGAGGCAGCGCGCGAGCAGGCACTGTTGGGGGTCCGATCGATTCTCAGCGAGGAACTAAGGCGCACTGGCATCATCGATCTTGGCGGCCGGGTCGAGATCGTCGATGGACAGGGTAGCCTGCTGCTGACAATAGCCTTTTGCGAAGCGATCGAGGTCAAACAGGGAAGTATATGAGTTCGTCCGGGGTAGACCTGATCGACCGCCTGCTCATGAAGTTGCGAGTCCGCGACGACATCAGCGCGGAAGAAGAAGCGGCGTTGCGCGGGGTGCTGGGCGAAGTCCAGACTTTCCCCGCCGATCATACCTTCGTTCGACCCAGACAGCATCTGAACGTCTCGACGCTGTTGCTCGAAGGCCTGATGTGTCGCTTCAAGGATTTGAGTGAAGGCCAGCGCCAGATCACCGAGATTCACGTTCCGGGCGACTTTGCCGATCTCCACAGCTTCACCCTCAAATATCTCGATCACGGCCTGATGACGCTCACGCCGTGCAAGTTCGCCTTTTCCGAGCATGAGAAGCTGAAGAAGCTGACCGCAGAGTATCCGCACCTCGCGCGGATGCTGTGGTTCTCGACCAATCTCGATGCGGCAATCCATCGCGAGTGGGAAGTGTCGCTAGGCCGCCGCACGGCGCTGGAGCGGACCGCCCACCTCTTCTGCGAGCTTCAGGTCCGGCTGGGCACCGTCGGCCTCGCCAGCGAACGGGAATATGCGCTGGCGATCACCCAGCTCGAGCTCGCCGAATGCCTGGGCCTCACCTCGGTGCACGTGAACCGCGTCCTCAAGGAATTGCGCGAGCGCAAGCTGGTCGAGTTCCGCAGCAGCAAGGTGCAGATCTTCGACTTGCCGGAGCTGCGTCGCCTGGCCGAGTTCGATCCCGCCTATCTCTATCTCGACAAGCAGCCGCGCTGAATCAGGGCGTCACCAGTCGCGCGGACAGCACCTTCACCGGGGCCGCGGGGACTTCGCCCTTGAAGCTGCCCTGGAGCGTCTTGGTCGGCGAAATCGCTCCGTCGAGTATCTTCACCACAACATCCATGCCTTCGACCACGCGGCCAAAGGCTGCATAGCCCAGATCGCTCGCCGAAGCGTCGAACGAAGGTTGCGCCCCCACGCTGATCGTGAATTCGCCGCGCGCCGTGCCCGGCGCCAGCCGCGGCATCGAGATCGCGCCATCGACATGGGTCACGCCGGTCTCGCTGGTCGGCTCGTGCTTGATCGGCGGATACATTCGCGCCGGCGCATTCTGCACGCCGAACTGCACGAAACCGAAGCGGTCCTGCACCTTGACCGTGCGATAGAAGAGAATCCCGTCAAGCCGCTTGGCGGCAACGTAGCGAAGGAAGTTGCGCGCGGTGATGGGCGCCTTGGCGGCTTCCACCTCGACGATGATGCGGCCGGCGGTGGTTTCGAGCGCGACGCGGGGATTCGGCGATGGCGTGGGCGCCGTCTGCGCCATCGCCGGCACGGCGAGCAGGCCCAATATCAGAACGAGCAGCCCGCGCATCACTCCACCTCCGAGATCAGTTCAACACCCTCTTCAGCAACTCGTTGACCACCGCCGGATTGGCCTTTCCGCCCATCGCCTTCATCGTCTGGCCGACGAAGAAGCCGAACAACGCTTCCTTGCCACCGCGATATTGTTCGAGCTGGTTGGGGTTCTTCGCCATCACCTCGGCGATCACAGCCTCGATCGCGCCGGTGTCGCTGGTCTGCTTCAGGCCGCGCTCCTCGACGATCTTGGATGCGCCGTCGCCGGTCTCGAGCATGATCTCGAATACCTGCTTGGCGAGCGGGCCGCTGAGCGTGCCGTCGGCCTGCAGCGCCAGCAATTCGGCGCCGCGCTCGGGGCTGACCGGGCTTTCGTCGAGGCTCTTGCCCAGCTTGTTCAGCGCGCCGAACAGATCGGAGATCAGCCAGTTGGCCGCCGGACGCGCGAGCTCGGAATTGCTCTTGCCGGCAACCCGCACGCTCTCCGCTAGCAGTGCCTCGAACCAGCGCGCCGTATCTGCATCGGCAGTCAACACCGCGGCATTGTACGCCGTCAGCCCCAGATCCTGTTCATAGCGCCGGCGCTTGGCGTCGGGCAACTCGGGCAGGCTCGCCTGGCACGCGTCGAGAAACGCATCGTCGAGGACCAGCGGCAGCAGATCGGGATCGGGAAAATAGCGGTAATCGTGCGCGTCTTCCTTCGAGCGCATCGAGCGGGTCTCGCCGCGATCGGGATCGAACAGCCGGGTTTCCTGGACGATGCGCCCGCCGGCCTCGATCACCGCGACCTGCCGCTTGGCCTCGATCTCGACCACCTGCATGACGAAGCGGACCGAATTGACGTTCTTGGTCTCGGTGCGGGTGCCGAATTCCTCGCCGGGCTTGCGCACCGAGACGTTGACGTCGGCGCGCATCGAGCCCTGGTCCATATTGCCGTCGCACGAGCCGACATAGCGGACGATCGAGCGCAGCTTCGCCAGATAGGCCCCCGCCTCGATCGGCGAGCGCATGTCGGGCTTGGAGACGATCTCCATCAGCGCGACGCCCGCGCGGTTGAGATCGACATAGGAGCGCGTCGGATGCTGATCGTGCATCAATTTGCCGGCATCCTGTTCGATATGGATGCGCTCGATGCCGATCGTCTTGACCTCCGCATCGGGATTTTTTTCGTCTAGGCTGACGCTGATCTCGCCCTCCCCCACGATCGGGTGGAAGAGCTGGCTGATCTGGTAGCCCTGCGGCAGATCGGCGTAGAAATAATTTTTCCGGTCGAACCGCGAATATTTGTTGATCACCGCGCCCAGCGCCATGCCGGTGCGCACCGCCTGGCGGATGCATTCCTCGTTCGGCGTCGGCAACATCCCCGGCATCGCAGCGTCGATCAGCGACACCTGGCTGTTGGGCTCGGCGCCGAACGCCGTCGAGGCGCCCGAGAAGAGCTTGGCGTTGGAAGTGACCTGGGCATGGACTTCCAGGCCGACTACGACCTCCCAGTCCCCGGTTTCGCCCTTGATGCGATATTCGCTCATCTTACCACCAAGCCTCCGGCCGTGCGACAAAGCCTGCCCGCTGCTCGATCGCGAGGCCTGCGTTGAGCACGCCCTGTTCGTCGAGCGGCTTGCCGATGATCTGCAGCCCCAGCGGCAGCCCGTTTTTGTCGAGCCCGCCCGGCACCGACATCGCCGGGAGCCCCGCGAGGCTCGACGGCACCGTGAACACGTCGTTCAGATACATCGCCAGCGGATCGGCCATCTTCTCGCCCAGCGCGAAGGCCGCGGAGGGCGCGGTCGGCGTCAGCAGCAGGTCGCACACCGTCCAGACATTCTCGAAATCCCGCGCGATCAGCGTCCGCACCTTCTGTGCCTGCGTGTAATAAGCGTCGTAGAAGCCCGCCGAGAGCACATAGGTGCCGATCAGGATCCGGCGCTTCACCTCGTCGCCGAAGCCCGCGGCGCGGGTCGCGGCATACATGTCCTGCAGGTTCGCGCCCTCGGGCAGGTCGCGCAGCCCGTAGCGCACGCCGTCATAGCGGGCGAGGTTGGACGAGGCTTCGGCAGGCGCGATGATGTAATAAGCCGGCAGCGCATATTTGGTGTGCGGCAGCGAGACCTCGACGATCTCGGCGCCCGCGTCCTTCACCCATTCGATGCCCTGCTGCCACAGCGCCACGATCTCGGGCGGGGTGCCGTCGAGCAGATATTCGGACGGAATGCCGATCTTCTTGCCGCGCAGATCACCCGAGAGATTCTCCTCCCACTTGGGCACCGGCAGCTCGAGCGAGGTCGAATCCTTTGGATCGAAGCCCGCCATATTCTCGAGCAGGATCGCGCAATCCTTGACGTCGCGCGCCATCGGCCCGGCCTGGTCGAGCGACGATGCAAAGGCGACGACGCCCCAGCGCGAGCAGCGGCCATAGGTCGGCTTGATCCCCGAAATGCCGGTGAAGGCCGCGGGCTGGCGGATCGATCCGCCGGTATCGGTGCCGGTAGCCCCCGGCACGATCCGCGCCGCGATCGCCGCCGAGCTGCCGCCCGAGGAGCCGCCGGGGGCGAGCGGGGCGTTATCCCCGCCGCCGCGCTGCCAGGGCGAGATCACGTTGCCGAAATAGGAGGTCTCGTTCGACGATCCCATCGCGAACTGGTCGAGGTTGAGCTTGCCGAGCATCCCCGCGCCCGCGTCCCACAATTTCTGCGAAACGGTCGATTCATAGACCGGCTTGAACCCCTCGAGGATATGGCTCGCCGCGGTCGTCTGCACGCCTTTGGTGCAGAACAGGTCCTTCATCCCGATCGGCACGCCCGCCAGCGGCTTGAGCACTTCGCCCGCCGCGCGCGCCGCATCGGCTTCCTTGGCGGCGGCGATGGCATGATCCGGCGTCTCGACGATGAACGCGTTCAGCGCCTTCGCCCGGCTCACCTTGACCACGAACGCATCGGCGACTTCGCGCGCCGAGAAGGTCCCCGCGCGGATGCCGTCGCGCAGCTGCGCGATGCCCAGATCGGTTACGTCGCTCATTCGACCACCTTCGGCACGGTGAAGAAGCCGTGCTCGCCCTGCGGCGCATTTTGCAGGATCGCGTCGCGCTGCTTGCCTTCGGTCACCACATCCTCGCGCAAGCGAAGCCTATTGGGGATCACCGCTGTCATCGGCTCGACGTTCGACGTGTCGACCTCGCCGAGCTGCTCGATCCAGCCGATGATGTTGTTGAGTTCGGGCACAAGCTTGTCGGCATCGGCATCGGTTATCGCGATGCGCGCCAGGCTCGCCACCTTCTTCACGGTTGCTGTATCTACGGACATGGGAGCGCGACTATCAGCCGCGCCCCTGCCCTTCAAGCACTGCTATTCGAACGGATCGCCCACCGGCACGCCGCCGACATAAAGCTGGCGGCGGCTGACCGCGCGCGTCTCCACTTGCCCCGCCGCATAGCCCTTGCGCTGTGCTTCGCCCTTCGCCTTGGTGTCGGCATCGCTCTGCGGCGAGCGGGTCGGCGCATCCCCGATCCATTTGCCCCCGACGAATCGCAATTGATCAGCGTTGTTACACAGCCAATTGCCGCCGTGCGCGAAGCAGCTGTCGCGCAGCACCGCCACCGTCGTCGGGTCGACAACGAGCACGGTGCAGCCGCTCTCGCTCGCGGTGCAACTCAGCGTCGCAAGCTGGTCCAGCACGCCCTCGGACAGCTTCGCACCGGCCGGCAGCACGCGGATCCGCCGCGCCACCTCTGCGCGCGACGGCACGCTCTCGGGAACATCCCAGCGGTTCCCCGCCTTCGCCACCTGCCCGGCACGCTCGCGAATTGCGACATTGCGCGAAGCCTGCAGCCGCTTGAGCGCCGCCTTGCCCGGTTCGCCGAAATCGAACGCCAGGGCGCGCCAGTCGAACTTCTCCGCCGTGACCCTGCCCGATTCGAGCCGCGCTACCTGATCCCGAGTCGAGATAGCGTTGAAGCTGATCAGCGGCGTCGCGAGCAAAAGCGCCACCCCGCACACCAGGAACGCCAGCGTCAGGTTCAAGGGACGCACCCGCGCCGCCCACGCACGCCGCCCGCGCACCAGCGCCGCCAGATAGGCAGCCCCCCACAGGCAGGCGATGCCGATGAACACCACCGCCCACAGCCGCTCGGGCGTATAGCCATATTGGCCGATACGCAGCTGGATCGCCACCGCGGCCAGCACCGCCAGCGGCAGGATCACCGCCGCCAGCCCCATCGCGCCATAGCGCAATGGGGGCGAACGCCGCTCCTGATCGGGCGCATTGCCGATCACCGCATTGGCCAGGATCAGCGCGCCTGCCACGCAGCACAGCAGGATCGGCGTCGTCGCGCTGGTCGCCTCCCACAAGGCATTCAGCCCGGTGAAGGGCAACGCGAGCACGAACAGGATCAGCCCGATCGCCAGCACCGGCGCCAATACCGCCAATACCATCGCGACTACCCGCTGGAGCAGCCGCACCACCCCGTCATGCTCGCGCAGCAGCCCCAGCGCCCCGCCGAATGCCAGCCCGATCAGCCCCCGCCAGAACCATTCTTTCTCGAGCAGCTCCTTCAGGAAGCTGATCTTGATCAGATCGAACAGCATCGCCAGCAGCCACGCCAGCGCGAAGGTGATGCCCACGAACAGGCAGCAGGCGCCGAACAGCACGACATTGGTCCAGGCATGATCGTGCACCGCCGGATAGGGAAAGCGCCGGGCGCCCTCGTCGCGCGCCGCCTGGAACAGTGGCGCCGCGATCGCCACCGCCATGAGCAGGCTCACCATCCGCCAGCCTTCGCCGACGCCCCAATCGTCGGGCGGGCCGTTCCAGGCGACGATCAGCGCGCCGATCCCTGCCACTGCCAGCGAGAACAGGACCGAAGCCCACCACAACCGCCGCTCGAGTGTGAACCCCGTCAGCACCGCCGCCAGCGTCACCGCGGTAAGCGACGCCGCCTGCAGCGTCGAGAGCGTGGACATATCCACGCCCAGGATCAGATGCGCCAGCAGCCCTGCCGCCAGCCCGATCGCCCCCAAAATGAGCGGCCGCTGCCCCCAGTCCCTCTCGGCCACTTCCATCGTCACCCGTTCGTCCGCATCCATCATCGATTCTCCCTTGGTCGGATGCACGGCTACTTCGGAGGAACCCCGCCCGCATGAGCAAAGGCTGAGCCTTTCCTGAGCATCTCGGATAGAGGGGTTCCCCGCGCCCAGCATCCCCCGCCGGCCCCAAGCCGTCAACGCGGTTGCATCGCGCGGGGCGCTGCGCCACGGGAGCCCGGTTCCAGCCGGAGTTTATGCGTGGCCCGCAAGTTTCTGTACTTCTTCGCGGCTCTGATCGTCCTCGTGATCGCCGGGGCTTTCGTCTATCGCTTCTATGCGGTCGATTTGATGCGGCGCTACATGGTGCCCTCCGCCGAAGTTGTCGCGCTCCCCCCGCCCGAGCCGCGCGCTTATGCCCGCGCCGACATGTGGATTGCCCGCCCCGACAAGCCCGGCAATCCGGCGCTCTGGCTGCCCGAAGGCTATCAGCCCGTCGCAGCTCCCCGGGCGGCAGTCTTCTTCGTCCACCCCACCTCGTTCCTCGATACCGCCACCTGGAACGCCCCGCTCGACAATGCCGACGCCAACAGCCGCGCCGAACTGTTCGTCCGCGGCCAGGCCAGCGCGTTCAGCGCCGCCGGCCAGATCTGGGCGCCGCGCTATCGCCAGGCGACCTTCGGCGCCTTCCTCACCAGCAAGGATAGCGCGCGTCAGGCGCTCGACTTCGCCTATCGCGATGTGCTCGCCGCATTCGACACTTTCGTCGCGGAAGCCGGCGATCGTCCGATCATCCTCGCCGGCCACAGCCAGGGCGCGCTCCACCTCTCTCGCCTGCTCGTCGATCGTATCGCCGGCAAGCCGATCGCGCGCTGGATCGTCGCGGCCTATGTCGTCGGCTGGCCGGTCTCGATCCCCGCCGATCTGCCGCGCATGGGCCTCCCCGCCTGCGCCACCCCCGATCAGGCCGGCTGCATCCTCTCGTGGCAGAGCTTCGGCGAGCCCGCCGATCCCGCGCTGATCGTCGATACCTTCGATGCGACCAAGGGTTTCAGCGGCCAGCCGCGCGCCGGCACCCCGATGGTCTGCACCAATCCGCTCACCGGCACCGCGAACGGGGAAGCAACCGCGACAGCCAATCTCGGCGCGCTGATTCCCGATCAGAGCTTCCAGACCGCGCGGATGGAAATCGGCACCGTCCCCGCCCGCTGCGAAGGCCGTGGCTTCCTCAACATCGGCGCGACGCCCCCGGATCTTGGCCAATATGTCCTGCCCGGCAACAATTATCATGTCTTCGACTACAGTCTGTTCTGGGCCAACACCCGTCGCGATGCCGAGCGGCGGCTTGCGGCATTCGCGCGGTGATCACCACCACCGCCGCCGCCTATCGCGCCGCCCTCCCCTCGGGCGGCCGCCTCCTCGGGCTCGACGTCGGCACCAAGACGCTCGGCACTGCGCTCTGCGACGCCGGCTGGAGCTTCGCCAGCCCGGCCCAGCTGATCCGCCGGAGCAAGTTCAGCAAGGACAAGGCTTCGCTCCTGGCGCTCATCGCCGCCCAATCGGTACGGGGCCTGGTCGTCGGCCTGCCCCTGAACCTGGACGGCACCGATTCCCCGCGCACCCAATCCACCCGCGCCTTCGCCCGCAATCTCGGCGATATCGGGCTGCCCATACTCCTCTGGGACGAGCGCTGGTCCACCGTCGCGGTCGAGCGCACGCTGATCGAGCAGGATTTCAGCCGCGCCCGCCGTGCCGAGATGGTCGACAACATGGCCGCCGCGCACATCCTCCAGGCGGCGATCGACGCGCTGGTGAACGCCTAGCGGATCGCCGCCAGCAGCGCCGTCTGGAAGGCTCTCGGATCCTCCACCTGCGGCGAATGGCCGAGCGCCGGCATCGGCACCAGCGTCGCGCTAGGGAAACGCTTCACTGCCTCTTCCGCCGCCTGCGGCACGGTCCGGACCTTGGCGCGCACCGCCTCCGGCGCACTATTGGCGCGAAACGCAGTCAGATCGCGCTGCCCGATGATGAGCGTCACCGGCACCCGAATTTGCCCCAACTCTGCCGCCACCGGCTGGGTCTGAATCATGTCCGAGAGCCGCGCCTGCGCATCGCGGACCACATTGCCATCGGCGCTCGCATATTGCCCTGCGAGCATCGCGACCCACCGATCATAATCGGGCCGCCACGCGCCATGATAATAGTTGCGCAGCTGATAGGCCTTGATCGATGCCGCGTCGGTCTTCGCTTCCTCCGCGCGCAGCGTCTCCAGATCGGCATAGGGCACGCCCTCGGCCAGCGTATCGTTGAGCCCCAGCGGGTTCACCAGGATCAGCCGCTCCACCCGCTCCGGAAACAGCAGCGCGAAGCGAATCGCCAGAATGCCCCCGGTCGAATGGCCGACCAGCGTCACCTTCCCCGCGCCCGCTTTGTCGAGCAGGTCGCGGGTCAGCGAAGCCAATGCGTGGAAACTATACTGATACCTCGCGGGCTTCGAAGATTTGCAAAAGCCAACCTGATCGGGCGCAATCACCCGAAAGCCGCCCAGCGCCACCCGTCGCGCTGTGGCCGCCCAGGTGTCGGCGCAAAAATTCTTGCCGTGCAGCAACACGACCGTCTTGCTGGTCTCCGCCGGCGGCCGGACGTCCAGATAGGCCATGCGGACCGGCCCGCCTTGCGATTGCGCGTCGAACCATCGCACCGGCAACGAATAATCGAAACGCTCGAGGTTGGCGCCAAGTGGCACGGTCTGCGCCTGCGCAGGGACGGCGGCAAAAGCAGCAGCCAGGATCAGGGTTCGCATCTCGATCGCCTTCCTTGTTTTGCGCTCCAACGGACGAAGCACCCCCCGGCTCCACATCTTGCGCCATTCCCCGCGCCCGTCTAACCCGCGCCTTTAATGCATGCATCCGATCACAGCCCCGCTGCCGTCCTACCGGGCAGCGCCGCTTTCCCGCACCGGCATCTCACCGGGATCGCGGGACTCCAGCCGCATGAAATCCTGTTCCTGCTCGACGAATCCGAACAATGGGTCGAGGCGAACCGCAGCCGCGCGAAGAGCGACAAGCGCCTCGAAGGTCTGACCCAGATCAACGCCTTCTTCGAGAACAGCACCCGGACGCTCCTCTCGTTCGAGATCGCCGGCAAGCGGCTCGGTGCCGATGTCGTCAACATGCACGCCGCGCAGTCGAGCGTGAAGAAGGGCGAGACGCTGATCGACACCGCGGTCACGCTCAATGCGATGCGCGCCGACGTGATCGTGATCCGCCACGGCAGCTCGGGCGCCGTCGACCTGATCGCGCAGAAGGTCGACTGCCCCGTCCTCAACGCGGGCGACGGCTGGCACGAGCATCCGACGCAAGCCTTGCTCGACGCACTCACCATCCGTCGCCGCCGCGGCAGCATCGCGGGCCAGCGCGTCGTCATCTGCGGCGACATTCTCCACAGCCGGGTCGCCCGTTCGAACATGCTCGCGCTCACGGCACTTGCGGCCGAGGTCCGCGTCGTCGCCCCCTCCACGCTGATGCCCGCGGCGATCGAGCGGATGTATGTCACCCCCTTCACCGATTTCGACGCTGCGCTCGAAGGCGCCGACGTCGTCATGATGCTCCGCGTCCAGAACGAGCGGATGTCGGGCGGCCACATCCCCTCCACTCGCGAATTCCATTTGCGCTACGGCCTCACCCCCGAGCGCCTCGCCCGCGCCAAGCCCGATGCGTTGGTCATGCACCCCGGCCCGATGAACCGCGGCGTGGAAATCGATTCGATCGTAGCCGATCACCCGACTCGCAGCGCGATCACCGAGCAGGTCGAAATGGGCGTCGCCGTCCGCATGGCCTGCCTCGACGTGCTGACGCGACGGTCGCGCGGCGTGGAGGGCTGGGCATGACACACAACCGTCACCCCGGCGAAGGCCGGGGCCCATCTCGGACAGAAGCCAAGCAACACAACAGCCATGGTTCGGGCGGCGCGGGGAGGAGATGGGCCCCCGCTTTCGCGGGGGTGACGACTTTGGGTTGCGAGGCTAGCCGATGACCGTCGCCTTTCTCAACGCCACCCTCATCTGCCCGGTCAACGGCGTCACCTCCGGCAGCCTGCTCGTCGACGGCGATACGATCACGGCCATCGGCACGCCGGAAATCCCGGCCGAAGCCCAGCGTATCGATCTTGCGGGGAAAATCCTCGCCCCCGCCCTCATCGATCTCGGCGTGTTCGCAGTCGATCGCCGCGCCTGCCGCTTCGGCGGCATCGCCCGCGTCGGGCTGATGCCCGATCAGACCCCGGTGCTCGACGATCCGGGCATCATCCGCCGCGCCGCTACCTCGGGCAAACCGGACCTCTGGGTCCATCCGATCGCCGCCGCCACCCGCGCGCTGGAAGGGCAGGATCTCGGCGAAATGGCGATCAACGCCTCGGCCGGCGCGCGCGCCGTCGCCACCGGGCGGCGCTGGATCGCCAGCTCGGGGGTGATGCGCAAGGTGCTGGTCTATGCCCGCGATTGCGACCTCACCGTCATCGCCCATGCCGAGGATAGCGGCCTCACCGCCGGCGCAGTCGCGACCGAAGGCGAGACCGCAACCCGCCTGGGCCTCGCCGCCGCCCCCGCCATCGCCGAAGCCCTCGCCATCGCCCGTGATCTCGCACTGGCCGAGGAAAGCGGCGCGCGCATCCACTTCCGCCAGGTCACCACCGCCGCCGGCTTCGATCTGATCCGCGCCGCCAAGCGCCGCGGCGTCGCGGTCACCTGCGGCATCACCCCCGCGCACTTCCTGCTGTCGGACATTGCGATGAGCGACTTCCGCACCTTCGCGCACCTCTCGCCGCCCCTGCGCGACGAAAGCGATCGCCAGGCCGCGCTCGCGGCGATCAAGGACGGCACGATCGACGTCATCGCCTCGGGCCACGATCCCCGCGGCCCGGAGGCCAAGCGCCTTCCCTTCGCCGATTCGGAACCCGGTATGTCGGGCGCGGAAACCCTGCTCTCGCTTGCGCTGACGCTGGTGCGCGACGAACTGGTCTCGTTCGAGCGCCTGTTCGCTTTGCTCGCGGCAAACCCTGCGAAGATCCTCGGACTGCAAACCGGCACGCTCGAGCCCGGCATGCCCGCCGATCTCGTCGTGGTCGATCCCGGCACCCCCTGGATCGTCGACACCGCCCGCATGGCCGCCCGCGCCGGCAACACCCCGTTCGACGGCCTCCCCGTCCAGGGCAAGGCGCTGCGGCTGTTCAAGGGCGGCGCGGAGGTCGTCTAGAGCATAGACTCATAAAAGCGGACCGGCATGATTCGACCCAATTGCTGTCGTTCGAACTGCGTGCGAGACCAACCCGATGAACGAGCCTACAGCCCCCCCGCTATTAAGCGAGGCTACCGCCTTCCGCGCGATGAAGGTGTTCATCGGAGCGTTCTGGGAACGCGGGGGTCGGGTGTCGGACGACCTAGCGATGCTGCTCGGGAGCTTGGATGTTGACCCTGCCCAGCGATGCGACTGGACCAACGCTGTCGATCGCGCCCTCAAGGATGGCAGCTAGCGACCCAGTAGCGGACACCGCGACAACTGCGGTATGGTGCTCTCCTATGAGAAAGATCACCCCGCGCGATTGGCTGGCTCTCGCTGTTCCTGCGGTAGGAATTTTGGTGCTGGCCGTGACCACCGTCAGGTCAAAGGGCTGGATCGTGGGACTTATCCTCACAGGGACCATGAGTGCCTTTATCGTCGGTTATTGGGTCTATTGCATCCGCAAGTATCCAGACGACACTTGGCGGGCTCGCCTTTGAGCACCCGCGGGCGGCGGCTATCCACCCAGAAGTGAACATTCACCTATCCTTAAGTCTTAGCTCGACGAGGCCGAGCCGCGGATCAGCCTTCTCCTCAGCGGTGAGGTTCATCCACCCCGTGTGTTCGTGCGCCACCGAACCCAGCAACACTGATCCATCGGAGCGATAGACCGCCAAGTCCTCCGGTAGCCTAGGCGCTTGAAAATGGTAGAGGCCCTTGGACTGAGCCAGCAGGTCAAGCAGACCAGCGCCCATTGAGAACTTCCAGAGCGGCACCGTCCCCTTTGCCCCACCACTGCCGGGCCAAGTGGTCACATTGTCGATCCCCAGCAGGTGTGGTTTTGCACCCGTTAGGAACCGCTCCCTCGCCTCTTGCCCCTTCTTGCTGTGCGGGAACTGGTCCACGAGCGAGCAGTAGCTTCCCACTGCGGCGGAGTAGTTCAATAGGGCTTCGAGTGCTAAGCCGCGAGGCTCCGAGGCCACCCAATATTCTCGTAACGACGGCAAAGTTTTCATCAGGACAGTAGGCCACAATAAATGTCCGCTTTCCACCCAATATCGGCCGTTTAGCGCTCGTGCCAATAGCGGTCGCTTATCGTTCACGACCTACGCGACTGTCTTTGCTTTGCCACGGCAACATGACAGAGTTCGCGCATGGTCAAAGCTACTCCCAAAATCGCGCTGGTCCTGGGCGGCGGCAATGCGCTCGGCAGCTATCAGGCCGGCGTCTATCAGGCGCTGCACGAACGCGAACGTGAGCCCGATTGGGTCGTCGGCGTCTCGGCAGGCGCCATCAACGGCGCGCTGATCGCAGGCAATAGCCGGGATGACCGAATCCCGCGGCTCACCGAATTCTGGCAGCCCGGCATGGCGGGCAGCGCCCTGCCCTGGTGGCCTTTCGGCGACGCCCTTCGCCGCAGCGCCGCGGCGATGCTGACGATGGGCGCGGGCCGCCCCGGCGTGTTCGGTCCGGTCGGCCCCCTGGGCTCCTGGTGGAATCCCGATTCGGCGGCGGCAGCGCCCAGCCTGTTCGATTCCAAGCCGCTCGCGGACACATTGGCGCGACTCGTCGACTTCGATCGGCTCAACCGCGCCGAGCCGCGCTTCACCGCCGGCTCGGTCGACCTGGAAACCGGCGAGGAGGTGTTTTTCGACACGTCGCAGGCGGCGCTCACGCCCGATCATGTCCGCGCCAGCGCCTCCCTGTTGCCCACCTTTCCGCCGGTTGAGGTGGAGGGGCGCGCCTTTGTCGATGGCGGCCTCTCGGCCAATCTGCCGCTCGATCCCGTCCTGGGCGAAGTTTCGAAGGCCCCGATGCTCTGCATCGCCGTCGACCTGCTGCCTCTCGACAATCGGCGCCCGCAGACGCTCGGCGAGGGCATCGCCCGCGCGCAGAATCTGATCTTCGCCGCGCAGACCCGCCGGACGATCGAACGCTGGCGCATGGCCTATGCGCATGATCCGGCCTATCGCGTCGCATCGGCGACGCTGGTGAAGCTCACATATTCGGATCAGGAGGCGGAAGTCGCAGGCAAGGCGATGGATTTCTCGCCCGAATCGGTGCGGCAGCGCTGGGACGCCGGCTATCGCGACGCCATCGCCGCGCTGGATCGCATCGCGAGCGGCGAATTCGAAGTGGGACGCCCGGGCCTTACCGTCTTCGAAGGCTAGCGAACCCCCGTCGAATTTAGCGCGACGCCACGCGGGTGTCGCCCTTCGCCCAGCTCGCCACCGCATCGCCGGCCTGCGCCCGCACGAAGCAGTTGCCGCCGCTCGATTTCACCTGACGGCACAGGCTGTCGGCATCGCTGCGTGCGAACCCGCCAACCGACAGGCGATAGAAGCGGCCTGCGCGGTTCGAGACATTCGCGCCCTGCGGCGTGCTGTCGTCGAGCGAGGGGACAAGCCGCGTGTGCCGGCGCCACGCATCGCGCGCGACGGCTGCGTTGGCATAGGCGCCGAGCTGGACATAATAGGTTCCACGAACGGGCTTGGACGAAGCCGCGCGCAGCGGCTTGTCGGCCGCCCGCACAGGCGCCGCAGCAACGCGAACCGGTGCCGCGCGGCGCGAGGCCGGGAGCAGCTGGACGATCTCTTCACGCGGCCCGAACACGATCTGCGCGCCGGTCCCGGCGACCTGCTGCGGTTCGGGAAGCGGCTCGGAAGTCGCCTCCACCGCTGCGGTCGGCTGGGGAGCGGCAACCGTAGAGCCCGGCATATAGGCATCTACCGATTCGGTCTGGGTCGCAGGTGCAACCGCCGCGACCGCCACGCCGGGCTGCTGCGAAAGCGCGAGCGCTACCGGCTGGCCGGCATCTTCGACCGGCACTACGTTGAGCAGCGACGCGACCTGGTCATAGGCGTTGGCGGGACGAGCGAACTTCGCCCATTCCATCACGCGTGCCTGGAGCTGGTCGGGGGCGACGTCCATCGCCGCGATCTCGCTCGCTTCCTTCCAGCGCCCGGCGAGCGCGAGGCTCAGCGCAAGGTTCTGGCGGGTCTTGGCGGTCGCGCTGGGATCGCGCGACGCCGGGGTCAGAATGTCGATCGCCGTCACGGGATCGCCGGCCAATGCGAAGGCCAGTCCGCGATCGCTCGCCGGAATCTGGTCGGCATGCGTCTGCAGCGTGCCGCGCGCGCCGGCCCAGTCGCCCTGGGCGATCTTGGCGAGCGTCAGGTTGAGCGCCACGCGCCCATCCTCGGGATTGAGGGTCAGCGATTCGCTCAGCGCCTGCGTCGCGGAGGCGAAGCGTCCGGCGAGCAGATAGGCCTGGCCCAGCAGCGCGCGATAGTCGGCATTCAGCGGATCGTTGGCCACTGCGGCTTCGGCGTGCTGCACGGCCTTCACGGCATTGCGCTTCGCCAGCGCCTTGCGTGCATTCTTGGCCTCGGACGCCGCCTTCTTGGCGCTCGGGCTTGCCGCGGCGAATGCCGAGACCGAAAAGCCCTGCGTCGCAACGCCGGAGACTGCGAGGCCACCGAACATCAGCGCCGTCAGGCCGAATTTGAGCATGTTGCGGTTCTTCATGGTGCTATCCTTCACCCACGATCCTTGGCCGGGTCGATCTGGCGCGCGAGCGCCTCGACCTCGGCGAGCGATTCCAGAAAGGCGTCGAGCGCCTGAGTCACGAGCATCTGTGCCGAACGGTGCGTCACCGCCGATGCCAGCCGCAGCCGCAAATGACGCTCGGCGTCGAGCCGCAGCGTGAACGCCGCCTTGCTCTTCTTCGCGAGCGGCGCGCTGGCCGGCTTGACGGATTCGACCTTGGCAGGCTCGGGCGTGACGGCAGCTGCCGCCTCAACCTTCGCTATCTGTTCGTCGAGCGCCTCGCGCTGGCGGAGCACCGCAGGCTTGGGCGCCTCCACGGGCATGTCGACCGGCGCCGGCGCCACATAGGGCGCTTCGTCACCCATGTCGTTCCAGCCGAGATCCTCGTGCGCCAACGGCGTCAGCCCGACGAAGCCCTGCGGGCGCATCGCCGGGCGAGCATGGCCCTTGCGGGCAAGCAGGCCGGAGGAGAGCGACGCGGCGGGTTTGGAATTACCGATCATCGCCATGGCTCAGCTCACCACACGGCGGCCGAAGCCGCCCGAGGGACGCACCGCGCCGAAATGTGCGCCGACGGTGGGGGTGGTGAAAACGGTACGGCGGAAATTCTTCTCGAGACGATCGCAGATATAGGACCACAAGGCGACGACTTCGCCCGCCGAGCGGCTCTTGGGATCGACTTCCATCACCGTCCGCCCGTCGATCATCGACGAGGCGAAATCGGTGCGGTGGTGGATCGTGATCGGCGCCACCGTGCCGTGCTGCGACAGCGCGACCGCTGCCTCGGAGGTGATCCGCGCCTTGGGCGTCGCGGCATTGACGACGAAGATCAGGGGCTTGCCGGCGCGATCGCACAGATCGACCGTGGCGCCCACCGCGCGCAAGTCGTGCGGGCTTGGGCGAGTCGGAATGACGATCAGCTCGGCGACCTGGATCACGCTCTGGATCGCCATGGTGATCGCCGGCGGTGTGTCGATCACGGCAAGCTTGAAGCCCTGCTGGCGCAGTATCTCGAGATCCGACGCAAGCCGCGCTACCGTAGTCTGCGCAAAAGCAGGCAGCTCGGTCGAGCGCTCGTTCCACCAGTCGGAAAGTGATCCCTGCGGATCGATATCGATCAGAACGACGGGACCGTGACCGGCCAGCTGTGCCTGCACCGCAAGGTGCCCGGACAGCGTGGTCTTTCCCGAACCACCTTTCTGCGATGCCATCGCCAGAACGCGCATGAACCCCCTCGACTTCGATAAGTGCAGCCTCTCAATTGGCATGAGGGGGGATAAGAAGGAGTTAACGCAGTTCGCGCCCAAGGCTGGGCCGATCGCGCCGGACGTAAGGATATCTTTGCCTTTCGGTGGTTAACTGGCATTTATCCAATGTTGTGGGGCGCGGGAGTTGCCGGGAATGAAGACCGTTTTGTTTGCCGCCGCCGCTGGTGCGCTGCTACTCGTGGCGCCGGCATGCGCACAGGAAGACCCGGTCAAGGCCGGGGTCGATGCCTATGAGCGGGGCGACTATGCCGCCGCGGTCGGCCGCTGGCGGGCCGCCGCCGCACAGGGCAGCGCCGATGCCCAGTTCAATCTCGGCCAGGCCTATAAGCTGGGGCGCGGCGTGCCGGTCGATCTCAAACAGGCCGAGGAATGGTATCGCAAGGCGGCGGTCCAGGGCCATGAGCAGGCGGAGGCCAATTACGGCCTGGCCCTGTTCGAAAATGGCCGGCGCGGCGATGCGGTGCAGTGGCTCCAGCGCGCCGTCGCCCGCGGCGATGCCCGCGCGCAATATATCCTCGGCATCATGCTGTTCAACGCCGATGCGGTGCAGAAGGATTGGGTCCGCGCCTACGCGCTGATGGTCCGCTCGTCGCAGTCGGGCCTCGATGCCGCGTCGAAGGCATTGGCGCAGATGGACCAGTTCATCCCACTGACCGATCGCCAGCAGGGGCTCAGCCTTGCCCGCAAATATGAAGCCGAATTCAATCGCGGCGGCATGCCGGTGCCGCCGGTGAATATCGTCGCCAACGAACGCACGGCGCCACCCATCGCTGCCGCACGCCCCGTCCCGCTTCCCAGAAGCGCACCGTCCAGCGCTCCCACCCGGCCTTCTCCCCCCGCGGCCGCTGCCCCCGTGCGCGACGGGGGCTGGCGCGTCCAGCTCGGCGCGTTCGGAGAACCTGGCAACGCACGCAAACTCTGGGGCCAGCTCGGCGGACGCTTTCCCGGCCGCCAGCCTTATTATGTGAAGAGCGGAAACCTCACGCGCTTGCTCGTCGGCCCGTACGGCTCGCGTGCAGAAGCGGCCGGTGCCTGCGGCAACGTGAAGCCTTGCGTGCCCACCCGCTGACTTAATTCGATCCGTCCGCGCAACAAATTCCGCACTGCAGCGTTGCGGCGGGATGATCAAAGTCACCATCGCCGCAGCCCTTGCGTCCAGCGCGCTGCTCACCAGCCTCCCGGCGCTCGCCCAGACCGCCGACGAGGATCGGGCGCGGGCGGAGCCGCGCAGCAGCGAAACCCGCGAGCCGCGCCGGATCCGGCTTGGCGCGGGCGCGCAGCTCACCCCCAGTTTCCCCGGCGCGAAGGACGTGAAGCTGCGCCCGTTCTGGGAGGTCTCGACAGCGCGCGGCGACGAACCCTTCGCATTCGAAGCGCCCGATGAGAGTTTCGGTCTCTCGTTGATTCGCAGCAACGGCTTCGAGGTCGGCCCCGCGATCAACATCGAGGGCAGCCGCCGCGTCGAAGAAACCGGCCCCGGCATCGACGAGGTCGGCTCGACGATCGAGGTCGGCGGCTTCGTCCAATATACGCTCGCGGACTCCGTCCGCATCCGTGCCGAGGCGCGCAAGGGTATCGGCGGGCATCGCGGCATCGTCGGCAATGTCGGGCTCGATTATGTGCTGCGCGACGGCGATCGCTATCTCTTCTCGATCGGGCCGCGCGTCTCTTATGGCGACGGTACCTATCAGCGCGCCTATTTCGGCCTTTCCCCGCGCGAGGCGGCAGCCAGCGGCCTTCCCGCCTATCGCCCCTCGAGCGGCATCAACGCCGTCGGTGCGGCAGCGGGCTTCATCTACCAGTTGAACGATCGCTGGGGCATTTTCAGCTATGCCAAATATGATCGTCTGGTCGACGACGCCGGTCGCTCGCCGATCGTCCGCCGCATCGGTTCGCGCGATCAGTTCTCCGGCGGGCTGGCGCTGACCTACAGCTTCACCACCACCGCATTCTAGGCTGCGACGTCAGTTGAGGTCCTGCCGGCGAAACACCGCGAACACCAGGCCCGCAAGACCGACGATCCAAGCCGCGAGCATGAGGAAAGAGCTCGTCTGCGAATAAGCGATGACGCCGTCTGCCAACCGTATCTGAAGCCCGACGCCCTCGTGCAGCCACCTGCCGAAATTCTCGAGATGATAGCCCGGTAGCAACCGATACAATGCGGACGGCCATTCGACGCCATAGGCGCTCAACAGCACGACGATCTTGCCGAAAAGCTGGTCGACGGTGATCAGCACCAGCGAGAGGATGAACGCCGCAAGCGTCGATCGCGTCAGCACCGCCGTCAGGCTGGCATAAGCGGCGGTCAGCAGCAGCGGCGCAATCCCCTCCACCAGCAGCGAGAAATGCCCGTCGAACAGCGCTCCGGCGGTGACCCCGGCCGGGATCGCCTGCCCCAGCATCGCCGACTTCACGACTTGCAGCACCAGCGCGATCGCCGCCGCCGCCCCCCAGGCGCAATAAAGGAGCCCCAGCACCGCCGCATATTTGGCCGCAATCAGCTTCCAGCGCGCCTGGTGCGGCACGATCAGCTTCCACGTGTTCCAGCCATATTCGCCCGCAAAGGCCAGCGCGACATAGGCGGCAACCAGATAGCGGCCGAAGCCGACCGCCGGCACGTACCAGACCATCGCCGTCTCGCCGATCCAGTCCGCCGCGTCGATCGGCCCGCCCGGTGCACCGCCCAGCCGCGCGGCCAGCGCCGCGAGCAGGAGCAGCAGCATCCCGATCGGATAGAGCCACACGAGCATCCAGGTGCCGCGATGCGGCAGCAGCTTGGTCCATTCCGCCGAGATCGCGCTACGCATCGCCGGTCTCCGTCTGGGTGATCGCAAGAAAGGCTTCTTCCAGCGTCCGCCGTTGCGGCGCCAGGCTGAAGACCTCGATCCGCGCGGCCACCAGCCGGCGCAGGATTTCGGGCGCATCGGCCTGCGCGGCGGTCACGCGCAACGCGGTCCCCGCAATCTCGCACGGCCAGTCCGCCGACAGCACCGCCCGCGCCGTCTCGAGCGGTGTCGCCACGATCCGCAGCGTCGCTTCCTCCTGCAGCAGCTCGTCCACCGTCGATTCGCGGATCAGCACCCCGCGGTCGATGATCGCCACCCGGTCGCACAACTGCTGGACCTCGTTGAGCAGATGGCTGGAGAGGAACACCGTCTTGCCACGCTCCTCGGCCAGCGAACGGATCAGCGCCCGCATCTCCTGGATGCCCGCGGCGTCCAGCCCGTTGGCGGGCTCGTCCAGGATCACCAGATCGGGATCGTTGAGCAGCGCCGCCGCGACCCCCAGCCGCTGCCGCATGCCGGTCGAATAGCCCTTCACCTTGCGCCGCGCATCGCGCTCGAGCCCCACCTGCGCGAGCAAGGGCTCGATCCGGCCGCGATCCGAACCCTGGGTCTTCGCCAGCACCTCAAGATTCCGGCGCCCCGAGAGAAACGGATAGAATGCCCCGCCGTCCACCAGCGAACCCACCTTGCCCAGCGGCTGACCATGCCGAAGGTCACGCCCGAACAAGCGGATGGCCCCCGAGGAGGGCGTGATCAGCCCCAGCAGCATCCGGATCGTCGTGCTCTTCCCCGCGCCATTCGCGCCCAGAAAGCCATAGACCTCGCCCGCCCCGACGGTCAGCGACACATCCTGCACCGCCCGCACCCCGGCGCGGCCGCCATAGGTCTTGGACAGGCCCGCAATCTCCAGGACCGGCTCGTCGCCGCGCATTCGCTCCATCGGTGCCACTCCCCCGCGACCGTCAGTGATTTACTTTACTGAAGCACCTGCCCGGCTCGCGCAATCCCTGTGCAGCTCGATCCAAGGTCCGCTGTCCCGGATCACCGCGGTAACTTGATGTAAGTCAATTTTGCCTAGACTTAGAGGGTGGGCAAAGACCGTCGCTTATCCGTCCCGGGGGGGAAATGATCGGACGATCGCAACGAGAGGCGGTGTTCACCGGAACGTTGTTCACGCTGCTGATCGCTTATACCGGGCTGACGCTCTGGCTCAGCGAAGTGGGGATGAGCGATTACCTGACGCTGCTCGCCACCTACCTCTGCCTGATAGCCCCCGTGTGGATTCTCGTTGCGCTGATCGCGCTTGCTTTGCTGTTCCACCGAAGGAACTCGCACGCTGAAAGGACGTCACTTCGAGCGTTGGTATTGATAGAGATCGAACTGCGACGGCAGCGAGACGGGTTCCTGTCGTTCCTCAGCCCGCCGCTGATCTTCGCGCTGCTGCTCGCCACCTTCAACCTGTTCAAACAACGTGTCCTGCCACAGGCGGGCTTCGGACTCGACCCGGCGCTGGCCGGGTTGGACCGGATGCTGTTCGCCGGGATCGATCCGTGGCGGATCACCCACGCCGTCCTGCCGTCGCCCTGGATAACGTTCGTGCTCGACTCCCTTTATCATGGCTGGTTTCTTCCGATGTCGGTGGGGGTCATGCTCTGCAGTTTCCTTCCGGCGACGGCCGACGCGCTGCGCTATCGCTATCTCATCAGCTTTTTCGCTGTCTGGATCCTGCTCGGTTCCGGTCTGGCGGCATTGCTGCCGGCGGCCGGGCCCTGCTTCCAGCCGACGGCGATCGGGCTCGCGCCGGGGTTCGAACCGCTGTTTGCGCGGCTCCAGGGGCAACAGAACTGGATTTCGAGCGAATGGCCGATGGCCGGCCTGTCCGCGTTGGAGTTCCAGCATGGCCTGTTGGAGCTTCACGACAGCCGTGGCGCGCTTGCGATCGGGGGTGGGATCTCGGCCATGCCATCCTTGCACAATGCGCTTGCGGCGCTTTTTGCGATGGCGGCATTCCAAATCGATCGCCGCGCCGGTTGGGTCATGACGATCTATGCCGCGCTAATCTGGATCGGCTCGATTCATCTTGGTTGGCATTATGCCGTCGACGGGCCGGTCGCAGTCGCCGCCACCGCGGCAATCTGGTGGGCCTCCGGACGCGTCGTCACGGCGCTGATCGCAGACGGGTCCGAGCGAGCGGAGATGGCCCACTGTTGAAAGCGAAAGGCTGTTGGCCGGCAGCGTTGCGTGCGCGGGTACGCCGGCCAGCCGCTCAATGCGTCACCCACTCCGCGCGCGCGATGCCCTGCGCATAGAGCAACGCGGTCAGGTCGCCATGGTCCACCCGAGCACCGGCCGCCGCGGCGACGATCGGCTTGGCGCGATAGGCGACCCCCAGCCCGGCACGGCGGATCATCGCCAGGTCGTTGGCGCCGTCGCCCACCGCCAGCGTCTCGCGCAGCTCCAGCCCGCGCTCGGCCGCAGCCCCCACCAACGTCGTCTCCTTGGTCGCACTGTCGACGATCGGCTTCTCGACCATGCCGTTAAGCCGCGCGTCGGCGATCACGAGCCGGTTCGCGATCACCCGCTCGAAACCGATCTCGGCCCCCACCGGATCGGCAAAGCGGGTGAAGCCGCCCGAGACCAGGATCGTCAGCGCCCCCCGCGCGCGCATCGTCCGCACCAGCGTCGCAGCCCCCGGCGACAGCCGTACCCGCTCGGCCAGGCAACGGTCGATCGCGCTTTCCTCGAGCCCCGCCAGCAGCGCGACCCGCGCATCGAGCGCCGCGGCGAAATCGAGTTCGCCGCGCATCGCCTGCTCCGTCACCGCGGCGATCTGATCCTTGATGCCCGCATAATCGGCCAGTTCGTCGATGCACTCGACGGTGATCATCGTCGAATCCATGTCGGCGATGAGCAGCTTCTTTTCCCGGCCCTGGTCGGGCTGGACGAAGATGTCGACAGCGGGAAATGCGCCCTCCAGCGCTTCCCGCGCCGCCTCGGGCTGCAAGGCGAACGGCAAATCGGCGGCCATGCCCTCTTCCAGCCAGCGCCACGACTCAGGCGCGCAATCGACGCCGGCGAGCCGGTCGGCGGCTTCGGAAAGCTGCCCCGCGGTCAGCCCTTCTGCTACAAGCGTCGCGATGAACATGCCTACCCCTGATCTCCCAACGGTGGCGCTCATCGCAGGGCCGACCGCGAGCGGCAAGTCCGCACTCGCGCTGGCGCTCGCCGAGAGGCACGAGGGCACGATCATCAATGCCGATTCGATGCAGGTCTATGCCGATCTGCGCATCCTCACCGCGCGCCCGAGCCCCGAGGAAGAGACTCGCGCGCCGCACCGCCTGTTCGGCCATATCGACGGCGCCGACCCCTACTCCGCCGCGCGCTGGGCCGCCGAAGCCCGCGCCGCCATCGCCGAGGCACATGCGCAGCATCGCCTGCCGATCCTGGTCGGCGGCACCGGCATGTATCTGCGCACCTTGCTCGACGGCATCGCCCCCGTCCCGGAGATCGACCCGCAGGTCCGCAAGACGGTCCGCACCCTCCCCCTCGCCGAAGCCTATGCCGAACTGTCGCGCACCGATCCCGAGGCGGCCGCCCGCCTCAACCCCGCCGACTCCACTCGCGTCGCCCGCGCGCTCGAAGTCGTCCGCTCGACCGGCCAGCCGATGGCCTATTGGCAGACCCGCCGCGTCGGCGGCATCGCCGAGGCGATCCGGCTCGTGCCGCTGATCCTCCTCCCCGATCGCGATTGGCTCGGCGCCCGCATCGATCGCCGCTTCGCCGAGATGGTCGAGCAGGCGCGCCCGGAGGCGAATGCGCTGCTCGCCCGCACCGACATTCCCCCCGACGCCCCCATCCTCCGCGCGATCGGCGTGCCCGAAATGCGCGCCCTGCTCGCAGGCGAAATCGACGCAGCGCTGGCGATCGAAGCCGGTGCGCTCGCCACCCGTCAATATGCCAAGCGCCAGGCAACTTGGTTCCGGCGCCAGCCTCCGGCCGAATGGCCGCGCGAAATACAGACAGAAACAAACGTTTTGAACGAGTATTTTGAAACTAAGTTACGTGTATAGCTATTGACACGTATTATTCGTGCGAGTAGCAGCGCGGCTCCAGCGGTGCTATGGCGCGTCGCGACATGGAGGCTGAAGTGACCGAGAAGAGCGGAGCAGACATACTGATCGAGGCGCTGACCGACCTCGGCGTGGAGGTCGTGTTCGGCTATCCCGGCGGCGCGGTGCTCCCCATATACGATGCGATCTTCAAGCAGAACCGCATCAAGCACATCCTCGTGCGCCACGAACAGGCCGCGACGCATGCCGCGGAGGGCTATGCCCGCTCGACCGGCAAGCCCGGCGTCGTCCTCGTGACCAGCGGCCCCGGCGCGACCAATGCCGTCACCGGCATCACCGATGCGCTGATGGATTCGATCCCGATGGTCGTCATCACCGGCCAGGTGCCGACGGCGCTGATCGGCACCGATGCCTTCCAGGAGGCCGACACGGTCGGCATCACCCGCCACTGCACCAAGCATAATTACCTCGTGAAGGACCCCGCCAAGCTCGGCGCGACGATCCATGAGGCGTTCCATATCGCCACCTCGGGCCGCCCCGGCCCGGTGGTCGTGGATATCCCCAAGGATGTCCAGGTCGCCACCGCGCGCTACGCGGCGCCCGGGCCGATCCAGCACAAGACCTATCGTCCGCAGACCGAGCCCGACGCGGCGAAGATCCAGGAAGCGGTCGACATGCTCGCCGCGGCCGAGCGTCCGATCTTCTATACCGGCGGCGGCATCATCAATTCGGGGCCCGAGGCCTCGCGGCTGCTGCGCGAACTCGTCGAGCTCACCGGCGCCCCTGTCACCTCGACGCTGATGGGCCTCGGCGCCCTGCCCGCTTCTTCGGACAAATGGCTCGGCATGCTCGGCATGCACGGCACCTACGAAGCCAATTGGGCGATGAACAAGGCCGATCTGATCATCGCACTGGGCGCGCGCTTCGACGATCGCGTCACCGGCCGGCTCGATGCCTTCGCGCCGCATGCGCGCAAAGTGCATGTCGATATCGATCGCTCGAGCGTGAACAAGAACGTCCGCGTCGATTTGGCCGTAATCGCCGATGTCGGCATCGCGCTCCAGCAGATGGTCGATAGCTGGAAGGCACGTCAGCACCCGAAACCAGACCTGTCCGAATGGTGGCGCCGGATCGAAGGCTGGCGCCAGACTCGCTGCCTCGATTTCGAGGACCGGCAGGACATGATCATGCCGCAGCGCGCGATCCGCGCGCTGTGGGAGGCGACGCATGCCCGCGCGCCGATCATCACCACCGAGGTCGGCCAACACCAGATGTGGGCCGCGCAGCATTTCGATTTCGAGGAGCCGAACAAGTGGCTCACCTCCGGCGGCCTAGGCACGATGGGCTACGGCCTGCCCGCCGCGATCGGCGCGCAGCTCGGGAACCCGGACGCGCTGGTGATCGACATCGCCGGCGAAGCCTCGATCCAGATGAACATCCAGGAACTGGCCACGGCGACGCAATATCGCCTGCCGGTCAAGATCTTCATCCTCAACAACGAATATATGGGCATGGTCCGCCAGTGGCAGGAGCTGACCTATTCGAGCCGCTATTCAGAGAGTTACAGCGATGCGCTGCCAGACTTTGTGAAGTTGGGCGAAGCCTATGGCTGGAAGGGCATCCGCATCGATCAGCGCGGCGATCTGGAGGACGGCATCCAGGCGATGCTCGACCATGACGGCCCGGTGATCGTCGACTGCCGCGTCGCCAAGCTCACCAATTGCTTCCCGATGATTCCGAGCGGAGCGGCCCATACCGAAATGATGCTCCAGTCCGCCGAAGTCTCCGGCGAAATGGACGACGAAGCCAAGGCGTTGGTGTGATGGGCTGTCATTTTTATCCTCCCCGGCACGGGGAGGGGGACCAGCCGAAGGCTGGTGGAGGGGGCTCTCCACCAGCGACGCCAATCGAGGCACGCCCCCTCCACCACCGCTTCGCGGCGGTCCCCCTCCCCGTCCCGGGGAGGATCTGAGAAGAGCCATGCACATCAAGGAAGAAACCCGCGAGCGGCACACGCTCGCCGTGATCGTCGACAACGAGCCGGGCATCCTCGCCCGGATCGCTGGCCTGTTCACCGCCCGCGGCTATAATATCGAGAGTCTGACGGTGAGCGAGATCACCGACGACAATGCGATCAGCCGCATCACCATCGTGACCTCGGCATCGGCCGAGGTGATGGAACAGATTACCGCGCAGCTGGAACGGCTGGTGCCGGTCCACCGCGTCACCGATCTCACCACCTTCGGGCCGCATGTCGAACGCGAGCTTGCGCTGGTCAAGGTCGCCGGCATCGGCGATCATCGGATCGAAGCGATGCGGCTTGCCGAAGTATATCGCGCCCGCGTCGTCGATGCGACGATCTCGAGCTTCATCTTCGAGGTCACCGGCGGGCCGGAAAAGCTCGACAAGTTCGTCGAACTGATGCGCGAAGTCGGCCTGGTCGAAGTCGCGCGCACCGGCATCGTCGCCATTTCACGGGGCCGGGAAGCCGCCTAAAAAACGCCACCGTCACCCCGGCGAAGGCCGGGGTCCAGAGTCACGGGCGATGTCCTGCTTGGCTCTGGATCCCGGCCTTCGCCGGGATGACGATCAGAAAGGGAAGAAGAATAATCATGCGTGTCTATTACGATCGCGACGCCGATCTCAACCTGATCACCGACAAGAAGATCGCCATCCTCGGCTATGGCAGCCAGGGCCATGCCCACGCCCAGAACCTCCGCGATTCCGGCGTTAAGGACGTCGCGATCGCGCTCCGTGAGGGCTCGGCCACCGCCAAGAAGGCGATCGACGCCGGCTTCGCGGTCAAGTCGAACAAGGAAGCCGCCGCCTGGGCCGACATCCTCATGATCCTCGCCCCCGACGAGCATCAGGCCGCAATCTATGCCGACGATCTCCACGCGAACCTGAAGCCCGGCGCGACGATCGCCTTCGCCCACGGCCTCAACGTCCATTTCGGCCTGATCGAGCCGCGCGCCGATATCGACGTGATCATGATCGCGCCCAAGGGCCCCGGCCACACCGTGCGCAGCGAATATGTCCGCGGCGGCGGCGTCCCCTGCCTGATCGCGATCCACCAGGACGTTTCCGGCAACGCGCACGACATCGGCCTGGCCTATGCGTCGGGCGTCGGCGGCGGCCGTTCCGGCATCATCGAGACCAATTTCCGCGAGGAATGCGAGACCGATCTCTTCGGCGAGCAGGCCGTGCTCTGCGGCGGCATCACCCACCTGATCCAGGCGGGCTTCGAAACGCTGGTCGAGGCCGGTTACGCCCCCGAAATGGCCTATTTCGAGTGCCTCCACGAGACCAAGCTGATCGTCGACCTGCTCTATGAGGGCGGCATCGCCAACATGCGCTATTCGATCTCGAACACCGCTGAATATGGCGACATCAAGACCGGCCCGCGCATCATCACGGACGAGACCAAGGCCGAGATGAAGCGCGTCCTGGCGGACATCCAGTCGGGCCGCTTCGTCAAGGATTTCGTCCTCGACAACCGCGCCGGCCAGCCCGAGCTCAAGGCCTCGCGCAAGACCGCGGCCGCGCATCCGATCGAGCAGGTCGGCACCGAGTTGCGCGCAATGATGCCCTGGATCGGCGCGAACAAGCTGGTCGACAAGGCAAAGAACTGATCTCCCGCCGCCGCCTTGGATCCCCGGGGCGGCGGCGCGGAAACCTTGCGTTTCGCACTGATCGTTTGACGCGGCCCGTCCGCGGCGCGACATCGGACCTTCGTAACAGGAGGATCCGCATGCGCATTCAGACCATCGCCTTTGCCGCCATATTGGCAGTCGCCACCCCCGTCATCGCGAACCAGGCTGCGCAGGTCCCTGGCGCCAAGGATGCGTCGAGGGTCACCGCCGGCACCTATGCGGTCGATCCCGGCCATACGCTGATCGGCTGGCGAGTCAGCCATTTCGGCTTCAACGATTATTTCGGCATCTTCGGCGAAGCCACCGGCACGTTGACGCTCGACCCGAAGAATCCCGGCGCCTCGCGCGTCGAGATCACCATCCCCGTGTCCAAGGTCACGACCGCCAGCGCCGGGCTGACCAAGCATCTCCTCAAGCCCGCCGAGGCCGGCAAGAAGCCCGATTTCTTCGGCGCGAACCCCGCCGACGCCCGCTTCGTATCGAAGCGCGTGACGGCCACGGGCGAGCGGGCGGCGATCGTCGGTGATCTGACGCTGAACGGCGTGACCCGCGAAGTCACGCTCGACGCGATGTTCAGCGGCGCCGGCGCGAATCCCTATTCCAAGAAGGAAACCGTCGGCTTCGAAGCGACCGCGAAGATCAAGCGCAGCGATTTCGGCGTCGCCTTCGCGATCCCCGCCGTGTCCGACGAAGTCGAGCTCGACATCACCGTCGCCTTCGAAAAGCAGTAAGCCACCTACCGGAAACGAAAGCGGCCGGGGATCACTCCCCGGCCGCTTTCTTTTTTCTGCTCGCTCAGAAGCCGAAGCGCAGCCGTGCGCCATAGAAGCGCGGCGTACCCGGATAGGCGGCGAAGTTGCCGGTCTGCTCGGGCACGGCAAAGCCGGTTACGTGAAAATATTGGTTGGTCGCATTCTCGACGAAGAATTCGCCGCGAATCTTGCCGTCGTCCGTCTGCAGGCCGATGCTGCCGTTCAGCAGCGCATATCCCGGATTGAACAGCACCGTCCGCCCCGTCGCCGGATCGGGATTGCTCGAGGGGATGTTGACTTCGCTGTTGTAGCGCATGTCGACATGGACCAGTCCGCGAATGCCGTTCGAGATCGTCGGCGTCCAGGTTCCGGCGATGGTGACGGTATGTTCGGGCTGGTTGTTGACCTGCTGGCCCTGCTGCCCCGCCAGCGGCGTTCCGGCGAAGGCGTTGCTCTGGTCATATTTCGCGCTGATGTAGCTGTAGCCGAGCTGGAAGGTCAGGTCGCGATGCGGCCGGATCGTCGATTCGAGTTCCGCGCCCTTGCTCACCGTCTTTGGCACGTTCTGGACGACGAAATTGTTGCCCGAGAAGACCAGCGACTGGAAGTTGTAGAACTTCTGGTAGAACAGGGCGACGTTGAAGGTGAATGCCCGCGACGGGCTGGCCTTCAGGCCAAGCTCGAACGCATCCACCGTTTCTGCACCGAAGTACAGATCCGAAGCCTGCGCGCCATTGCCCGGGCGCCCTGTCGCCGGATTCGCGATCAGCGCAGAATCGAACGTCGCCTGGTCGAGATTATAGCCGCCCGACTTGTAGCCATGATCGTAGCTGCCATAGGCCAGCAGCTTGCTCGAAAGCTTCAGCGCCAGCTTCGCGGTTCCGGTGATCTCGTTGTCGCTGAAGCTGTCGGTATAATTGCCGTTGAACTCTGAACTGACCGCGGGATTGCAGCTCAGCAGGAACAGGTTGCGATAGAGTTCCGAGCTCGCGCCGCTGATCAGCGCGCGATAGGTGGCGGCGCGCGGATCCGCGCTCGAGAAGAAGGCGCAGGCCGGCGTATTGTTGTTGATCGACGCCGTCAGCTTCTTCGACTCATGGTTCCATCGCGCACCAAGGGTCACCGAAACCATGTCGGAGACGTTGATGATATTGTGCGTGAAAAGCGCGATCGCGTCGGTCTTCACGTGGAAGACGTCGTCATTGTTGCCGACGCCTGCCGGATTGCCGGTGAGCGGCGAGTTCAGATAGCTGAACAATGCCGATCCCGGCGGCGCGATGTTGAGCAGCCGAACGGGAGGCAGGCCCGGCCCGGGAGGTGCCGCCACGATGGGGTTCTGCGCTAGCAGCACCTGCCCGAAGAGCGGCGCCGTATTCCCCAGCGTGCCGAAGAATTGCGCACCGGTGGGCAGCGCCGCCGAGCGCGTTGCCCCGTTCAGCACGGCGTCGACGTAGCGATTGGCATCGTTGCCGAAGCGGACCACGTCCTTGAGATCGTTGCGCTCGTTGAGATAGAAGCCGCCGATCAGCCAGTCGAGCTTGCCGCCCAAGGCCGAGCCCTGGAAACGAAGTTCCTGGGTGAAATCGCGGATCCGGGTGCGATAGCCGTCGCGATAGGCGCGATCGATTCCAGAGAAATCGATGTCCTGGTTGCGGGTCGCTTTCCAGTCGCGATAGGCGGTGATCGAGGTCATCTTCACGTCGCCGATGTCCCAGTTCAGCTCGCCGGAGATGCCCCAGTCCTTGACGCGTTCCGCATAGTCGCGGTTCGGCGAAATCGCCTGGCGACGCTCCAGCGGCACGGCACTGAAGTTCAGCGGATTCTGGACGAGAACGTTCTGCGAGTTGAGCAACGGGAAGTTGCGGGTCGTTCCGGGCGTGAAATAGAGCCCGTCGAGGCGCTGCGCCCCCGCAACGGCTTCGACCGCCTGCGCCGTCGCGCCGCGCACCGCGGAGATCGCGCCGCAGCACTGCTCATCGGTCTCGGAATAGTCGCCGATCAGGCGGAAGGTCACGTCGCCGCTGTCGATCAGCGCCTGTCCGCGGACATTCCAGCGATTGATATCGTTGATCGAGCGATCGCTGTTCACGTCTTCGATATAGCCGTCGCGCTTGCGATACCCCGCATCGACGCGCAGTGCGACCGAACGGCTGATCGGCCCGGTAATCGCGCCGCGGACGCCATAGGCGTTATAATTGCCGTAGGTTCCTTCGATATAGCCCTGGGTCTCGAACTGGGGCTGCGCGGTGAAGATGCTGAGCGCACCTGCGGAGGTGTTGCGGCCGAACAGCGTGCCCTGCGGGCCGCGCAGAACTTCGATCCGCTCGAGCTCGGGAAGCTCGGAGATCGCGACGCCGGCACGCGAACGGAACACCCCGTCGATGAACACGCCGACGGCGGGCTCGAAGCCGGGATTGTCGCCGCCGGTGGTGATGCCGCGAAGGTAGATTGTCGTGCCCGTCGCCGAGGACTGGCCGGTCGAGCTCTGCAGCGACGGCGCCAGTTGCTCGAGATCGCGGACATTGTCGACGCCGGCATTCTGGAGCAGTTCGGCACCGATCGCAGTGATCGCGATGGGCACTTGCTGCACGGTCTCGTTGCGGCGGGTGGCGGTGACGACGATGTCGTTGGCCGACTGATAATCCTCGTCGGCCGGTGCCGCCTCCGCAGCCGGGGTCGCATCCTGGGCGAACGCAGGCGCCGCAAGGAACAGTGACACTGCCGTCGCGGCTAGCAAATCGAGCTTCTTCATGGATCGGATCCCCTCCTGCGTGTCGCGCCGGTTGTTCCGGTCGCGGCGTTGCTTTTATTACGGGTGCAACTAACGCTGCATTTTTGTGGCCGTCAACGGTTTGAGGCGCGGAACTCCGCGGTTTCTTGCCCTTTTTCCCGGTGCGGTACAGACGGGCAACAGTGCGGCGGCAGGCAAAGCCAGCTTGCCGTAGCGTAAAGTTTGTTTCGAGTGGGAAGGACGGGCGGATGGCCGAAATCTACGACGGAGCGGAGGATGGCGACATCGTCGCCCCCCCGGCAAAATTGCCCGTCCCAGCCGACGTCGCCGAGGCGATCCGCACGCTGATCCGCTGGTCGGGCGACGATCCCGCGCGCGAAGGCCTGCTCGACACCCCCGAACGCGTCGCCCGCGCGTGGAAGGAATATTGCCAGGGCTATGCCGAGAACCCGGCGCATCATCTGTCGCGCGTGTTCGACGAGGTCGGCGGCTATGACGAGATTGTCCTGCTCAAGGATATCCCCTTCCAGTCGCATTGCGAGCACCATATGGCGCCGATCATCGGCAAGGCCTCGATCGCCTATCTGCCCAAGGACCATGTCGTCGGCATCTCGAAGCTCGCACGCGTGCTCCACGCCTTCGCCCGTCGCCTCCAGGTCCAGGAGCGGCTCACCGCGCAGGTTGCCGACTGCATCTGGGATCATCTCAAACCGCTCGGCGTCGCGGTGGTGATCGAGGCGAGCCATGCCTGCATGACCGCGCGGGGCGTGCGCACCCCCGGCGTCGGCATGGTCACCAGCCGGATGATGGGCGTATTCCGCGACGACGAGCGCAGCCGCCGCGAGGTTCTGGCGCTGATGGGCTATTGATGCGCGTCCTGGTGACCGGCGCCGCCCGGCGGATCGGCGCGGGCATCGCCCGCCGCCTGGCGCTGCGCGGCCACGACGTCGCGATCCATCACCATAATGCCGCCGACGAGGCGCAGGCGCTCGCCGCCGCGATCGGCGCGGCGGGCGGACGCGTCTGCGTCGTCGCAGGCGAGCTTGCCGATCCCGCCACCGCCCCTGCCCTGATCGCCGCCACGCGCGCGGGGTTGGGCGGTCCGATCACTGGCTTGGTCAACAACGCCTCCCAATTCGCGTTCGACGCGCTGCCGCTCACCGATTTCGCGCTGCTCGACCAGCATATGCGCGTGAACCTCGGCGCGCCGGTAGCGCTCGCCTCGGCGCTGGCGATGCAGAACGATCTCGAAGAAGGCGCGGTGGTCAATCTGCTCGACCAGAAGGTCGACAATCTCAACCCGGATTTCTTCACCTACACCTGCAGCAAGGCAGCCCTCGCCGCCGCCACCCAGATGATGGCGCAGGCGCTCGCCCCCCGCATCCGCGTGAACGCCGTCTCGCCGGGCCTCACCCTCCCCAGCCTCGATCAGAGCGAGGAGGAATTTTCCCGCCATTCCCGTGAAAACCTCCTCCAGCGCCCGGTCGCGCTCGACGATATCGCCGCGACGGTCGAGCATCTGCTCACGGCGCGCAGCATCACCGGGCAGAACATCTTCGTCGATTGCGGCCAGCGTTTCCTGCCCCGCGACGGCGACGTGATGTTCGAAGGCCGCGAGCGTCCCGATGCCTGATTATAGCATCCTCCTCGAAGGCCTCGAAGTCACGATGGGCCTCGGCATCCACGAACGGGAGCGCGCCGCGCCGCAGCGCGTGACGATCGGCGTCGCGATGACCTGCCGCTATCCCGAGCGTCCCGAGGACCGCATCGACGCGGTGGTCGATTACGACTTTCTGCGCGAGGAGATCCTTGCCTTCGCCGCCTCGCGCCATTTCGAGCTGCAGGAAAGCCTGTGCGATCGTATCGCCGCGCTTGCCCTGCGCGACCCGCGCGTCGTGAAGGTCCGGGTCCGCTCGACCAAGCTCGACATCTATCCCGACGCGACGATCGGCTGCGAGATCGTCCGCACGCGCGACTGACCCACCCTTTGCCCAAGGACACGATCATGGCCGAACCGCTCACCGGACTGGAACTGCGCTCGACGATCACCAACGATGCGCGGCTGCTCCTCGCACTCGAGCCCGTCACCCTCGATCCGCCCGGCGCGGACGAGGTCATCGTCCAGGTCGAGGCGACCCCGATCAATCCTTCCGACCTCGGTCTGCTGCTTGGACCGGCGGACAGGACGACGCTGGAGGCGGGCGGCACCGCCGATCGTCCCACCCTCACCGCCGCGGTCCCGCAGGCGCGGATGGGCGCGATGAAGCCGCGGCTCGATCAGTCCATGCCGGTGGGCAACGAAGGCGCGGGCACCGTCGTCCAGGCGGGCGCCAACGCCCAGGCATTGCTCGGCAAGCGCGTCGGGATGATCGGCGGCGGCATGTATGCCCAGTATCGCAAGCTTTCCGCCCGCGACTGTATCCCCCTCCCCGAGGGCGCGACCGCGGCGGACGGCGCCTCGATGTTCGTAAATCCGCTCACCGCTCTGGCCTTTGTCGAGACGATGCGCAGCGAAGGCCACACGGCGCTGGTCCACACCGCCGCCGCCTCCAACCTCGGCCAGATGCTCAACCGCATCTGCATCAAGGACGGCGTGCCGCTGGTGAATATCGTTCGCAGCGATGCCCAGGCCGCGATCCTGCGCGAGATCGGCGCGGAATATATCATCGACAGCAGCCGCCCGGATTTCCGCACGACGCTCACCGACGCCATCGCAGAGACCGGCGCGACGATCGCCTTCGACGCGATTGGCGGCGGCAAGCTGGCCAACGCAATCCTTCACGCGATGGAAGCCGCCGCCAGCCGCAACGCCACCGCCTATAGCCGCTACGGCTCGTCCACGTTCAAGCAGGTCTATATCTACGGCATGCTCGATACCGGCCCGACCGAACTCGATCGCGGCTATGGCTTCGCCTGGGCCGTCGGCGGCTTCCTGCTCACGCCCTTCCTGATGAAGGCCGGCGCGGAAGTCGGCGCCCGGATGCGCGCACGGGTCGCGGCGGAGCTGACCACGACCTTCGCCAGCAACTATACCCAGACGATCTCGCTCGCCGACGCACTCAAGCCCGAAATCGTCGCGGCCTATGCGAAGATGGCGACCGGCGAGAAATATCTGATCGACCCGAGCCGCTGATTATCTTAGCCCCTCCCCTTCAGGGGAGGGGCCTTGAGACGCTCAAGCCCGGTTCGCCGCGCTCAACACAGCCCGTACGCTCGCGGTGGCGATATCCGCGTCGATCCCGACCCCGAACACCGTCCGCCCGTCCGGTGTCCGGCACTCGACATAGGCCGCCGCCTGCGCATCGGCACCATGCCCGATCGCATGCTCGCTATAGTCCACCACATCCAGGCTCGGCCCGGTCGTCCCCGCCAGCGCGTCGATCACCCCCGAGATCAGCCCGTTGCCCTTCCCCGAGATAGACTGCTGCACGCCGTCCACCGCGATCCGCCCGACGAACAGCCGATTGCCCGCGGTGCCACTCTCTTCATAGTCGACCAGCACGATCCGCGCGTCCGCGCCCGGCAGATAGACCCGGTCGAACAGCGCGCCGATATCCCCCGCATTGAGCTCGCGGCTCGTCTCGTCGGCCAGCGCCTGCACGTGTCGGCTGAAATCGGCCTGCATCCGCTTGGGCAGCTTGAATCCGCGATCCTGCTCGAGCACCCAGGCGACGCCGCCCTTGCCCGACTGCGAGTTCACCCGGATCACCGCCTCATAATCGCGTCCCAGATCCTTGGGGTCGATCGGCAGATAGGGCACGTCCCAGATCTCGTCGTTGCGCGCTTCCTGCGCCGAAAAGCCCTTCTTGATCGCATCCTGGTGGCTGCCCGAAAAGGCAGTGAACACCAGTTCGCCGGCATAAGGATGCCGCGGATGCACCGGCAGCTGGTTGCAATATTCGACGGTATTGATGACCGCGTCGATGTCCGAAAAATCCAGTCCCGGATCAACGCCTTGCGTGTACATGTTCAGTGCGACTGTCACGAGATCGACATTGCCCGTCCGCTCGCCATTCCCGAACAGGCAGCCCTCGACCCGGTCCGCGCCCGCCAGCAATCCCAGCTCGGTCGCCGCCACCCCGGTGCCGCGATCGTTGTGCGTGTGCAGGCTGATCACCACGCTGTCGCGGTTGCGGATGTTGCGTCCGAACCATTCGATCTGGTCGGCATAGATGTTGGGCGTTGCCGCCTCGACCGTCGCCGGCAGGTTGAGGATTAGCGGGCGCTCGGGCGTGGGCCGCAGCACTTCCATCACTGCCTCGCAAACCTCGACCGAGAAATCGAGCTCGGCGGTCGAGAAGGTCTCGGGCGAATATTCGAAATGCCAGTCGGTGTCGGGCCGTTTGGCCGCCTCGTCGCGCATCACCTTGGCGCCCAGGATCGCGATCTCGCGCACTTCGTCGCGGCTCATCCCGAACACGATCCGCCGCCACGCCGGCGACACCGCGTTGTACAGATGCACGATCGCGGTCTTGGCACCTGCCAGCGACTGGAAGCTCGTCTCGATCAGGTCGCGCCGCGACTGGGTCAGCACCTGTACCGTCACATCGTCGGGAATGCGCCCGTCGCGCACCAGGCCCGAGATGAAATCGAATTCGGTCGCGCCGGCGCTGGGAAAGCCGACTTCGATTTCCTTCAGCCCCACCTTGCACAGCAATTCGAAGAAGCGGGTCTTCTTTTCGCCGTCCATCGGGTCGATCAGCGCCTGATTGCCGTCGCGCATGTCGGTCGAGAGCCAGCGCGGCGGCCGGGTGATCGTCTTCGACGGCCATTGCCGGTCGGGCAGGTCCACCTGGGGAAAGGCTCGGTATTTGACGCTCGGATCGCGCAACATGGCTGTGACTTCCTGTGGCTCGGCCGCGACGCCTAGGGGTGCGCGCCGCAGTGATCAATGATGCAAGTGAAATGGCCCTCAGGCGGCCGGCGCTGATGCGCACGGAAACGAACCGCCTAAGGGCGGCTAAGTCGTAGCGTCAGGAGGCCGAGCATGGTCACCCCCGCAGGATAGCGGGATGATCGATGTATGTCACGCGCTCTGATGAAAGTTAGTTTTTACGCGGGTTTAACCGGTACCGCTTAGACGCGGATTTCCAGCGACAGGATCCGGCATGCTTCAACTCGTCTATGTCAGCAGCGTTACCCCGGGTGCCGGTGCCACGGATCCCGCCGCGATCCTCGCCGTCTCGCGGGCCAATAATCGCCGCGATGCGATCACCGGCATGCTCTATGCCGACGGCGGACGCTTTCTCCAGGCGCTCGAAGGGCCGCCGGACAAGGTCGAAGCAGCCATCGACCGGATCAAGGCGGACAAGCGACATCGCTCGATCGTCATCCTCTCCAGCCGCGAAATCGAGACGCGCGAATTCGGCGAGTGGGAAATGGCGCACAGCACGCCCGGGGAAGACGCGGACAGCTTCATCGCCCGCATCGCCAAACTCGCCGCCAATGCCTCGCCCAACGTGCGCGCCACTTTCGAAGGCTTTGCGCAGGCCCGGCGCGGCGCCTGATCATTCCGCGGTGAGATTGTCCTCGCCGGCCGGAGGCGGTGTCTGCTCCGGGGGTGGCGGCGTCTCGGAAGCCTTCGGGCTCGGCGTGGCGACGATCTCGGCCATCGGCGGCTCCGCAGAATAGTTGGTGCCGGTGGTGCCGCCTCCGCCGCATGCGCCCAGCGCCAGCAATCCCGTCAAAACCCCAATCCGCACCCCCGCCCGCATCATCGCCTCCCTTGTTGGTGGCGCAGCGATAGCATGCACGGCCGCCGCCGTCTCCTACGCCGCCGCGCACCGCCGCTGCAACCAAATGGGCCAGCCTGCGCTTAGCCGGTCCAAGACAGGAGAAATCGCATGGCTGAGGACCTCGAAAAGGGCGACCGCGTGACATGGAAATCGCACGGCGGCACCGCGCATGGCGAAGTGCGCTCTAGACAGACGCGCGATACCACGATCAAAGGGCATCAGGTGCGTGCATCCGAGCACGAACCGCAGTACATCGTCGAAAGCGACAACGGTGGTAAGGCTTCGCACAAGCCGGCGGCGCTGACGAAGGAATAGCCCGGTTACGGGTACGAACAGGAGAACAAATATGGCCGAGACAAAAGCAGCAGGCGGCGCACGTGGCGGCATCGCCAAGCCGGTGACCCCGTCGCCGGAACTGGCCAAGATCACCGGCCCCGACGCCCTGCCGCGCAGCGAAGTCGTCAGCAAGATGTGGGCATATATCAAGAAGCACAACCTTCAGAACCCTGAAAACAAGCGGGAAATTCTGGCGGACGACACGCTCAAGCCGATCTTCGGCGTCGACAAGTGCACGATGTTCGAGATGAACAAGCTGCTCTCGAAGCATATGAAGTAAGCCGCTCGCCGGCGCAGGCCGGCGCGCTTGCCTTCACGCTGGGGCGGGTCTCGAAAGGGGCCCGCCCCATTCGTATGGGCCGCAGCGATCGGCTAGGGAATGCGGCGGGGAAACCCCGCGAATCACGCCTCGTCACGGGGCAAAGGAAGCCATCATGACCGAGCGTTTCGAACGCCACCGCCAGCCCTGGACGCAGGACGAGGTGCAAAAACTCCACACTTTGGCCAAGAAAGGCATGCCGCTGAAGTCGATCGCCAAGGCGATGACCCGCAGCGAGGAGTCGATCAAGGACCGCGCCAAGGCCGACGGTCTGTCGATCAGCAAGCTACGCTAGCGTGCCCCTGTTATCGTCATCCCCGCGCAGGCGGGGATCCAGAGCCACAAAGGACGTCGCTTCGTCATCCTGGATCCCCGCCTTCGCGGGGACGACGCTCTCGGGGTGACCCACGACGCCATCATCCTCGGCGCAGGCGCAGCCGGCCTGATGTGCGCCGCGGTCGCCGGCCAGCGCGGCCGCCGCGTGCTGCTGGTCGATCATGCCGATCGCCCGGGCAAGAAGATCCTCATCTCCGGCGGCGGCCGCTGCAACTTCACCAATCTGAACACCGCGCCCGACCGCTACATCTCCGCCAATCCCCATTTCGCCAAGTCGGCGCTGGGTCGCTACACGGCACAGGACTTCCTCGATCTTGTGCAACGCCATGGCATCGCCTGGCATGAAAAGACGCTGGGCCAGCTCTTCTGCGACGGTTCCGCCCGCCAGATCGTCGACCTGCTACTCGACGAATGCGCGAAGGGCGGCGTCGACATCTGGCTCGGCGAACCCGCGACGGTCGACCATGGCGACGCCCGCTACCGTATCCGCTGCGGCACCCGCACCGCGGAGGCGCCTGCGCTGGTCATCGCCACCGGCGGCCCCTCGATCCCCAAGATGGGCGCAACTGGCTTCGCCTACGATCTCGCCCGCCGTTTCGGCCTCAAGGTGGTGGAACCCCGCCCCGCTTTGGTCCCCCTCACTCTCAGCGGCGAACAGGCCCTGTTCACCGAACTCTCGGGTGTCGCCACCGACGTGGTCGCGCGTGCCGGCAAGGCCGCCTTCCCCGAAGCCGCATTGTTCACCCATCGCGGCCTCTCCGGCCCCGCCATCCTCCAGGTCTCCAGCTATTGGCGCCACGGCGATCCGGTCGCGATCGACTTTCTGCCGAAATCCGCGCCCGGCTGGCTCGCTTCGGCCAAGCGCAGCCGCCCGCGCACCACGCTGCGAAAATTGCTCGGCGAGGCCCTCCCCGATCGCCTAGCCGAAACCCTCGCGGCGCAGCTCGCTCCCCAAGGCGAGCTCCAGACCCTCTCAGATCGCACCCTCCAGGAGGCCGAACGCCGCCTCCACGACTGGCGCTTCCTCCCCAACGGCACCGAGGGTTTCGCCAAGGCCGAGGTCACGATCGGCGGCATCTCCACCGCCGATCTCTCCTCGCAGACGATGGAGGCGCGCAAAGTCCCCGGGCTCTACGCGATCGGCGAGGCGGTCGACGTCACCGGCTGGCTGGGCGGCTATAATTTTCAATGGGCCTGGGCGAGCGGCTGGGCAGCGGCGCAGGCGCTGTGAAAGCCCTCCCCTTCTATTAAAAGCGTTTAGCCGCCCTATCTAAGACGGCTGAACAACGGGACGACGATGATGGCCAAAACGGCATTGGTAGTGGGCGCGAGCGGTATCGTCGGCAGCGCCACGGCGGATCTGCTGATGCGCGAGGGCTGGACGGTGCACGGCCTCGCCCGCCGGCCGCTCGAACAAGCGGGCCTGCTCCCCGTCGCCGCAGATCTCCAGGATGCCGCCGCCACTGGGCATGCCCTCGCCAATCTCCGCCCCGACGCGGTCTTCATCACCACCTGGCTGCGGCAGGACAGCGAAGCCGAGAATATTCGGGTCAACTCGGCGATGGTCCGCAATCTGCTCAATGCGCTCCGCTCCGGCGGCAGCACCCGCCATGTGGCGCTGGTGACCGGGCTCAAACATTATCTCGGGCCGTTCGAAAGCTACGGCAAGGGCGCGCTCCCGCAGACCCCGTTCCGCGAGGAGCAGCCCCGCCTCGACATCGACAATTTCTATTATGCGCAGGAAGACGAGGTCTTCGCCGCCGCCACGCGCGACGGCTTCGGCTGGAGCGTCCACCGTCCGCACACCGTGATCGGCAAGGCGGTCGGCAATGCCATGAACATGGGCACGACGCTCGCGGTCTATGCCACGCTCTGCCGCGAACTCGGCCGCCCCTTCCGCTTCCCCGGCTCGGCCGCGCAGTGGGAGGGCCTCACCGACATGACCGACGCCCGGCTCCTGGCGAAGCATCTGCTCTGGGCCGCAACCACCCCCGCGGCGCGTGACGAGGCGTTCAACGTCGTCAACGGCGATGTCTTCCGCTGGAGCTGGATGTGGCAGCGCATCGCCGAATGGTTCGGCGTCGAGGCAGCTCCCTTCGACGGCACGGTGCAGCCGCTGGAGACCCAAATGGCCGGTGACGCCGGGCTCTGGTCGCGGATCGCCGAGCGCGAGGGGCTTACCGAACCCGATCTCGCCCGCCTGGCCTCGCCCTGGCACACCGATGCCGATCTCGGCCGCCCAATCGAAGTCGTGACCGACATGGGCAAGAGCCGCCGCCTGGGCTTCACCGCCTATCAGCCCACCGACGACGCCTTTTTCGATCTGTTCACCCAGCTGCGCGCAGACCGCCTCATTCCTTGAGCGGATCGCGCCAGCGCCGCCACGGCGTCAGCGGCCGATAGCGCGCGACTTCGGTAGGGCCGTCGCTCTCGGCTTCGATCAGCGCGCGGCGCTTCAGATGGCCGATCCCTGCCTGGACCGATCGCTTCGACAGCCCGGTCCGCGTTGCCAGATCGGAATGGCTCAATGCGCAGCGCTCGCCCGCGGCGGTGATCGCGAGATAGACGAGAAAGGCGGACGGCCGCCGGTCATGCCCGACCAAATCGGCCATCAACCGATCCACCACGTAAAGATCCAACTCTATGGTATCCATTGCTATAGCAGTTGATGCCATGATCGACGCGCGTCAAGGCGCCAACTAGCCTGCCCGCTCAGGAGGCTCCCATGATCACCAAACTCAAATTCGCATCGATCCCCACCCGCGATCAGGACTCCGCGGTGCGCTTCTGGACCGAAAAGGTCGGCTTCCGCGTGACGACCGATCAGCCGATGGGTCCCGGCAAGCGCTGGATCGAACTCGGCATCCCCGGCGCCGAGACCGCGATCGTGCTGTTCACCCCCGACGGGCACGAGGACCGTATCGGCACCTTCTTCAACGGCTCGTTCGCGTGCGATGACGTCGACTATACCTACAAGCAAATGTCCGAAAAGGGCGTGTCCTTCGAGGGCCCGCCCGAGAAGCAGCCCTGGGGCACCTTCGCGAAGTTCAAGGACGAGGACGGCAACCTGTTCGTGCTCTCGTCGCGCTGAGCCTCAACGCAGCTGGCTGTCCTTGCTGCCGCGGCGGTTGATCCCGGCCTGCACGATGCGGCTGTCGCGCCCGGCCTGACATTCCACGCAGGTCCGCGCGCTCGGCAGCGCCCGGCGGCGCGCCGCGGGGATTTCCTCGCCGCAGATCACGCAATCCTCGGTGCCTTCGCCGCTCGGCATGCGCGCGCGTGCCGTCAGCACCGCATCGGTGATCGTGTCGTCGATCTGGTCCTGTACCGCGCCATCCCGCGCCCAGCCGGTCGCCATCGCTAATTCCCTGTCTTATCAGCAGTTTGATATGGGAAGGCGGTTGCAGATTTCCAGTCCGTCGCGGTGCGGCGCATGGGGTCGCGCCATAGCCCGGAAGTGCCGGCGCACAACGGTGGCATGGACCGACCCGGACCGCGGTGCGAGAAGCGGACAGCTTGGCCGCGCAACATTCTGCTTGCCCTTGGGGCCCGCCGCGCCCATCTGCACGGTTCCATGCCATTCTCAAATCTTCCGCCGCTTCTCAGCGAAGCGCTCGCCGCGCGTGAATATTCCGCGCCCACCCCCGTGCAGGCTGCCGTCCTCGAGCCCGAGGCCCGGGGCCGCGATCTCATCGTCTCGGCGCAGACCGGCTCGGGCAAGACCGTCGCCTTCGGCCTCGCCATGGCGACCGAACTGCTCGACGAGGCGGGCAAGATTGTCCCCGCCCGCGCCCCGCTGGCGCTCATCATCGCCCCCACCCGCGAGCTCGCGCTCCAGGTCAGCCGCGAGCTGATCTGGCTCTATGGCAGGGCCGGCGGCCGCGTCGCCACCTGCGTCGGCGGCATGGATGCCTCGAAGGAGCGCCGCGCGCTCAGCCATGGCGCGCATCTCGTCGTCGGCACGCCGGGGCGCCTGCGCGACCATCTCGAGCGCGGCGCGCTCGATTTGTCGGACCTCAAGGCGGTCGTCCTCGACGAAGCCGACGAGATGCTCGACATGGGCTTCCGCGACGATCTCGAGACCATCCTCGATGCCTCGCCCGACGGCCGCCGCACCCTGCTCTTCTCGGCGACGATGCCCAAGCCGATCGTCTCGCTGGCCAAGCGCTACCAGAAGGATGCGCTGCGCATCGCCACGATCGGCGAGGATCGCGGCCATGGCGACATCGCCTATCAGTGCATCACCGTCTCGCCGAGCGACATCGAGCATGCCGTCATCAACCTGCTTCGCTTCCACGAAGCCGAGACGGCGATGCTGTTCTGCGCCACCCGCGACAATGTCCGCCACTTGCACGCGACCCTGGTCGAGCGCGGCTTTTCCGCCGTCGCACTCTCGGGCGAGCATAGCCAGAATGAGCGCAACCATGCGCTGCAGGCCCTGCGCGATCGCCGCGCCCGCGTCTGCGTCGCCACCGACGTCGCCTCGCGCGGCATCGATCTGCCGTCGCTCAGCCTCGTCGTCCATGTCGAGCTGCCGCGCGATGCCGAGACGCTCCAGCATCGCTCGGGCCGCACCGGCCGGGCGGGCAAGAAGGGCACCGCCGTGCTCATCGTCCCCTATCCGCGCCGCCGCCGCGTCGAATCCGTCCTGAAGGGCGCGCGCATCAACGCCGAGTGGATCGAGACGCCGACGCCGGAGATGATCCGCGCCAACGATCGCGAACGCCTGCTCGCCGCTTTGCTCGCCCCGGTGGAGACCGACGAGGAAGATATCGCCCTCGCCGAGCGCCTGCTCGCCGAGAAGAGCCCGCAGGACATCGCCGCCGCTTTGGTCCGCGCGCACCGCAATGCGATGCCGCAGCCCGAGGAGATGATCGAGCAGACCCCCGAGGCGCGTCGCGAGGCGCAGCAGGAGCGGCATCGCCCCGGCTTCGAGGACATCGTCTGGTTCCGCATGAACATCGGCCGCCGCCAGAATGCCGATGCGCGCTGGATCCTGCCGTTGATCTGCCGCCGCGGCCACGTCACCAAGAATGAGATCGGCGCGATCCGCATCGGCCAGAACGAGACGATGTTTCAGGTCCCCCGCGCCATCGCCACCAAGTTCCAGGCCTCGGTCGCCAAGACCGCCGAGCCTGACGAGGATGTCCGCATCGAGCAGTCGGCCAGCGGCCCAGAGCAGCAGGAAGGCCCTCGCCCGTCGCGCGGACCCCAGCAGCGCGGGCCCCACGGCGCCGGCCGCCCCACCCTGCGCCACCAGGCCAAGCCCTATCAGCGCAAGGGTCCGCCGCGGAAGTGAGCGGCGGCATCCGCATCCTGGTCGATGCCGACGCCTGCCCGGTCAAGGAAGAGATTTACAAGGTCGCCTTCCGCCACGACGTGCCGGTGACGATCGTCAGCAACAGCCATTTCCGCGTGCCGGTCCATCCGCTGATATCGAAGCAGGTGGTCAGCGCCGCGTTCGACGCCGCGGACGACTGGATTGCCGAGAATAGCGACGCCGCCGCGATCGTGATCACCGCGGACATCCTGCTGGCCGATCGCGCGCTCAAGAACGGCGCGCAGGTCCTTTCGCCCACCGGCAAGCCCTTCACCACCAGCTCGATCGGCGGCGCCATCGCTACGCGTGCGATCATGGCCGATCTGCGCGCCGGCGGCGACCAGCTAGGCGGCCCCGCCCCCTTCGCGAAGGCGGATCGCTCGCGCTTCCTCTCGGCGCTCGACGCGGCGTTGGTAGGGTTGAGACGGCGCTAGCCGGATGCGGCGACCCGGCCTGGCCGAGCCGCCGCCGAAGCTTATTCGTAGCGCGCCGAGGTAACGTCGGTGTCCGCATTGTAGAACAGCGTGATCGACGAGATCTTGCAAAGATCGATGTTGGTCCACACCGCAGTGGTCTTGTCGTCATAGACGGCCTTGAGGTCCCACTTGCACGTATCTTCCGACTTGCTGAAGTCGATGTCGACCGACGTGTTGGTCACCAGGGCGTCCTCGCCCATGACATCTTCTTCCCAATTGTCGCTGCTGTGCGGCGCGATGTAGATTTCGTTGATCGTATAGCCGGTACGATTGCTGACCTTCAGCGTCTCGTCGGCAGCCAGAGCCGGCGACGCGGCAACGAACAGCAGCGCGCAGGCTGCGAATATGGACTTCATGCGATTCCCCCCCTTTGGATGCCCGCGATCGGGCATGCGCCGCTATTGCCAGTTTTTCCAGGATTGCGACTGAAATATTTCCGGGCGGGGGCGGTGCAGGGTTCGCGCAACGACTGGCGACTTACCGAAGCCACAGTAGATTCGATAGCAGAGGTCGGCGAATGTCTATTTCGATTTACGAGCCTCCCGAAGAACGTCCTCCATGTCATAGATCAGCTGCCGACCCGCGAGGCTGTCATCGGTTTTATCCTCAGGATCGGCTTCGAAATGCGCCCGCATCCGATCGGCCATTTCAACGAGCTTTTCATACCGCTCTTCGCCAAGACGTTTGCGGATTGCATTCAGCCCCTCTTTCAATGCGAAGAATTCGGTATCGATGCTCTGTTGCGGAAAGTAGCCGGTCTTGTCGACAAATGTCGGCGATCCCAGCATCATAGAGCCCAAAAGATCCCAAATCTCACCAATCGTCTGCGGCACATATGGTTCATAAGGGCGCATCTCAGTTCCCCGGTCGCTTGATGATGTAACTGCTACCTTTGCCAAGCTGCGATGGGCGTACGATGGCTACGGCACGAGGGCTGAACTGGGCATCGAAAAAGCCCCGAACCTGGGGCGTCGCAAGCGTCTTAGCACTGAGCGATACATCGAATGCGACATCCGCCACTCGCGCGTCGGGAATGCGATACGTTCGATCCGTCCCGGCAGCGGAATACTCTCCTCCCGACCACACGGACATCTCCATCGCGATGTGTTTCTATACCAAGCTGATTGAATAGGTTTCGGAGCTGTCCACGAACGCGCCGGTCTATGAAATTGCCAAGCGCTTCATTCTCGGAAAGTTTGACCCTCAACCGACCTGCCCTCAACAAAGCTAGGCCCTCAACATAAGCCATGTCGGTATGACGTTGAAGGTAGCGCAGCGTTTCCACCTGGAGAGGCCCTGTATCCCCTCTAACACGATACAACGCTGTAGCTCGATCCCATCGCAAACCATTAAGGTAGTTATTTTAACCTTCGACAGTTTGCGGGAAGCCAAAGGATTGAAATCGATAATTTGGATCAACGTCACGGATTTGCTTGATGAGCGCAGTTGCCTGCTTCTTTGTGAGCTCTGCTCTCAACGCATTGGCCGGGCCAGTAAAATTGAAGAAACCATCTGCCACTGCAATGATGCTTCCTCCAGGCGTATTTCGCAGACCGGGAAAAACCTGCTCCAAAGTCATCGGATCGTGAAAGGCTCGGCTGTTTCCGCCTGACCCGGTACGGCCCTGGCCCGGTCCACCTGGCGCGTACGCGGGCACAGCGGCGGGGAACGCCTCTCGCGCGCCACCGGCATTCTCACGATTGAATCCATCATCCGCAGATAATGAGCGTCGTCGTGACATGATGACGCGGTCAAGCGAGCGCGGCCCGCCCGGCGCGAAAGTGAACTGTCCGTTCCGAGGATCGTGATACGGATTAAACTTATACTCTACGGACGACGGGTCGCAGAAGGGAGAGCGGCCGGTCCTGAGATATTTCTCAAATGCCGTCCGCTCCGGCCTGCGCCTAAGCGTATCCTGCACCGCCATCCGACCCCCCGAGTAGAAGAACGTATAGAGAACATAATTCTCCGCGAATGTCAATAATGCGCATCGATGCGCCTAATGAACCCGGTTGCCGCCCCAACCCCCTCCCCCTAAGCTCCAGCCTCCAACACCACCCCGAGGCTCCATGCGCACCAAGACGATCCTGCTCGCCGCCACCTTCGCCACCGCGCTCGCCGCCGCCCCCGCGCAGGCGCAGGCGCAGACGGTGCGTGCCGAATCCGTTCGCGGCCATGTTTCCTATCTTGCCGGCGAAACGCTACGCGGCCGTGGCAGCGCAACTCCCGATGAGGCGATGGCGGCGGCCTATGTCGCCTCGGTGTTTCGCGGCATCGGGCTTCAGACCGCGCCGGGGATGCAAGGCTATACCCAGCCGATCGACATCGTCAGCACGCGCCTGAACGGCACCCCGACGCTCGCCGCCAACGGGTCCCCCGTCGCCGCGCCCTTGCTGTTCGCCTCCTCGGGCGAATCGATCCGCGGCAAGCTGGCCGTGTTCGCCGGCACCGATCCGAAGCAGGTGCCCGCCGCCGACGTCGTCATCGCCACCGACAAAAGCGTCAATCCGCTCGCCTTCGCCGGCGGAGTCGACCCCGCCAAGACGAAACTGGTGATCATCCGCAAGACCGCGGCGGTGACCGACTATTATGCCCGCATCGGCGGCGCCCCACGCCTGCCCCGCGCCTTCAAGGACGCCCCCGCCCGCCCGCGCATCACCGTCGTCGCGCTCGACGATGCAGCGTTCGACGCGCTCGCCGCGCAGGACGGCGCCGAGGTGGCGCTCGACGTCCCCGTGGTCGTGCAGCCGATGGTCACCACCAACGCGATCGGCTTTCTGCCGGGCACCGATCCCAAGGCCGGCGTGCTGCTGATCAGCGCGCATCTCGATCATCTCGGCGTCCGCCCGGACGGCCAGGTGATGTATGGCGCCAACGACGATGCTTCGGGCACCGCGGCGGTGCTCGAACTCGCCGCCGCCCTCTCCGCGGCCAAGCGCATGCGCCGCGGCATCCTGTTCGTGGCCTATGGCAGTGAGGAAGCGGGCGGCTTCGGCGCGCGCTGGTTCGTCGATCATCCCCCCGTGCCGCTGACCGACATCGTCGCCAATCTCGAACTGGAAATGATCGGCGCGCAGGATCCCAAGCTCCCCGCGGGCACGATGATGATGACCGGCTATGAGCGCTCGACCTTCGGCGAGACGCTCAAGGCGCATGGCGCGCTGGTCACCGCCGATCCCTATCCCGAGCAGAACTTCTTCCGCCGCTCCGACAATTATGCGCTCGCGCTCAAGGGCGTCGTCGCGCACACCGTCTCGGGCTGGGCGACGATCCCGAGCTATCACACGCCCGACGACACCGTCGCCAATCTCGACATCCCCTTCATGGCGCGCGCGATCCAGTCGCTGGTCGCGCCGCTGCGCAGCCTGGCGAACAGCGATTCCCGTCCCGAATGGAAGGAAGGCGGAAAGCCGAGCGAATGAAGGGGGCCCTCGCCGCCGGGCCGAACCGCGACTATGCGATCGGCCTCGCCCGCGCATTTGGCGGCGCGATCATCTTCGGGCTGCCGCTGCTGATGACGATGGAGATGTGGTCGATGGGCCACGCGCTCGATCCGCTCCGCTTGCTGCTGTTCGTCGCGCTGAACTTCGTCGTGCTCGTGTTCCTCTCGCGCTTCGGCGGCTTCGAATATACCGCCAGCCTGTTCGAGGACGTGCTCGACGCGCTTGCCGCTTATGCCGTCGGCATCGTCGCGGCGACGGCGGTGCTCGCCTTGTTCGCCGTGATCGAGACCAAACAGCCGCTCCAGCATCTGGTCGGGCTGATCGCGATCCAGGCCGTCCCCGCCAGTTTCGGCGCGATGATCGCGCGCAAGCAGCTCAGCAGCGGCGATCCGGAGGAGGATGACGAACATGCCGCACGCGCGGCGGGCTATGCCGGCCAGCTCTTCCTGATGATGGCCGGCGCGCTGTTCCTCGCCTTCAACATGGCGCCGACAGAGGAGATGATCCTGATCGGCTACAAGATGACCGCCTGGCACAGCCTTGCGCTGATCCTGGTCTCGCTGCTCGCGCTCCACATCCTCGTGTTCGCCGCGGGCTTTTCGGGCCAGAAAAGCGCGCCCGAAGGCTATGGCGTCGGCCGCCGGCTCGTCGCCTTCACCATCCCCGGTTACGCCATCGCCCTGCTGGTGAGCGTCTATATCCTGTGGACCTTCGGGCGCACCGATGGCGTGGAACTGGCGGCGATCGCCGGCACCACGGTGGTGCTGGCATTCCCCGCATCGATCGGCGCCGCGATCGCGCGGCTGGTGGTTTAGCGACGATGGCAGACACCGCAGGCAAGCCGCAGACGCCGCTGCTCGAATGGATCGCCGCGGGCATCGGCCTGCTCCTGCTGCTCGCTCTGTTTGCGATCATCGGCCGAGAGGCCCTGTTCGAGGGCAGCAAGGCGCCGCCCGCGATCGAGGTCTCCACGGGCGGTATCACCCGCACCGCCACCGGCTATCTCGTCGCGTTCGAAGCGATCAACCGCGCGAACGGCACCGCGGCTTCGCTGCAGGTCGAAGGCACGCTCAGGCAAGGCGATACCACGATCGAGACCAGCAGTACGACGCTCGATTATGTCCCCGGCCATGGCAGCACCCGCGGCGGCCTCTATTTCACGCGCGATCCCCGCGCCCACGTGCTGGAACTGCGTCCGCTCGGCTTCCAGCAGCCCTGAGGCCTGCACGAACCAATTGCTAATGGTTCGCAATACCGTATAGGGCGCGGCATGCATCGCTCGACCGTCCGCGCCTGGTATCTCGTCCACAAATGGACGAGTCTGGTCTGCACGCTGTTCCTGCTGATGCTGTGCGTCACCGGGCTGCCATTGATCTTCCACGATGAGATCGACGCGCTGACCGAGCAGGCCCCGCCGCTCGCGCAAGGCGCGGTCGCCTCGTCGCAGGGCGGCCTCCCGCTCGATGCGATGGTCGCCAGGGCGCTCGCCGCCCGCCCGGGCGAGGTCCCGCTGTTCATGGCGTTCGACAATGCCAGCCCTTTGCTCACCGTCACCACCGGCGCCCGCCCCGACGTGGAGGAAAGCGGGATGACCGTACAGCTGTTCGATCGCGCGACCGGCGCCCCCACCGGCCAGGTCGACGAGAGCGGCGTGATGCCCTTCCTACTCCAGCTCCACACCGACCTGTTCCTGGGGCTATGGGGGATGCTTTTCCTCGGGCTGATGGGACTCCTCTTCTTCGCCGCGATCGTCTCGGGTGTGGTCCTCTACGCCCCCTTCATGCGCAAGCTCGACTTCGGCACGTTGCGCACGCGCCGCAGCCGCCGGCTCAAATGGCTCGATTATCACAACCTGCTGGGCATCGTCGCACTGGCCTGGGCGAGCGTGGTCGGGCTGACCGGGGTGATCAACACGCTGGCGACGCCGATCGTCCAGGCCTGGCAGATGGGCGAACTCGCCGAGATGACCCGCGCCTATCAGGGCAAGAGCGCGCTGCCCCCCGCCCGCTACGCCTCGCTCGACAAAGCGATGGCCGAAGCGCGCAAGGCGCGTCCGGGCACCAATCCGCGCTTCATCGCCTTCCCGGGCGGCAGCTTCAGCAGCAAGCATCATTATGCCGTCTTCCTCGAAGGCGACACGCCGCTGACCGAGAAGATGCTGACCCCGGCGCTGATCGACGCCGAGACCGGCCAGCTCACCGACGTCCGCCCGCTCCCCTGGTACGTCCAGGCACTGTTGCTCTCGCAGCCGCTCCATTTCGGCGATTATGGCGGCCTGCCGCTCAAGATCCTGTGGGCGCTGCTCGATCTCTTCACGATCGTCCTGCTCGGCTCGGGCCTCTATCTCTGGCTGGGCCGGCGCCGCACGACGCTCGATCAGCATGTCACCGAGGTCCGCTCCGGCGGCGCGATCGCCTTATGATCCGCTCGACCTTCGCGATTCCCCTGCTCCTCGCCGCGCTCAGCCTGTTCGGGCTGGTCAGCGCGCTGCTCGGCAACGGCCTCGCCGACCTGCTCTCCTGGATCACTCTCACCACACCGATCGCCGCCGTCGCCTGGGCGATGCGCGTCCAACGCCACTGACCGAAAGGCCCGACATGCTCCGCTTCACCCTCCGCCTGGCCGCCACCGCGTCGGCACTCGCACTGGCCGCGCCTGCCTTCGCGCAGGACGCTCCCCCGCCAGCCGACGACGAGATCCTCGTGACCGCGCAGCGCGAGAACCAGTCGCAGGTGGTCCGCGGCGGCAGCGCCGGCGTGCTGGGCGACAAGCCCGCCGAAGACCTGCCCTTCAGCATCAAGAGCTATAATGCCGCGCTCGTCCTCAACCAGCAGCCGCAGACGCTGGGCCAGCTGCTCGAAAATGATCCCTCGATCCGCACTTCCTACGGCTTCGGCAACGCCGCCGAGCAGTTCGTGATCCGCGGCTTCACGCTTTACGGCGACGATATCGGCCTCGACGGGCTGTACGGCCTCGCCCCCCGCCAGCTGATCGCCCCCGAACTCTACGAGCAGGTCCAGGTCCTCAACGGCGCGAGCGCCTTCCTCAACGGCGCCGCACCCGGCGGCACCGGCATCGGCGGCAGCGTCAACCTGATCCCCAAGCGCGCCGGCGACGTGCCGCTGACCCGCATCACCGCCAACTATGCCTCCAAATCGCATATCGGCGGCAGCTTCGACGTCGCGCGCCGCTTCGGCGACGGGCGCTGGGGGCTGCGCGTCAACGGTGCGCTGCGCAGCGGCGACGTGGCGGTCGACGACGAGTTCCGCCGGACCGCGGTGATCGGCGGCGCGCTCGACTACCGCAGCGATACGGTCCGCATGTCGCTCGATCTCGCTTATCAGCGCGTCGAGGTCCGCAATCTGCGCCCCAAGGTCATCATCGGCACCACTACGATCCCCGCCGTCCCCGGTGCCGATCATAATTATGGCCAGGCGTTCAGCTATTCGAACCTCCGCGACGTCTTCGGCATCGCCAAGGGCGAATGGGACGTGACCGACAATGCGATGCTCTACGCATCGTTCGGCGCGCGCGACGGCTCGGAGGACGGCATTTACGACGGGATCACCGTCACCAACGCGCTGACCGGCGCCGCCAGCGGCAATGCGCTCTACGTGCCGCGCACCGACAATAACGAAGCCGCGATGGTCGGGCTGCGCGTCAAGCTCGGCAGCGCCGCCATCACCCATGAGATCAATTTCGGCGGCGCCTATCTGTGGCAGGTCAACCGCAACGCCTATGACTTCCTCTACGGCCCCGGTTTCGCCGGCTACGCCACCAATCTCTACGATACCCCCGACGTTGCGTTGCCGAGCTCAACCCTCGTCGGCGGCGATCTGGACAACCCCTATCCGATCAGCCGCACCCGGCTGGGCAGCATGTTCGCATCAGACACGATCGGCCTGCTCGACGGCCGCGTGCTGCTCACCGCGGGTCTTCGCCTCCAGAAGATCAAGACCAGCAACTATTCCTATGCCGGCGGCGCGCTGGACACGCAGTATAGCGAGGAAGCGGTGACCCCCGTGCTCGGGCTGGTCGTCAAGCCGGTCCCCGGCCTGTCGCTGTTCGCCAACCGCATCGAAGGCCTGTCGCAGGGCCCGACTGCGCCGATCGACCCCAATCTGATCAATCCGGGCGAGGTCTTCGCGCCCTACAAATCCACCCAATATGAAGTCGGCGGCAAGCTCGCGATCGGCGCGCTGAACCTGAGCCTCGCCGCCTTCCAGACGACGCTGCCGACCGCCTTCGCCGCCCCCGACCCCGCCGCCCCCGGCTTCCTGCGCTTCGACGTCTATGGCGAACAGCGCAACCGCGGCCTCGAGTTCAGCGTCGACGGCGAGCTGACCACCGGCCTGCGCCTCATCGCCGGCGCCTCGCTCAACGATGCCAAGCTGCGCGACACCCCCGCCGGCGCCAACGACGGCAACAAGGCGGTCGGCGTGCCCGACTATCTGGTCAACGCCAATATCGAATGGGATACGCCCTTCCTGCCCGGCGCAACCCTCACCGGCCGCTTCGTCCAGACCGGCAAGCAACAGGTCAACGCCGCCAACACGCTCGAAATCTCCGAATGGACTCGCTTCGATCTCGGCGCCCGCTACGTCGCCCTGCTCGGCACCACCCCGCTGACGCTGCGCGTCAACGTCGATAATGTCGCCAACAAGCGCTATTGGGCCTCCGCCTACGACGCCTTCAACGCGGCCCTGCTCCAGGGCGCGCCGCGGACCTTCAAGCTCTCGGCCTCGCTGGATTTGTAAAAGCGCTTCCCTCTCCCGTCGGGAGTGCGAGGTCGGATCCTCGCACTGGTTGCGCAGACTTGAGCCAAATACCCACCCCGGCGCAGGCCGGGGCCCAGCTGCGAAGCGATTGAGATCGCAGGATGCCTTTGCCTGCGCACCGATACTGGGCCCCGGCCTGCGCCGTGGTGGGGAAATTCTAGCGCGCCGAATCTCGCTCTAGGCGCGTAAAATCCGCTCCATTGCCCGCCCCTTGGCAAGTTCGTCGATCATCTTGTCGAGCCGCCGGATCTCGCGCATCAGCGGCTCCTCCACCGCTTCCACCCGGACCCCGCACACCGTTCCGGTCACGAGATCGCGGGCGGGGTTCATATGCGGCGCATGCGCAAAGAATTCTTCGACCGTCTGCGCACTCGCCAGCACCGCCTCCAGCGAGGCGGGCGAATGCCCGGTCAGCCAGCAGAGGATCGTGTCGACGTCGGCCCGGCTCCGTCCCTTCTTCTCCGCCTTCGCGACATAAGCGGGGTACAGCCCCTTGAACGTCATCCCGTAGATGCGGTGAGTCATGCGCTCCCCTTCGCCGCCTTTGGTGACCCGGAGAGGATTCGAACCTCCGACCTCTCGATTAGGAATCGCTTGCTCTATCCTGCTGAGCTACCGGGCCACGCGAGCGCTGGTACGCACAGCCGGGCGGAGAATCAATTGCGGCGCTCCGGCGGGATCACCGGCAGCGGAAGCGGCGCGACCGGCACGCCCTCGTCGGCCAGCGCGCGCGCCTCATCCAGCGTCGCCTGGCCGTGGATCGGCGCGGCGGGAGTCTCGCCCAGATGCATCGCCCGCGCCTTGTCGGCAAAGGCGACGCCCACCCACTCGGATTTCTCCAGCAGCTTCGCCTGCGCCCCGGCCAGCGCCGCCATAGCCGCCTTCACGACCTCGGGCGGAGGCCCGTCGACGGGCGCGGGTGCCGGCACGACGCTCTGCCGATTGCCCTTCGTGCCGATATTGGGCGCCATCACCGCCTTGGCGACGTCGGCGTCGCCGCAGAAGGGACAGGAGATCAGCTGCCCCTCGCGCTGCGTCTCATAGGCGGCACTAGATCCGAACCAGCCCTCGAAGATATGCCCGCCACTGCATTTGAGGTCGAACGCGATCATAGCAGTTCCGCCGCGGGGATGGCACGGCGATGGCGCAGCACCGGGACCCGCTCCCGCGCCGCCTCCACCCGCGCTGGATCGATTTCAAAAAAGCCGATACCCGCCGCTTCGCCCTGATCGAGCAGCACCTCGCCCCAGGAATCAACCACCAGCGAATGGCCATAGGTCGCGCGGCCATCCTCGTGCACGCCGGTCTGCGCTGCGGCGATCACGAACGCCGCCGCCTCGATCGCCCGCGCGCGCAACAGCACGTGCCAGTGCGCCGCGCCCGTCTGTCGGGTGAAGGCCGCCGGCACCGCCAGGATCGTCGCCCCGGCATCGCTCAGCGTGCGGAAGAGGTCCGGGAAGCGCAGATCGTAACAGATCGACAGCCCCAGCACGCCCAGCGGCGTCTGGACGGCCACGGCATGCTCGCCGGGCGCATAGCTGTTCGATTCGCGCCAGCTTTCGCCGCTCGGCAAATCGACGTCGAACAGGTGGACCTTGTCGTAGCGCGCGCGGATTCCGCCGCTCGAGTCGATCACGAAGCCGCGGTTCGCCAGCTTCCCCGCGTCGCGGCGGACCGCCAGGCTGCCGATATGCACCCAGATGCCGTGCCGCGCCGCCGCCTCGCGCACCGCGGCCAGCACCCGATCCTCGTCCTCGTGCGCCAGCGAAGCCGCCCCCCGATCCCGATCGCGATCGAGCAGCCCCGACATTTCCGGCGTGAACAGCATCGCCGCCCCGCCCGCAGCCGCCTGTGCCACGCCCTCGACAAGCGTGCGCGCATTGGCCGCGGGATCGATCCCGCTCGTCATCTGGAGCAGGGCGGCGCGGGTCATGCCGCGATCAAAGGGTCCAGTCCGCCCTCGCGGTCCAGCGCGGCAAGATCGTCCGATCCGCCGATATGCTCGTCGTCGATGAAGACCTGCGGGACGGTGGAGCGGCCGTTCGAGCGCTCGAGCATTTCCTGCCGCTTCGGCCCGCCCATCGTGATGTCATATTCCTGATATTCGACGCCCTTTTCGCCGAGCAGTTTCAACGCCCGCGAACAATAAGGGCAGAATGCCTTCGTGTAGATTTCGATCTTTGCCATGCAATCCTCGTGCTGTGACGGGCGTGGGCTTGTCAATCCAGCGCCTCACCGGGAAGAACGCGCGCCCAGCACAGAAGGATCACTTTTGCCGCGCCGCCCCGCAGCAAGACGCGGGTGCATGCCGCCGCGGTGGCGCCGCTGGTGTGGACGTCGTCGACCAGCACCACGGTCCTTCCGCGCAGCTTCTCCGGGGCGCCCGGTGCCAGCGCAAAGGCGCCCGCTACCGCCTTTGCCCGCCCCCTCGGTCCCAGCCCGCGCAGGATCGGAGTCGCCTTCACCCGTCGTAGCAGCTCCGCGTCCGTCGCCACGCCGCTCGCCCTCGCCAGCGCCTGCGCGACGGACGCCGCCTGGTTGAACCCACGCGACCAGATCCGCCAGCGGTGCAGCGGCACCGGCACGAGCAGGTCCGCGTCCTGCGGCATCAGCCGCGCCATCGCCCGCGCCATCGTCTCGGCGCAGGCCAGCCGCCGCGCATATTTGAGCTTCAGGGCCACGCTGCGCGCCACGTCGCCATAGGCCACCGCCGCGCGCACCCCGGCATGGGGCGGCGGATCGGCCATACATTCGGCGCACAGCGCGCCCTCCCCCCGGTCATAGTCGAACGGCAGCTGGCAGCCTGCGCACCAGGGCGGCCCCAGAAAGCGCAGGCTTCCCCAACATTTCGCGCAGAAGCGATGGTCCGCCCCGGTGACTTCGCCGCAGCCGGGGCAGCGCGGCGGGAGCGCGAGGTCGGCGAGCCGGGCAAGAGGCGCGAGAAGAGCCACACAGCCTTGTCGCGGGCGCGCCGCCGCTGCACAAGCCGCTCCGTGTCCGACTCCGAGATCTTTGCCCGCGCCCGCCGCCGGCTTCGCCGCGACCGGGCCGCGCCCGGCTTTGGCGATTTCGCCTTCCTGCGCGATCATATGCTCGAAGGATTGCTCGAGCGGCTGGATGCCGTGAAGCGCGAGTTCCGCGACGTCCTCGATCTGGGCAGTTTCGCCGGCGATCTCGCCATCCCCGGCGCACGCATAGCCCATCTCGACGCAGGCTTCCGCTTCGCCAAGGCCGCCGGCGGCGTCCAGGCCGACGAGGATCGCATCCCCTTTGCCGACGCCTCCTTCGATCTGGTGATTGCCGCCGGCACGCTCGATCAGGTCAACGACGTCCCCGGCGCGCTCACCCTCACCCGCCGCGTGCTGCGCCCCGACGGCCTCTTTCTGGGCGCCTTTCTCGGCGCCGGGACGCTCGCCACGTTGCGCGGCGCCTTCCTTGCGGCAGAGACCGATCGCCCCGCCGCGCGCTTCCACCCCCAGATCGACGTCCGCTCGGCCGGCGATTTGCTGTCCCGCGCCGGCTTCGCATTGCCGGTCTCGGACGTGGAGACGCTCACCGTCCGCTATGCCGGCCTGCCCAATTTGCTCCGCGACCTGCGCGGCATGGCCGGCACCAATCTGCTCCGGGATGCCAGCCCGCTGCGCCGCGAGACGCTGTTCGCCGCCGCCCAGGCCTTTGCAGGGCGCGCCGACCCCGATGGCCGCGTCCCCGAACGTTTCGAGATCGTCTATCTGACCGGCTGGGCCCCGGACCCGTCGCAACCCAAGCCCGCCCGTCCCGGCAGCGCCACTTCCTCGCTGGCAGAGGCGCTCAAGCCGAAAGGCTGAGCCTCACCCCCTAAGCAGACGCTCCAGCGCCCCGATCAGCGGCGCATCCGCCGGCGGCATCGCCAGCCCGCGCAGCTCGGCCGGCGTTACCCAGCGCAGCGCGCTGGCATGCCGCGCCTCGGGCACTGCGTCCCACGCCCGCACGACATAAAGCATCAGCAGCAGGTGCCGCCCGCCAAGCCCCTCGCTGGCGAAGGCGAGCGGCGCCATCGCGGCGGGGTCGACATCGATCCCCAATTCCTCGTGGAGCTCCCGCGCCAGCGCCGCCTCGGGCGTTTCGCCGCCTTCGATTTTCCCGCCGGGGAACTCCCATAGCCCGGCCATCGGCTTACCCGCCGGCCGCTGCTGCACGAGAACGCGCCCACCACCGTCGACCAGCGCCGCGGCGACCACCAGCAACAAGGGAGACGTATCGATCAGCACTTCCTTAACTGCCCTTCATTACCCACGTCACACCATAGCGATGAAGTCTCTGCCGATGCGAAGCCTGTACCACGTCACTGCCAGGCTGCTCCGCGATCGGCGCGCTGCCACCGCCGTCGAATATGGCCTGATCCTGGCGCTGATCGTGATCAGCTTGATGATCGGCCTAATCGCGCTTGGCGACGCCAGCATGAATCTGTGGAGCAATATCAACGACAAGGTCACGGCCAGCGGGGGCTGAACATCGTTACTCGATCGTAACGCTGCGCCTTATCCGTTTCTTTACCTCCTCTGTCCTACGCTCCTCGTGCCGAACCGGTTTTCCGGGGAGGCCGGGTGAATGAAGCACAGTTGAAACGATGGAGACCGGTATGCAGAAGATTCGCACTTTCCTCAAGAATTCCAAGGGCGCCACCGCAATCGAGTATGGCCTGATCGCCGCGCTCATCGCAGTCGCCGCCATCGCCGCGATGCAGGGTCTGGGCAACCAGCTCAACAAGACCTTCACGAACGTCTCGTCGAACATGAAGAGCTAAGCCTCATCGACTTGAAAACGGATCGGGGCGGTGGAACCAAGGTTCCGCCGCCCTTTTTCGTGCATCCGCTCGGGCTGTTACTGAAGCCGGCCCATCGCCAGGAATTTCGCGCGCCGCGCCTGGCGCAGCCCGTCGGGCGAAAGCCCCTCCAGTTCGTCGAGCGCCTCCGCGATCGCATCGCCCAGCGACTCGATCGCAGCCGCGGGAGCCCGGTGCGCCCCGCCCAGCGGCTCGCGAACGATCCCGTCGATCACGCCCAATTCCTTCAGATGCTGCGCGGTGACCTTCATCGCCTCGGCCGCGTCCGACGCCTTGTCCGACGTCCGCCACAGGATCGATGCGCAGCCCTCGGGCGAGATCACCGAATAGACCGCATGCTCCATCATCAGCACCCGGTTGCCCGCCGCCAGCGCCACCGCGCCGCCCGAACCGCCCTCGCCCAGGATCGACGCCACCAGCGGCACCCCCAGGTTCAGGCACTGTTCGGTCGATCGCGCGATCGCCTCGGCCTGGCCACGCTCCTCGGCCTGGACACCGGGAAACGCGCCCGACGTATCGACCAAGGTCACCACCGGGATATGGAATTTGTCGGCCAGCCGCATCAGCCGGATCGCCTTGCGATAGCCCTCGGGCTTACCCATTCCGAAATTATGCTTGAGCCGACTCGCGGTGTCGTCGCCTTTCTCATGGCCGATCACCATCACCCGGCGCCCGCGAAAGCGCCCGAGCCCGCCGATGATCGCGGCGTCGTCGGCAAAGGCGCGGTCGCCGCCCAGCGGCATGAAATCCTCGATCAGCCCCGCGACATAATGTTTGAAATGCGGGCGCTCGGGATGCCGCGCGACCTGCGTCTTCTGCCAGGGGGTCAGCCGCGCATAGGTATCGAGCAGCAGCCGATCGGACTTGACCTGGAGCGGCTCGATCTCCGCATCGATATTGACCTCGCCGCCCTCGGCGGTGCGACGAAGCTCATCGATCCGGCTCTGCAGCTCGGCGATCGGTTTCTCGAAATCGAGGAAGGTTGCCATCGTTGCGCGGTTAGGACGCGCCGGCCTTTGCGTCAACGCGTGCGGCCTCAAGGAGAGTTGGATCACGCGAAGGCGCAAAGGCGCGAAGAAGATGTTCGCGCAACGACGCGACGACGCAACGATGTAGAGCTTGCCGCGCTAGCGGCCTTCCATCACGAACCGTTGCCGCTTGGCCTGAGGATCGAGCGGCGGCTGACACCGCCGGAGGCAGTGCCTTCGTCGCGTCGTTGCGTCGTTGCGCGAACCAACTCACTTCCGCGCCAGAGCCTCCCCCAGCGGGTGCCGGGAATTGACCAGCTCGACCAGCCGCTTGCTGTCGACATGCGTATAGATTTCGGTCGTCGCGATATCGGCATGCCCCAGCATCGCCTGCAGCGCGCGCAGATCGGCGCCGCCCTCCAGCAGATGCGTGGCGAAGGCGTGGCGCAGCACATGCGGGCTGATCCGATCGGGCGGGATCCCCGCCTCCGCCGCCAGCGCGCGGATGATCTGGTGCAGCCGCACCCGCGACAGATGCCCCTTGCCCGAGGGAAACAGCCAGGCCCGCCCGACGTCGACATGCGCCCGCCATGCCGCCACCGCCGCCCGCGCGCGATCCGATATCGGCACCAGCCGCTCGCGCCCGCCTTTGCCCTTCAGGATCAGATAGGGCCGATCGGGCGCGATCGCATTGCGCGGCAGCGACACCAATTCGGTCGCGCGCAGACCAGATCCGTAGAGCAGTTCGACCAGCGCGCTCAGCCGCAGATCGTTCGGATCCGCCGGCACCCGCGCCTGCCGGCGGGCGATCACCGCAAACAGCCGGTCGACATCGCCGGTGCTCAGCACTTTCGGCAGTCCCCGCGAAGAACCCGGCCGCGGCAGCGCCCCGCCCGGATCGTCGGACCGAAGTCCCTCGTCCGCCAGAAACGCGAAAAAGCGCCGCAGCGCCGCAGATTTCCGCGCCACCGTAGTGCGCGCCAGCGTCTGCCAGGCGGCCCCCAGCCGCTCGAGGTCGGCCGCGATAGCTTCGCCCAGACGCCCCTCGAGCAGTTCCGACGCCAGCCGCAGATCGGTGCCGTAGGCAGCGATCGTATTGCCCGCCGCGCCCGCCTCGGCGCGCATCATTTCCAGGAAACGCTCGATCAGCCCGCGGTCGTCGAGCGCGCTCAAGCGCCCGGGCTCATGCGCGCGTGACCGCCTCGACGGCGATCATCCGCGCATAATTGGTCATCCCCGCCGCGCGCATCGCCGCAACGATGTGGAACAACGCCTCGGGCGTCACCCGCTCCCAGCCGCTGGTCTGCATCCCCACCGCCGCCAGCAGCGCCACCGTCGCGCCATCGCCGCGAATCCCGGCTGCATCGATCGCGCGGGTCCAGTCGTTGAAGCCGCCGATCTGGACATCGACCGCCACCGCCCCGCGCTGCGCATCCGCCGTCTCCAGCCGTCCGAGCCCGGCCAGTCCGGCCAGCATCATCTGTGCCTTGCGCGGCGTCGTCGCCTCGCGGAACGTATCGAAATCGCCGAACGCCACCGGCGTCGTCGCCGGATCGGCCAGCGCCAGCAGCCCCCAGCCCATGCTTCCGCGCGGCACCACCGATCGCCATTCGAGCGCCGACGCCTCCAGCCCTGCGGAGAGCATCGACGCGATCAGCTTCTCGGGCTCTTCGACCTCGGCGTTCGCCGGGATCCACGATGCTGCCCGCGCGGTCAGGATCGATCGCGCATATTGCATCCGCGGCGACTGCGCGCCGCTCCACAATGTCCGGATCGCGGTCAGCCGATCCCCGGCTTCGCTGTCGGTATAGGCAGTGCGCAGGTCGCGCGCGATCGCCATCGGACCGTTGCCGCCTTCACCCGCCTGGTCGATCTCCGAATAGAGGTCGACCAGCCCGGCGTTCGAAAAGACGCCTGCGGTTGCCGCAAGCTCCGCAGCGGGCGCGCGCGCCGCGGGATCGATATAAGGCGAAAGCGCCTGCCAATAGCGCACCTGCGGACCGGCGGTCTGATAGAGCGAGGCGGGAACCTCGAGGCCGGTCGCCGTCGCCAGCCCCCAGCGCCACGACGTAAGCTGGCTCACCCCGTTCCACTCGATCGTCACCGCGCGCCGGCCCTGCGCGCCCGCACCGACGATCTTCTCCGCCAGCAGATTGTCGATATTGCCCGCGCCGGTTCCCCGCCGCGCCTGGCTGAGCAATTGCCCGGCCTCGTTGGGCTTCCCCGCCAGTCCCGCGCACATCGCCTTGGCGAGTGCCCAGCCGCGCTGCCCGATCGCCACCGATGCGGGCTCGGCGATCGGGCAGAGGCCTGCCGGATCGGCGGTCGCCAGCGAAACCTGCTCCGCGACCTGGAACAGTCGCGTCGTATAATTGTCGATATCGACGTCGCTCACCACCGCGCGCGCCGCGATCGCCTCGCCCATCCGCACCAGCAGCCAGGCGCGCTCGGCCGCGAAGTCCGCGCCGCCGATATTGGCCGGCGTATCGGTCGGCGACATCAGCGCGCGCCGCAGCACGATCGACGCCCAGCGCGACGCGACCGGCGCATCGAGCCGCCGCATCAGCGTCTGCAGATAGCGCCCGTCGGTCGCGCCGAACGCGTTCGCCGGGAAGGGCGTGTTGCCCGCCGCCAGCACGCCCACCCGCGCCAGCGAATGGCGGGCGAATTCGGGCAGCTCATATTTGGTCAGGTCGACTTCGGCGACATCCTGTTCGTTGCCAAGCGCTGCCTCGCTCACATTGGCCGGAATCGAATCGTCGGGGAGCAGGTCGGGCGCCGGGATCGGCTGCACGACTTCGCCCCCGCGCGTCGGCGCAGGGGTGGGCGCAGCGGTCGGCGCCGGATCGTCGAAACCGGGCGGCAGCAGCGATTCGGGCGTGTCCTGCCCCGATGCGGGCATGCCTATGCCCGCAACCAGCGCGACGCCCGCCAGCAGCGATGCCGCCAGCGCGATCCGCGAACGCTTAGTTGGTGAGGTTATCAAGCGGGACCGCCTTTTCCATGCGGACCGGCTCTTGCTCGGTGCTGCGGGTCGAAAGGAAGACGATTCCCCCGATCAGCAGCACGAGGAGGATGACGACGATTGTGATCAAGCGGGACATGGAACGGACCTGAATTAAGACTGCGCCGGCCTTTTGCCCGAGACCCTGCCTCGCTGTATAGCCCCCGCACGATGTTGCAAACGCATGCACCTATTTGGCCGTGGAAGGGCAAGCCGATCGTCCTGGTCGGGCTGATGGGTGTGGGCAAGACCACCGTCGGCCGCCGCCTCGCCCAGCGCATGCGCCTGCCCTTCGTCGATGCCGACCATGAGATCGAGGCTGCGGCGGGCCTGACCATAAGCGAAATCTTCGAGCGATTCGGCGAACCCCATTTTCGCGACGGCGAGCGGCGGGTCATCGCCCGGCTGATCGACGGCACCCCCAAGGTGATCGCCACCGGCGGCGGCGCCTTCCTGAACGAGGCGACCCGCGCGCTCATCCTCGATCAGGCGATCGCGATCTGGCTCGACGCCGAGCCCGCGGTGCTCGCCGAGCGCGTCGGCCGCCGCAACACCCGCCCTTTGCTCCGCGGCAAGGATCCCCACACCGTCCTCACCGAACTCGCCAAGGTGCGAAATCCCTTTTACGCGCTTGCCCCGGTTCGGGTGCAGAGCGTAGCCGCGCCGCACGACTTCACCGTCGAAGAGATATTGAAAGCCATCGCCCCGTGAAAAGCATCCCCGTCGCGCTCGGCGACCGCAGCTACGACGTTCGCATCGAAGCCGGGCTGCTCGCTTGCGCTGGCGAAGCACTCGCCCCGCTCGCCCGCGGCCGGGCGATGCCGATCGTCACCGACGAAAATCTCCGCCCGCATCTGGCGACGCTCCAGTCCAGCCTCGCCGCCGCCGGCATTGCCAGCGAGGCGATCCTCCTGCCCCCCGGCGAAGCGACCAAGAGCTGGCGCCAGCTCGAAGCGCTCACCGATCGCCTGCTCGAACTGGGCGTCGAGCGCAGCGACCATGTCATTGCGCTCGGCGGCGGGGTGATCGGCGATCTGGTCGGCTTCGCCACCAGCATCGTCAAGCGCGGCTGCAATTTCGTCCAGATACCCACCACGCTGCTCGCGCAGGTCGATTCCTCGGTCGGCGGCAAGACCGCGATCAACACGCGCGCCGGCAAGAATCTCATCGGCGCCTTCCACCAGCCGGCGCTGGTCCTGATCGACCCCGATCTGCTCGCCACGCTCGATCCCCGCCAGGTCCGCGCCGGCTATGCCGAAGTCGTCAAATATGGCCTGATCGACGATTTCGCCTTCTTCGAATATTGCGAAGCCAACGCCGCCGCCCTGCTCGCCGGCGATTCCGAAGCGCGCGCCTACGCCATCGCCCATTCGGTCGCCGCCAAGGCCCGCATCGTCGGCGAAGACGAGCGCGAGACCAGCGGCAAGCGCGCCCTCCTCAATCTCGGCCACACCTTCGGCCACGCGCTCGAGGCCGAAACCGACTTCTCCGACAAGCTCCTCCACGGCGAAGGCGTCGCCGCCGGCATGGCGCTGGCCTTCGCTTACTCCGCGCGACGGGGCCTCTGCCCCACCCAGGACTCGCAGCGCGTCGCCGCCCACCTCCGCAGCGTCGGCCTCCCCGACGGCCTAGCCGCCGCCGGCATCACCGCATCGGGCGCAGCGCTGGTCGAGCATATGCTCCACGACAAGAAAATGGCCGCCGGCACCCTCCCCTTCCTCCTCGCCCGCGGCATCGGCCAGACCTTCCTCGACAAGACGGTCGAACTTGCCGACGTCGCGGGATTCCTCGATGCGCAGTCGCGGTAACCTCTCTCGCCCGCAAGCAGAGCGGGATACGTCCGGAAATTGGGTGGTTTGCCGACCGGCGGCTTTCGGTGAGTTGAGGCCTATAGCGGACGCGCGGCAGTGCGCTATTGTCGGACCATGGACGACCCGCTGGCGGTGATTACTGATCTCTTGCATGATGAGCACGGCATCCCTGTGGCTAAGCTCAGCCCTACCGCGAGGCTTGGGCATGATTTAGGCGTAGATGGTGACGACGCATCGGACTTGTTCCAGCGGCTTCATGAACGCTTTGGAACAAACTTCTCGGCGCTCAATGAGCAATGGCCAGAGTTTTTTCACAACGAAGGCGGGACTCTTCGGGGCTTCCTTTTGGGCCTAGCGTTGATGGTTCCGTCTACAGCGCTAACCGTGTGGATCGCGACCGTCTTCGATCTCACGACCCATATAGGGGGGCTCGTCGGGGTGGTGACGTTCTTCGCATTGTGGCTCTGCGTTGGCTGGCTTTTGCCAGCAAAGCCGAAGCGCCATCTTACAATCGAAGGGCTGGCGCAGGTAATTCGAGATGGTGCGTGGCCGAACGATTCCACGAAGGTCCGCTAATAGGTATTCAGCGCAGGCGACCGAACGACTAGCGCTGGGTCGTTTCCTGCCCGTCCGCTTTCAGTCAGGGCTGTCGCGCGTCCCGATGTCCGAGATTGGGTGGCTAGCGGACATCGATCGGCTACACCGATGCAATGAGGCGCACTTTCATTCATCTCGCTTTCGCGTCGGCCCTTACGTCTGGATGCGCGGTCTCGCCGATCGAACGTGTCAAGATGGCTCCTCCCGCAGAAGAGTATGCAAGGCAACTTCGCGCAGCAATCTGGAGCGACCTTCAATCGAACGCGATGATCGGAAACGGAAACGAGCTCGCCGCTCGATGGGCAAATGCAGGTCGCGATGTCGACAATGCGCCTCAACAGCACATCCAAAACTTGCTTTGCAGCGGCGGCCCGACACTGCTTCGTTGTCAGTTCGGACTCTTGCGAGATGGCGGAGTCGCAACGTATCTCGGTGAAACCGCTCCAGACAGGTTGGCGTGTGTGGCGAGGTTTCGACGCTCTGCCCCCAACGACCTTTGGTCTATCCCCCGCTTGCCGCCGGGGCGTAGGGGTGGCCACAGCCGCATCACGATCCAGTGCCAGCCTGTGACTTGAACGTGCGCAAGCGGGTCGTTTCCGGTCTGGCGGCTTCGAGCGCGACGCGCTCAGAGCCAGATGGCTGAAAGTGGGTGGTTAAGCGACTGGCGGCTTGTAGCGAGGGACATGTGATAACCGCCACTATAGCAGCCTCAATTTGCCCGGGCCGTCTGCTGTCGAATAGAAGATTTCCACGCGACGGTTTTGCCGTTCGCTCACACCAGGCGGTGTGGCGATACGAGGTCGGCTCGCGCCATAGCCTTTCGATCCGACTGCCTCGATGCGCCATCCGTGCGTTCGTAGATAATGCCAGATCGCTCCGGTCCGTGTGCTCGCGAGGCTAGGGCTCTCGCGCGTGTCGGTATGCCCCACTAGCCACCCCATCGGCAACGAACATGCGCTCTCATTGGCTTTGATGACGAAGTCTAATGTGCGTTTCGCCTCTCGCGACAGCTCCGCCGAGTCCGATTAAAAAACACGATGTAAGGCCCCATCTGATGGCAATGTAGGGGCTCGTCTTGCGTAGGCGAGGAAGCACCTGAGCAGAGCGCCGCCAGCAACAATAAGGGCGACCGCCGCGTCGCTTGTCCATTCATCGGGATTATTGACATCGTGTGACCGCCCTTCACTTCGAGTGCATGCTGCGTTGTTGAACGAGCGTCTGCAATCAGGAAGCTGAAAGCTGGTCTGGAACGTCCACGTCTGGGTCCTTAGCTGCCTGTCCCACTGGCCTTCGGAGGTGCCCTGAAAGCCTTTCCTACAGCGCCGAAATGTGTCATGTTCCTTATATGTTCCTACGCTCGCCACGCCCACGCTTCGCCCTCGACGCAACAACGTTACCCAGCTGCGCAACGAAACATCACGATTCGCGGGAAAAGTGGGAAGCTAAGCGCTCCGAATCGCCGCGCCGCCGCACCCAGCGTCAGTTGCCGTTCAGCGGGGATGCGCATAGCAGTGCCCCTATGCGAACCCTTCACACCGCTCTTGCCGCCGTCTCGCTCCTTGCCATGACCGCCCCCGCCGCCGCCCAGCAGGTCGCGAAGCCCGCCCCGATCCTCACCACCCCCGAGGCAAAGGACGTCTGGACCCACGCCCGGCCCGAAATCGCCCGCGTCACCCATGTCGATCTCGACCTGACCGCCGATTTCGCCGCGAAGACGCTCACCGGCAAGGCCGCGCTCGATATCCTCGCCGCGCCCGGCGCGAAGGAAATCATCCTCGACGTCGACGATCTCGACATCGCCGCGATCACCGACGCCAAAGGCAAGCCGCTCCAATGGTCGCTGGGCGCCGACGATCCCGAGCTCGGCCAGGCCCTCACGGTCCAGCTCGGCACCGCCCGTCGCATCGAGATACGCTACACGACCAGGCCAGGCGCCACCGCGCTGCAATGGCTCCCGCCCGCGCTCACCGCCGGCAAGAAATCGCCCTATCTGTTCAGCCAGGGCCAGCCGATCAACAATCGCAGCTGGATCCCCACCCAGGACAGCCCCGGCATCCGCCAGACCTGGAGCGCCACGCTGCGCGTGCCGCAAAACCTCCGCGCGGTGATGAGCGGCGAGTATGTCGAGCCCCCCAGCCCCACCCCCGGCGTCTTCACCTATCGCATGGACAAGCCGGTCCCGCCCTATCTGATCGCCTTCGCGGTCGGCGATCTCGCCTTCAAGGCGACCGGCCCCCGCTCGGGCGTCTGGTCCGAGCCGAGCATGGTCGATGCCGCCGCGGACGAAGTCGCCGATGTCGAGAAGATGATCGACGCGGCGCAGGCGCTCTACGGCCCCTATCGCTGGGGCCGCTACGACATGCTGATCCTGCCCCCCAGCTTCCCGTTCGGCGGCATGGAAAACCCCACGCTCACTTTCCTCACCCCGACGATCATCACCGGCGACCGTTCGAACACCGATGTCGTCGCGCACGAGCTCGCGCACAGCTGGTCGGGCAATCTCGTCACCAACGCCACCTGGTCGGACAGCTGGCTCAACGAGGGGTTCACCACCTATTTCGAGAACCGCATCATGGAAGCGGTCTATGGCAAGGAGCGCGCCGCGCTCTACGCCGATCTCGATTGGGACGGGCTGGTCAAGGACATAAAGGAAGCAGGCGGCGACAATGCCCCCACCACCCGCCTCCACGGCGATCCCGGCGCGACCGCGGGCCAGCTCGATTATTTCAAGGGCTCGGTCTTCCTGCGCACGATCGAAGTCGCGGTCGGCCGCCCCGCTTTCGACGCCTATCTCCGCTCCTATTTTGATCGCCACGCCTTCCAGCCGCAGACCAGCGCGGGCTTCCTGGCAGACATCCGCAAGAACCTCATCAAAAGCGACAAGGCGCTCGAGGCGAAGCTCCAGCTCGATCGCTGGACCTATCAGCCCGGCCTCCCCGAAAACGCCGTTCACGTGACTTCGGCGACGCTGGCGCAGGTCGACGGTCTGCTTGCCGCGGTGAAAGCCGGCGGTCCGGTCTCGGCGGTGAACACCCAAGGCTGGGCCACCCAGCAATGGCTGCGCTTCCTCAACGGCCTCCCCCGCCAGCAGACCCCGGCGCGGCTCAAGGAGCTGGACGACACGCTCGGCCTGTCCGCCTCGTCGAACGCCTATGTCCGCTCGGCCTGGGCGGAACTCGCCATCGCCAATCGCTACGAACCCGCGCTCCCATCGATCCGCGCCTTCGCCACCAGCGTCGGCCGCGGCCTGCTGATCCGCCCGATCTACGAGGCGCTGATGGCCCAGGGCGACTGGGGCCGCCCGATCGCGCGCGACCTGTTCGAGAAAGCGCGCGGCACCTATCATCCCAGCACCGCTGCGCAGATCGAGAAGATCGTCACCGCGAAGTAGGCGCAGTCCCGCCCTATCCGTCACCCCGGCGAAGGCCGGGGCCCATTTCGGAGAGAAGCCGGGAAGGACAACAGCGGTGGTAGCCGAAGCGCGGGCGGGAGATGGGCCCCCGCCTTCGCGGGGGTGACGAAGAAGGGGGCTAGCGCTTCCCCCACGAAGCCCAAGCCAACCACAACCACCCCAGGATCAACCCCACGCCCCCGACCGGCGTCACCGCCCCGAGCCAGGTCGGCGCCCCAAGCCCCATCGCATATAACGTCCCCGCGAACACCGCCCCGCCGCCCACGAACAACCAGGCCGGCCCCCGCGCCTGCATCCGCACCGCAATCAGCGCCGCCACGGCATGGATCAGCTGATACTGCCCCCCGGTCCTGAGCCACTCCGCCGCCTGCCCCTCGGCGCCATGCGCGGCGAACGCACCCATCGCCACCGCCAACGCGCCGGACAGCGCGGCGAGCATCGAGACCAGTCTCATTGCTTCTCCAGGTCCGTTCCCGCAGCCGCCGCCTGCCCCGCCTGGGTAAAGATGCCGTCGATGCCTGCGCGCAGGTCGCCCGTCTCGCGCTGCACCTTCAGCCGCTCATAATCGCGCTGGCGATATTCGGCTTCGGTCTTGCCGATCTGGGTCTCGTCGACGCCCACTGCCTGCATCGCCCGCCGCGCCATCACGATCGCGCTCTCCAACAGCTCGCGCACCGCGCCAGCGATCGGCGCGCCCTTCATCTTCATCACCGAGCGCCGGTCATAGGCGCGTACGAAAATCGTCGCATCGGGGAAGCTGTGGTGGATGCCCTCGAGCCGCTCGGTATCGAGCCCGTCGCCATCCTGGCAGAACAGCAAAAGCTCGGCATGCTCGGCGCCGGCCTGGCGCAGCAGGTCGATTCGGGTGCCGTCGCCATAATAGACCTTCATCCCGAAATCGCCCGCGGTCTGGATCATCTCGACATCGGTATCGACGATCGTCACCGGAATGCCCTGCCCGATCAGCATCTGCGCCACCGTCTGCCCGAAACGGCCATAGCCGACGACGATCGCGTTGCTGCCGTCCTGGCGCGGCTCCTCAACCCCGTCGGTGCTCGGCGCGGGATCGGCGCGCAGCCGCTTGGTGAGCATCATCAGGAACGGCGTGGTCGCCATCGAAACCGTGACGATCGCGCCGAACAGGCTCGCCGCTTCGCTTTCGATCAGCAGGCCCGCCTGCGCCTGCGCGAACAGCACGAAGCCGAACTCGCCGCCCTGGCTGAGAATCAGGCCCATCGCGAAAGCCTGGCGCGGCTTGAGCCCGAACAGCACGCCCAGCCCCATGATCAAGGCAGTCTTGGTTGCGATCAGCGCCGCCGCCATCGCCGCCACGAAGAAAGGACGCTCGGCGATCGCGCCCAGGTCCAGCGTCATGCCGACCGCAAGGAAGAACAGCCCGAGCAGGATCGCGCGAAACGGCTCGACATCGGCCTCCAATTCATGCCGATAGGGCGAGTCCGCGAGCATCACCCCGGCGATGAACGCGCCCAGCGCCGCCGAGAGCCCCAGCGATTCCATCACCGCCGCGCTGGCGATCACCGCGAACAGCCCGGCGAAGACGAACATCTCGCGCTCGCCCAGATTGCCGATCAGCCGGAAGAAGGGCCGCAACAGATAGCGCCCCGCCAGCACCAGACCGACGATCGCCGCCACGGTGTAAAGCCCCAGCAGCCACCCCGGCGGCCCGCCGACATCGGCCGGATTGCGCGACATCGCCGCGACGATCGTGATCAGCGGCACCAGCGACAGATCCTGGAACAGCAGGATCGCGAAGGCGCGCTCGCCGAAATCGGTGCGCAGCCGCCCAGCCGATTGCAGCATCGGCAGAACCTGCGCGGTCGAGGAAAGCGCCAGCGGCAGCCCCAGGGCGAGCGCCGCCCCGAGCGAGAATTGCGTCGCGGTCCAGACGATCGCCGCCAGCGCGATGCCGCAGATCGTCACCTGCAGTAGCCCAAGCCCGAAGATGTCGCGCTTCATCCGCCACAAGCGGCTCGGGCTCAGTTCGAGCCCGACGAGGAACAGCAGCAAGGCGATGCCCAGTTCGGCGATGCCCAGCTTGCCCTCGGCGTCGCCGACCAGCCCCAGCACCTGCGGCCCGACCACCGCGCCCGCTACCAGGAAGCCCAACGTCGCACCGAGCCCGAGCCGGCGGAAGATCAGGACGAAGATCAGCGCAAATCCAAGCAGCGGCACGGCGTCGTGGAGGATCGAGACTTCGGCATGGTCTTCCATCAGCGCTCGCCCCCCGCCGCCGCTTCGGCCGCCGCCTCGAACGCCAGCCGTATCGAGGCATGTCGCCCGCGATGCGGCAGCGCCGGCGCGAAAATTTCGAGCCCCGGCCAGTCGGGCATGTCGCCCTCGCCCGCCAGCCAGGCCGCCAATGCATCGCGCGCCGCTGCCAGTTCGTCAGCGGAACGCCCGACGACATGCATCGCCATCAGCGAGGCCGAGGCCTGTCCCAGCGCGCAGGCCCGCACCAGCATTCCCACCGCGGCGACCCGCCCGTCCGCCATCTCGACATCCACCGTCACCCGGCTGCCGCACACCGGCGAACGCTTCTCCGAAGTCGCATCGGGCGCGGCCAGCCGCTCGTGATAGGGGATCGACGCGGCCAGCCGCAGGATCTGGGTGTTGTAGAGCGGCGCGTTCATCGCGTCAGACTTAAGGGTCCGCAGGCCGAAGTGCGACCCCTAATCCTCCCCTGTACGGGGAGGATACCTATTCCGCCTCCACCGAATTCCCCACCGGCTTGCGCACCCGGGTCCGCTCCCCGAACACCGGCTCGCCCTTGCGCCGCCGATCGACGAAATCCGCAATCGTCGCGCTGCCCGTGTCGAGCAACGGATAGGTGGAACTGCTCGTGATCCATTTGGGCCGCGTCGCGGGGCCCCCGCCGACGGTGTCGAACAGCAACACCAGCAGCAGGAAGGCGACGCTCACCAGCACCAGCCCCTTGAGCGCGCCGAAACCAAAGCCCAGTGCGCGGTCGATCGGCCCGAGGAAGCTCTCGCGCGTCCTGGAGCCGATCGCATTGGCGATCAGCCGGCCGCCGAAATAGGTCAGCCCCGCCAGGATCGCCAAGGCGAGCACCGCGCCGCCCTGCGCCGTCCCCACCAATCCGGCCAGATGATAGGCCGCGGAAGTGTGGAACAGCTTGATCACCACCACCACCAGCAGCCAGGCGAGCAACGCCAGAACCTCGGTCACGAACCCGCGCAGGAAGCCCAGCACGGCGGCGCCGCCGATCACGAGCAGCACGATGATGTCGAGTCCGGTCAAAGTCATGGAAAAGCCCTCCCGCACGCGCTATACACGTCTAACACACCTAACGAAACCACGACCGAGCACGGAGCCTGCCCCCGATGAAGAGTTCACACCGCCTCGCAATCGCCCTCGCCGCGGCCGCGATGCTCCCCGCTACGGTCCAGGCGATGCCCGTCCAGACTGCAGATGCCAGCGACGCCGCGCTCGTGGCACTGGCTCGCAGCTTTGTCGATGCGCAAGCCAATTTCGATCAGAAGCGGCTGTCGGATCTGACCACCGACGATTATGTCGAAATCTCGCCCGTCGGCGAAGTCGATCCGAAGGCCGAGTTCATCGGCTTCTATGCGCCCGACAAGAAGCGCGCCGTTCCCACCACCGCGCTCAGCGAACCGCTGGTGCGCCACTATGGCAACGCCGCCTCGATCATCGCGCGGCTGGGCTTCGACGTGCCGCTCCCCGACGGCACGAGCCGCAGCGTCGCGGTGCGGGTGACCTATCTGGCGATTCGTTCGGGGACGGATTGGAAGCTGGCCTCCGCCCACTATACGCCGGTTCGCACGCCCCCGGCTGCCGCCGCCACGCCGCGATAATCCAGCGGGGCGGTGCCGGTCACCGCCCCAGCAGATGATCCACGAACGCCCCCAAATTGCGAAACCCCGCCAGCTGGAGCCCGCCCGCGTCGGCCTGCGCGGCGGGCGCCAGCGCGCGCCCGAAACCCAACTTGGCCGCCTCGCGACAGCGCAGCGCGCCGTGCGCCACCGGCCGCACTTCACCCGATAGCGCGATCTCGCCAAACGCCACCGCATCCGCCGCCAGCGGCCGCTCGGCAAGCGCCGAGACCAGGGCCGCCGCCACCGCCAGGTCCGCCGCCGGATCCTGCACCCGGTAGCCGCCCGAAACGTTGAGATAGACTTCGCAGGCCGAAAAGCTCAGCCCGCAGCGCGCCTCCAGCACCGCCAGCACCATCGCCAGCCGCCCGCTGTCCCAGCCCACCACCGCGCGCCGCGGCGTCGCGCCCGACGCCAGCCGCACCGTCAGCGCCTGCACCTCGACCAGCACCGGCCTTGTCCCCTCCAGCGCCGGGAACACGATCGTGCCGGTCACGCTCTCGTCGCGCTGGGTCAGGAACAGCGACGAGGGATTGCCCACCTCCGCCAGCCCCTCGGTCTGCATCGCGAACACGCCGATCTCGTCGGTCCCGCCGAAGCGGTTCTTCACCGCACGCAGGATCCGATACTGGTGGCTCCGCTCGCCCTCGAAGGCCAAGACGGTGTCGACCATATGCTCGAGCACGCGCGGCCCGGCGATGCTGCCGTCCTTGGTGACATGCCCCACAAGCACCACCGCGGTCCCCCGCTCCTTGGCGAAGCGGATCAGCTCGCCCGCGCTCGCCCGCACCTGGCTCACCGTCCCCGGCGCGCCCTCGATCAGGTCCGAATGCATCGTCTGGATCGAATCGATGATCACCAGCGCGGGTGCCGGCCCCTCCCCCAGCGTCGTCAGAATATCGCGCACCGAAGTCGCCGCCGCGAGCCGCACCGGCGCATTGCCCAGCCCCAGCCGCCGCGCGCGCAGCCTTACCTGGTCCGCCGCTTCCTCGCCCGAGACATAGGCGACCGCTTCGCCGCGCAACGAGATCTTCGCCGCCGCCTGCAGCAGCAGGGTCGATTTGCCGATCCCCGGATCGCCGCCGATCAAAGTCGCCGATCCTTCCACGAACCCGCCCCCCAGCGCCCGATCAAGCTCGGCGATCCCCGTCGCCAGGCGATCGGGCAAGGCAATGTCGGTGTTGAGGTCCGACAACAGGATCGCGCGCCCGCCCGACTGGAGGTTGTGCCGCGCCATGAACGGCGTCACAGTCGCCCCGGCATCCTCGACCAGCGTGTTCCAGTCCGAACAATCGACGCACTGCCCCGCCCATTTGGACGAAACCGAGCCGCAGGCCTGGCAGACATAGCGCTTCTGGGGTTTTGCCATGCGCGCAGGCTAGCGCAAGAACAGGAAGGGAACAAGCCTAGCGCGCGGGCAGGACCCCGACCCGCCGCTCCAGCGCCGCCACCGCGCGCGGCGCCGCCGGATGGCCCATCGCGCTCGCCCGTCGCAGCAGTTCGAGCGCCCTGGCCGTGTCCTTCGCACCGCCTTCGCCCTTCAGCACCATCGCCGCCAGGTTGAACGCGCCGTCGGGATCGGCCGCCGCCGCGCCTTCCTCGAACCAGCGCCGCGCCACCGCATCGTCCTTCGCGACCAGCGTGCCTTCGTAGAAATAGGTGCCCATCGCCACCTTGGCCGCCGAGCTCCCGCGCAACGCCGCGTTCTTGTAGAAGCCGATCGCCAGCTGCGGATCGGCCTTCACCCCCTCGCCCAGGTCATAGGCCCGCCCCAGCGCATAGAGCGCGTCGACATGCTCGCTCGCCGCCGCCGCCTGATACCAGGCCAGCGCCTCCTTGCGGTCCTGCTTCACGCCCTCGCCGCGATAGAGCAGCTCCGCCAGCGCATATTGCGCGCCGGGATGGTTGAGCTTCGCCGCGCGTCGATAGAAAGCGACCGCCTTCCTGGCATCGCGCGGTGTCTCGATCCCCTCGAGATAGAGGTCGCCCAGCCGCTTGGTCGCCGGGATATGGCCGACGTCGCTCGCCCGATCGAACCATTTGCGCGCCTCGTCGCCATCCTTGGCGATCCCGGCAAAGCCGCGCAGATAGACATTGGCCAGGATCACCGCCGCCTCGCCCACCGCCGTATTCCGCTCGGGCTGCTTCGGATCGAAGACCGGCGTCTCGTTGATCGGATCGAACGGCGCGGTCGCCGCCTTCTTGAGCCACTTCACCCCTTCGACGGGGTCCGATTTTGCCCCCAGCCCCTGCAGATAGAGCTTGCCGACGAACAAGGCCGCCTCGTCTCCGCCCTCGCGAAACTGGAGCTTGTCCGCAGCCTTGCGAAACCAGTCGAGCGATTCGGCATAGCGCCCCTGGTCGAACAAGGCGAAGCCCATCGGCAGGGTCTGGTCGCGGCTCGCGATGAACGCACGTGCCGCGATATAGCGTCCCTGCGCTGCGGCCACCCGGAATTCCGGACTGGCGTGGGGCGGATAGCCTTCGGAGAGCCCGCTGCTCGCCGGGAAATAGCCAGTAATGCCGGAGCTCATTCCGCCGCCGCGCGTATAGGCGCTGCGGCACGCCGCCACCGCCGTATCCAGATTGCCCTGGTTGAGCGCATTCCCGGCGCTGTCGCCCGGCGTGACCTCGGAGAGTATTTCGCTGCCGCCGACGCTGCTCGAAGCCTCGTCGACCACACCGATGCGCTGACCGAAGCGCTGCCGCGAAAGCGCCGGCAGCGGCGATCCGGGCGCAACCCGCGGGGGCGCGCTATAATCGGGGTTTCGCGGCAGCCGCGTCGGGAGGAGGATCGACGGACCCAGCACGCCGTTCGCGGCCGCCGTCGCAAAAAGGGCGCGAAAATGGGTGTCGCGCGCCAGAGCCTCGCAGGTCGCCGAACGCGGCGCCTCGGCGCCCGGCATCCGCTGCCCGCGCACCGTGAGCTCCTGGTCGGACGCCGAGGGCCGGGTCTGCGCCGCCCCTTCCCCCGCCAGCAGGACACTCGCCAACAAGCCAGCCAAAATGACAGGATTCCGGTAAGCCAAGCCACCCTCCATCGCCTGCGACCGGGCAGAGCCTATCACGACTCCGCCAGACCGCAAATCCGGGGTGAATCCCCACCCCACGGGCGAGCGAAGCGCAATTTCATGGACCCCCCACCCCGCCGCCGCTAAGCCCCGCGCGCATGCAAGCGTCGGACCTTCGCGTCGCCATCTTCAGCGGCAATTACAATTATGTTCGCGATGGTGCGAACCAGGCGCTCAACATGCTCGTCGGCCATCTGCTGGCGCAGGGCGTCACCGTCCGCGTCTATTCGCCGACCACCGATACCCCGGCCTTCCCCCCCACCGGCGATCTCGTCAGCGTGCCCGCTTTGCCCGTGCCCGGCGGCCGCAGCGAATATAAGTTCGCCTGGCATCTGCCCGCCGAGACCCGCCGCAATCTGGAGGCGTTCGATCCGCATATCGTCCATGTCTCGGCGCCCGAAATCCTCGGCCATCGCGCGATCAGCTGGGCGCGGACGCGCGGCATCGCCACCTTCGCCTCGCTCCACACTCGCTTCGAGACCTATCCGGCTTATTACGGCATCGGCTTCCTCGCGCCGCTGATGATCCGCGGGCTCACCCGCTTCTACAACCGGGTCGATCAGGTCGTGACTCCGGGCCCTTCGACCGCCGAGCTTCTCCGTTCATGGGGGGTGACCAGCCCGATCGGCATCTGGTCGCGCGGGGTCGATCATGATCGCTTCAATCCCGCCCGGCGCAACCTCGAATGGCGCCGTTCGCTGGGCGTCGCCGACGATGCCTTCGCGGTCGGCTTCCTTGGCCGGCTGGTGCTGGAAAAGGGCCTCGATATCTTCGCCGACGTCTGCCAGGCGCTCCACGCGCGCGGCGTGCCGCACCGGGTGCTCGTGATCGGCGATGGCCCCGCGCGCGACTGGTTCGCCGAGCGCGTGCCCAACGCCGCCTTCGCCGGCTTCCAGCGCGGCGACGATCTCGGCCGCGCCGTCGCCTCGATGGACGTCCTGTTCAATCCCTCGATCACCGAAACCTTCGGCAACGTCACGCTCGAGGCGATGGCCTGCGCCGTCCCGGTCGTGGCGGCGCGCGCGACCGGCGCGGTCGACCTGATCGAAGACGGCGTCAACGGCTTCCTCGTCCCCCCGCGCGACGTCGACGCCTATGCCGACAGCATCGCGCGCCTCGCGCAGGATCCAACGCTTCACCGCGCGCAGGGCGATGCGGGTCGCCTGAGGGCGCAGGACTATGTCTGGCCGGCGATCAATCAGAAGGTGCTCGACGCCTATCTCGCGCTGATGGCGCGCCGCGGGCGCTGAACTCAGCGCTCCAACCGCCCGCGAACCGCGCTTCCGCCAAACACCACCTGCTTGCGCATCGCCGGCTTGAACAGGCCATAGATCATCGCCGCATCGGGCGTGCTGGCCGCATCGAGCGTGGCGAGATGCTCGGCCGGGATGGCAAGGTCGGTCGCGCCGATATTGTCGTGCAGTTGGCTGACCCGGCTCACCCCGATCAGCGCGGTATCCACCCCCGGCTGCGCCAGCACCCAGGCCAGCGCCACCCGTGCCGGCGTCTCGCCCATCGCCTCGGCCACGCCGCGCAATGCCTCCACGATCCGCCAGTTGCGATCGGTGAACAGCATGTCGCCAAAGGGATTGGCGCCATCCATCCGCTTGTCCCCCTCGCCGCGTGCCGCCCCGTCGCCGGCATCGCTCGGCAATCCGCCGTCGCGCGGCCCTGCGGCCTCCACCGTCGCGCGATCATATTTGCCGGTGAGCAGGCCATAAGCGAGCGGGCTCCACGGCATCATCCCCAGCCCCATGTCGAGTCCCAGCGGGATATGCTCGGATTCGGGCTCGCGGCTGACAAGCGAATAGAAATATTGCATCGCGATCGGACCGGGCAGCCCGCGCAGATGGGCCAGCGTCGCGAGCTTGGCGACATACCAGGCCGGCGCGTTCGAGAGCCCCCAATAGCGGATCTTTCCCGCCCGGACGAGCCCGGCCATCGTCTCGAGCAGCTCCTCCGCGGGGGTCACCGAATCCCAGACATGCACCCAATAGAGATCGATATAATCGGTCCCCAGCCGGCGCAGCGATCCCTCCAGCGCGGCATGGACATGCTTGGCGCCGTTGCCCCCGGCATGGGGGCCCTGCCCCGTGGCGAAGCCCGATTTGGTCGCCAGCACCAGCCGGGCGCGCATCCCACGATCGGCGATGATCCCGCCCACCATCTCTTCGCCCTGCCCGCCTGCATAGACGTCGGCGGTATCGACCAGATTGCCGCCAGCCTCGACATAAGCGTCGAACACAAGTTCGGCCGCTTTGCGCTCCATGCCCCAGCGCGCCATCCCGAAGGTCATGGTCCCCAGCGCAAGCGGACTGACGACAAGGCCCGAACGGCCCAGGGTGCGATAATCGGTGAGCGACATGATTTGGCTTTCGTGAGGATGTAGCCCCCCAAGAGACTGCTTGCCCGCCTGCGTCAAGGATTATATAGCGATCGTTATGAAACAAAGTGCAGCCATACCCCGCCGCCCCGGCAGGCCGTTATCCTTCGATCGCGACGCCGCAATCGACGCGGCGATGCGGCTATTCTGGCAACATGGCTATGAAGCGACCTCGGTGGCTCTGCTCACCCAGGCGATGGGGATCACTCCGCCCAGCCTTTATGCGGCGTTCGGCGACAAGGAGCGCTTGTTCCGCGAATCCGTCGCCCGCTACATGACCGGCGGGCGCGCGGTCGCGGAAATCATCGACGGCGCGCCCAGCGCCCGCGACGCCGCGCGCGACTTGCTGCGCACGGCCGCCATCGGCGACACCGGGGACGCCACCCCGCCGGGATGCCTGCTGGCGAGCTCGGTCGTTACCTGTTCGGCGGCGGCGGCGGATGTCCGCGAGGAATTGGCGGCGATGCGCCGCGAAATCGAAGCGCGGTTGCGCGCCCGGATCGAGCGCGATGTCGCGGCCGGCGCGCTCCCCGCCGCCAGCGACGCCGAAGCGCTCGCCGGCCATGTCATGGCGGTGATCCAGGGCATGTCGACGCTCGCCAAGGACGGCGCCGGCCGCGACAAGCTGCTTCGGCTGGTCGAGACGGCGATGGCCTGCTGGCCCGCCGCCTCGATGCCTCACTTCCAGTCGTAGGTCAGTTCGCCTTCGCGAAAGGCGAAGCGATCGAGGTGCCGCGCGACCGCACCCTTCAGCCCCTCCAGCTGCTCGGCGCTCGATGCGTCGATCCGCAGATCCAGCCCGGTTTCGGCGACGTTGAACGTCACCACCGCGTCTCCCGGATAGTCCGCGCCGCGCGCGTCCTTCGGGAAGATCACCGTGCCATTCTCGGGCGTGAATTCCACCTGCAGGTTGTGCTGCCAATGCTTGCAGAGCTGCTGGAGATAGCGGCTGGCATGTTCGGTCGGCACCACCGCCGATGCGGTTACGGTAGCAAGCGTCACTTGAGCCTCTCGATCTTGCGCGCCGCCTCGTCGAGGATATCGGCGATCTGGTGGAGCGCATCGGCCTCGACGCCCTCAGCGTGCAGCCGGTTCTGCAATACCGCGCGAAGATTGCCCATCGCGCGGCGGACCGGGCCGCCATCGGTCTGCGCCTGCATCGATGCGAGCTGGCAGAGCCGCGCGAACAAGGCTTCCACCTGCTCGGCATGCTCGGCGAGATGCGCCGAGCCGGCCTCGGTGATCGCGAACGACTTCTTCGCGCCCTCGGCCTTCGCCTCGGCGATCAAGTCCATGTCGTCGAGCATTGTTAGCGTCGGATAGACGACGCCGGGGCTCGGGGCATAGGCGCCGCCGCTGCGCGTCTCGATCTCGCGGATCAGGTCATAGCCGTGGCGCGGCTGCTCCTCGATCAGCTTGAGCAGGACGAGCCGGAGCTCGCTGCCGTCGAACATGCGGCGCCGTCCGCGGCCTCCCCCGCGACTGCCGTCGGGGCCTTCGCGCATGCCCCAACCGCTCATCGCCCAGCCGCGGCGGCCGAAGCTGCGCTCGGGCCCAGTATCGTGACGGCCGTGCCGCTTGTGATGATGAAAAAGCATTTCCGTAAACTCCAATAGGGTTTTGATGCGCTCAAGATATATCTTGATTGCGCCTTTGCAAGTGCGTTCGTGTGACCTTTTGTGACTTTCGCCGATCGACCCTATCTAGGTCCGATGCCCGACCTCTTCGCCACCGACGAACAACCCGCTCCGGCGAAGCCACCCCCCGGCGGCCCGCTCGCCGATCGCCTGCGCCCGCAGACGCTCGATCAGGTCGTCGGTCAGGAACATCTCACCGGCCCCGAAGGCGCGATCGGCCGGATGGTCGCGGCGGGCAAGCTCAGCTCGATCATCCTCTGGGGCCCGCCCGGCACCGGCAAGACCACGATCGCGCGCCTCCTGGCCGACGCCGTGGGCCTCCGCTTCGTCGCCATCTCGGCGGTCTTTTCAGGCGTGGCCGATCTCAAGAAGGTCTTCGCCGAGGCACGCGACCATGCCCGCATCGGCAAGCGTACCTTGCTGTTCGTGGACGAGATCCACCGCTTCAACCGCGCCCAGCAGGACGGCTTCCTGCCCTATGTCGAGGATGGCACCGTCACCCTCGTCGGCGCCACCACCGAGAATCCGAGCTTCGAGCTCAACGCCGCCTTGCTCAGCCGCGCCCAGGTCACGATCCTCCACCGCCTCGACCATACAGCCTTGTGCAAGCTGCTCGACCGCGCCGAGGAGCTCGAGGCCAAGCCCCTCCCCCTCACGCCCGAAGCCCGCGACGCCTTCGTCGCCAGCGCCGACGGCGACGGCCGCTTCCTGCTCAACCAGGCCGAGACGCTCTTCTCGGTGACCTTCCCCGCCCCGCTCGATTCCGCCGCGCTCGGCGATTTCCTCCAGCGCCGCGTCGCGGTCTACGACAAGGATCGCGAGGGCCATTACAACCTCATCTCCGCGCTCCACAAATCGATCCGCGGCAGCGATCCCCAGGCCGCGCTCTACTATCTCGCCCGCATGCTCACCGCCGGCGAGGAACCGCTCTACCTCCTTCGCCGCCTGACCCGCGCCGCGGTCGAGGATGTGGGCCTCGCCGATCCCCAGGCGCTGGTCCAGTGCATCGCCGCCAAGGACACCTACGATTTCCTCGGCTCTCCCGAAGGCGAACTGGCGATCGCCCAGGCCTGCCTCTATCTCGCCACCGCGCCCAAATCGAACGCGGCCTATGTCGCCCAGAAGGCCGCCTGGCGCAGCGCCAAGGAAACCGGCTCGCTGATGCCGCCGCAGAATATCCTCAACGCCCCTACCAAGCTGATGCGCGATATCGGCTACGGGAAGGGCTATGCCTATGACCATGATGCCGAGGACGGCTTCTCGGGCGCCAATTACTGGCCCGACGAGCTCCCGCCCCAGACCTTCTACACCCCCACCGACCGCGGCCAGGAGAAGCGCATCGCCGAACGCATGGCCTGGTGGGACGAGCGCCGCGGGACGCCGGGCGGTGAATGACTGGGAAGACGCGGTCGGCTACGCCCTTTCGCTGCCCGACGTTGCGATGGCATCGTGGTGGGGCGCCCTGTGCCCCAAGATCAACGCCAAGGGCTTCATGGCCCCCGGCCGCGAGGAAGGCAGCTTCGCGCTATCGGTGACCGCACCGGAGAAGCAAATCCTCCTCGAAACCGATCCCGAAACCTTCTGGCAGACCGCCCACTACGCCAACTACCCAATGCTCCTGGTCCGCTACGGCACCGAAGCCCGCGAACGGATCGAGCTCTACATCCAACGCGCCTGGTGGGACCGCGCCAAGAAGGCGCAGCGGCTGGCGGCGGGAATGGAACAGCGCCCGTGACGCAAAGCAATTCCTCCCCGAGCTGGTCTCGGGGAGGGGGACCATCCGAAGGAAGGTGGAGGGGCGGCGGTGCAACCGCCGTCTGCGCGGCGACCCCTCCACCACCGCTGCGCGACAGTCCCCCTCCCCCGGCAAGCTGTGGGAGGATTTAGGTGGACGATTTCACCGATTTCATCGCGATCGACTGGTCCGGCCAGGCGGTTGAACGCCCCAAGGGACTTGCGGTCGCCCACGCCCGCGCCGGCACCGCCGCGCCTGAGCTGATCGAGCGCAGCTGGTCCCGCCCCGACATCCTCGGCTGGCTCGAACAAATCGCCGCGAGCAAGACCCGCGCGCTGATCGGCCTCGACCTTTCCCCCGCTTTCCCTTTCGATGACGAAGGCGCCTACTTCCCCGGCTGGGAGGAGAGCCCGACCCACGGCCACGCGCTCTGGCGCTTGGTCGACCAGCTCAGCGAGCAAGACCCCCATCTCGCCGCCACCAGCTTCGTCACCCATCCGCATGCCCGCCGCCACTTCCGCCAGCGCGGCGATTGCGGCGACTTGTTTCCGCCCGGCCGCGGTCGCTTCCGCGTCTGCGAGCATGGCCAGGAGCAAATGCGCCTTTCGCCTTACAGCTGCTTCAACCTCGTCGGCGCGTCGCAGGTCGGCAAATCGAGCCTGACTGGCATGCGCGTGCTCAATCGTCTGCGCGGCACGCTCGGCCTCTGGCCCTTCGACCCGCTGCCCGAAACCGGTCCAATCCTCGTCGAGATCTATACCACCCTCGCCGCGCGGCTTGCGGGCATGCGCAAGGGCATTTCCAAGATTCGCGACCCCGAAACGCTCGACAGAATGCTCGCCGCCTTCGGCTCCGAACCCCATGCGCCCCTCACCCGCTACGACGATCACGCCACTGACGCGATGCTCTCCGCCGCCGGGCTTCGCGTTGCCGCCGAGCAGCGCGGACTCTGGACGCCATCGCGGCTCACGCCGGAGCTTGCGCGAACGGAGGGCTGGACCTTCGGCGTCCCCTGAGCCATGGGAACGCGCGGATGCCGGCTTAGCTCAGTTGGTAGAGCGCCAGTTTTGTAAACTGGATGTCGCGGGTTCGATTCCTGCAGCCGGCACCACTTCGAGCCGTCGTGATTCGGTCCTTGGGACTTTGATCGCGCAACGTTCGAGCGCTCCCAGAGAGTTGATCCCACCCCGCCCGCGTCTCCGATGGCTATTTACGCCCTGCAGAAGATCTCGTGGCCACGATCTGGGGTTCGACTTCGATCAGGTCGCGGCGCCGCAGAAGCGCCCCGTGCGCGGAGGGTAGGATGCCCGCGCTCGCACGGCCAAGGTCAGCCCGAACGGCCATCACGCGTCAGCGCCCGGACTCCGGAGTTCGCGCTCGGCCTGAGTGAAGCCATAAGCCGGGACGATCTCGCCGTCGCGATCGACGATCGCCTCCCACTGCGCGATCACCTCCCGCTAATTGCCGCCTGGTCCCGGGCTCTTCGTCCGGCGGCGGCAGGCGCGCGTCGTACGCAGGGGCCGCCCGCTGGTTCAGCTGCGCCTTCTACCGTCCGGTGCCAGTCTGACGGTTCGTCCCGCCTCGGCCGACGCATAAATTGCCTCGATCAGCCTGAGGTCGCGCAGACCCATCTCGCCGGGCGTCCGGATCGTCGCGCCGTCCCGAACCGCGTCAGTGAAGTTATTGAGCTGGCCTGCGAATTGAACGGCCGGGTCGCCAGGCGATAAGTCCCGGGTATTCTGTCCTTCGAGCCGCATCTTCTGGCCGGAATAGCTCGTCGCCGGGTCCATGATCAGCGCTCCCAGGGTCCCGCGGACATGGGCGAAGTTGGTGCCTGCGGAATCGTAGGATGTCACGAGCTGGGCGACTGCGCCCGAGGGAAACCGCCATTGCGACGATACATGCGCGAATATCTCTGCGAAGCGGGCATCGCCGGCCGGCCGGAACGTCGTCGCGCTGATGCTCTCCGGCATTTCGCCGGTGAGATACAGCGCCGATTGAAGCCCGTAGATCCCGAAATCCTCCAGCGGGCCACCGCCGGCCAACGCTCGACTCGTCCGCCAGTTCTCGCTCGGACTGGTCGGACCCATGCGATAGGATTGCTCGGTCCGCACGAGCCGGATCTCGCCCGCCGCTTTCTGTTGCATCAGCTTCATGGCTTCGAGGTTGTAGGGCTCGAAATGCGAGCGATAGGCGATCATCAGCTTGCGATCGGCGCGGCGGCTCGCGGCGATCATCCGCTCGCAATCTGCGCTGGAGAGGGCCATCGGCTTTTCGCACAGGACGTGCTTGCCCGCTGCAAAGGCGCGGATCGCCCACTCGGCGTGCAAGCCGGTCGGCAAGACGATATAGACCGCGTCGATACGGTCGTCCGAGGCGATCTTTTCGAACGCTTCGTAGGAATAGCGCGCGTCTTCCGCAACGCCGTAGGCGTCGCCGACCCGCCGCAGCTTCTCCGGGTTTCCCGAAACAATTGCCGCAATGTGCGCCCGCTCCGCCTGCTCGAAGCGCGGCATCATCTGATTGAGCGCATAGCCGCCAAGACCGACGATCGCGAAGCCGACGCTGTCCGAACGCTTGCGGCCCGGCGGGGCGGAAGGAAGCCGGACATTGCCCGGAAGGGGTTGGCCCATGGCACGTGCGCCCTCCCGCTGCTGGGCGAATGCTCCAGCATGGACGGACGCCACGGCGACCGACGCGGCTGCCAAGCCTCCGCCGGCTGCGATCAATCCTCGTCGCGTCATGACATTATCGACCATCACCGCTCTCCTGCTCGGACCCGAGGGGTATTTACGCTTCTACGGAATGTTCGATCAACCTATCCAGTCTTAGCCGTTCGCATAGCCTCCAACCCCTCAGCGCCGCACGTCCATTCCGCCCGCATGGAACGCGGCCAGATCGGCGCGGGTGAACAGGCTGGCGTCGCCCGGCAGCGAATGTTTGAGGCTGGTGAGCGCAAGCCCCGCCTCCGCCGCCGCCCGCGCGTCGCCGCCCTCCAGCAAGCCATGCAGCACCCCCGCGGCAAAGGCGTCCCCTGCCCCGAGCCGATCGACGATCCCCGCCACCAGCACCTCGGGCGTCTGATAGGCATCGTCCCGCATATCGACCCGCGCCGAAATACGATGGCTGTCGGCATCGTCGACATGCCGCGCGGTCGAGGCGATCAGTTGCAGGTTCGGAAAGGCCGCGAACGCCGCCTCTGCCGCCACCCGCCGCCGATCCGCGCCATCGCCGGAAAAGGTCTCGCCCAGCAGCAGCGAGATGTCGCGATGATTGCCGAACAAGATGTCGGCATGGCCGATGAGCTGGGTGAGCACGGTCCGCGGATCGCTGTCCCACGCGTCCCACAGCCGCGCGCGGTAATTGCCATCGAACGATACCTTCATGCCCCCCGAGCGCGCAAACTCGGCCGCGGCGATCGCCGCATTGGCTGAATTGGGCCCCAGCGCCGGGGTAATGCCCGAAAGGTGCAGCCGCCCGCATCCCGCCAGCGCAGACTCCAGATCCCAGGCGTCGGCCGCACGATCGGCGAACAGCGAATGCGAGCGATCGTAGATGACTTCGGAGGCGCGCAGCCCCGCCCCTGGCTGGAGGAAGTAAAGCCCTAGCCGCCCATCCTCGACTGCGATGCCCGAAACGTCCACGCCGCGCCGCCGCAGTTCGTCGACCACCGCGCGGCCCATCGGATTGTCCGGAACCGCAGTCACCATCCGCGTCGCATGGCCCAGGCAGGCCAGTCCGGTGGCGACATTCGCCTCCGCACCGCCGACATGGATCTGCAGCGCAGGCGTCTGAAACAGCAGTTCGCGCCCGGGGGGCGACAGCCGCAGCAAGACTTCGCCGAAAAAGGCGATCGGGCGCGTATCCATCTTCATCGTGCCAGCCACCCGCCATCGACCGCGAGGATATGGCCCTGGACATAGTCCGAGGCGCTGGAGGCGAGGAACACGGCAGCGCCGCCCAGGTCGCTGGGGTCGCCCCAGCGGGCGGCGGGGATGCGCTCCAGGATCTGGCGGTTGCGGGTCTCGTCCGCCTGCAATGCCTCGGTGTTGTTGGTGGCGATATAGCCGGGCGCGATCGCGTTGACGTTGATGCCCTTGGGTGCCCATTCGCAGGCGAGCAGCTTGGTGAGCCCCGCCACGCCCGACTTGGACGCCGTGTAAGAGGGCACGCGGATGCCGCCCTGGAAGCTTAGCATCGAGGCGATGTTGATGATCTTGCCCTTGCCTTGTCCCACCATGTGGCGGCCGGCGGCCTGGCAGAGGAAGAACAGGCTCTTCAGGTTGGTGTCGACCACCGCGTCCCAATCTTCCTCGCTGAAGTCGAGGCTGTCGTTGCGGCGGATGATGCCGGCATTGTTGACCAGGATGTGCAGGCCCCCGAGCTTGTCCACGCTTTCGTCCACAATCCTGCCCACAGGCTCGATCGTCGACAGGTCGGCCGAGATCATCTCGGCCCGCACGCCGAGCGCGCGGGCTTTCTCGACCGTCTCGGTCGCCGGCGAGCGGCCGACCGCGGCGATGCTGGCGCCGGCGGCGGCCAGCGCCAGCGCGATGCCCTGGCCGATGCCGGTGTTCGCACCGGTGACGATCGCGACCTTTCCGGTCAGGTCGAAGGGGTTGGTCATGCGGGTCAGGCCAGCTGGCAGATATCGAGCACGTTCATGTCGGTATAATCCTGATTCTCGCCGGCCATCGCCCAGATGAAGGCATAGGCCTTGGTGCCCGAGCCCATATGCACCGACCAGGGCGGCGAGATCACCGCTTCCTCATTGGCCATGACGATATGCCGCATCGCCTCGCCCTCGCCCATATAATGGAAGACGCGGTCGCTGGGGCCGTCGAGCTCGAAGTAGAAATAGATCTCGCTGCGCCGCTCGTGGATGTGCGGGGGCATCGTGTTCCACACGCTGCCCGGCTTGAGTACGGTCAAGCCCATCACCAGCTGGGCTGAATCGCACACGCCCGGGATCACCAGCTGGAAAATCGTCCGCTCGTTCGATTCCTCGAGGCTGCCGCGCTCGAGCGCATTGGCGTCGGCGATCGACAGTTTCCGCGTCTGGAACGCCTTATGCGCCGGGCACGACGCCAGATAGAAACGCGCGCCGTCCCCCGAAAACTGCACGTCCTTCGCGCCCATCGTCACATAGAGGCAATCCTTGTTGCCGAGCGTGAACGCCTCGCCGTCGACGGTCACAATGCCCTCGACCGACGACACATTGACCACCGCCAGCTCGCGCCGCTCGAGAAACGGATGCCCCGCCGCCGACGCCGGCTCGGTCTGGTCGGGCAGCTTCACGCTCCCCGAGCCCACCGCCACGCCGCCGATCACGAAGCGATCGGCATGCGTATAGTTGAGCACGCACTCGCCCTCGCGAAACAGCCCGTCGATCAGATAGCGATCGCGCAGCTCGTCGTTCGAGACGCACTCCATCATGTCCGGATGCGTGGCGTAATAAGTGCGGTCGAACATGGGTTACTCCGGATTTGGGATGGGGAAACTCAAAGCTTGTAGGCGCGCTTGACCAGGCCGTTCGTCAGTTCGTGGGCCAGTTTAACCGCTTCCCAGTCGAGCAGACGGCCCTCCGCGACCAGGCGAGCCAGGAAACCGCAATCGACTCGGCGCGCGACATCGTGGCGGGCCGGGATCGAGAGGAAGGCGCGGGTGTCGTCGTTGAAGCCGACCGTATTGTAGAAGCCGGCGGTCTCGGTGGTCATCTCGCGGAAGCGGCGCATGCCCTCCGGACTGTCGTGAAACCACCAGGAGGGCCCCAGCTTGAGGCAGGGATAATGGCCTGCCAAGGGGGCCAGTTCGCGCGAATAGACGGTTTCGTCGAGTGTGAAGAGGATGATCGAAAGCTCGGTGCTGGTGCCGAAACGATCGAGCAAGGGCTTGAGCCCCTGGACATAATCGGTGCGCATCGGGATGTCCGCGCCCTTGTCGCGCCCGTGGCTGGCGAACAGGCCGCCATTGTGATTGCGGAACGAGCCGGGGTGGATCTGCATGACCATCCCGTCCTCGACCGACATCGCCGCCATCTCGGTGAGCATCTGCGCGCGGAACTGCTCGGCGTCGGCGGGGGTCCAGGCGTCTGAGAGGATGGTGGCGAACAGCCGCTCGGCCTCTTCATGCGAGAGATTGGCGGTCGCCGCGGTCGGATGGCCATGGTCGGTCGCGGTCGCCCCCGCTGCCCGGAAATCGGCGCGGCGCTTGCGATGCGCGGCGAGATAGCCGTCCCACGAATAGACGTCCTCGCCGGTCTTGTCGGCGAAGATCCGCATCGCTCCGGCGAACTGTTCATGCTCGACGTCGATGACCGCGTCGGGACGATAGGTCGTCACGACGCGGCCGCCCCAGCCCGACTCCCGGATCGCGTGGTGCGGCGACAGATCGTCCTGCGGGCCTTCGGTGGTGGCGAGAAATTCGATGCCGAAGCGATCGAACAGGGCCCGCGGCTTGAACGCGTCGCTCGCCAACTTCTCGTTGATTCGGTCGTAATAAAGATCCGCGGTCGAGCCATCGAGCGCCTCGGCGAATCCGAATACCTCGACGAAGACATGGTCGAGCCACATCCGCGACGGCGTGCCGCGGAACAGATGGAAATTCTCCGCCAGCGTCCGCCACGCCGCGCGCGGATCGGTGGCGGGCATTCCGGCCAAGCTCGGCACGCAGAGATCGTCGAGCGCGATCCCCTGCGAATAGAGCATCCGATACAGATAATGATCGGGCGACAGCAGCAGCTCGGTAGCGTTCGACCAATTGGCGTTGGTCGAGAACCATTTGGGGTCCGTATGCCCATGCGGGCTTACGATCGGTAGCCGGGCGACTTCGCCGTAGAGCGTGCGCGCGATGGCACGCGCGCGCTCCTCGGGCGGGAAGAGCCGGTCCGGATCGAGCTTCAGCGGGCGATTCATGCGGGACGTGCCTCGATCTTGTCGTCGGTAACCGGCGCCAGCCGCGGGCTGAGCAGGTGGATGGCGAGCACCGCGAGGAAATAGACCGTGGTGCAGGCCGCGAAGATGATCGTGTAATTACCGTCCGTCGCATCGAGCACAAGGCCGGTCGACTTCGCCATGATCATTCCGCCGATGCCGCCCATGAAACCACCCAGGCCGATTACCGATCCCACCGCGCGCTTCGGGAACATGTCGGGCGGGATAGACAGAATCGTCGAGGAGAAGGCCTGGTGCCCGGCCAAGGCGACACCGATCAGCACGATCGCGAGCCACATATTCTGCATGCCGCTGACGAACAGCAAGGGCAGCACGCAGCAGCCGGCGCCGAGCATGGTGATCTTGCGCGCGAAATTGACGCTATAGCCCTTCTGAATGAGCTTCGACGAAGTCCAGCCACCGAGGATGCTGCCCGCGTCGGACAATAGGTACATGATGATCATCGGCAGCAGGACGACCTTGAGGTCGACATCATAAGTAGAGGCGAAATATTTGGGCAGCCAGAAGAGCATCAGAAACCAGACCGGATCGGTGAGGAACTTGCCGATCGCGAACGCCCATGCCTCACGCTTGGTGACGATCTTCGCCCAGCCGATACGTTCGATCTTTTCCGCCGGATCATGCTCGATCCAGGCGAGCTCGCCAGGAGTCACCTTCCCGCTTTCGCGCGGGTTGCTGTAAACCTTGAGCCAGAGCACCAGCAGGACCACGCCGACCAGGCCGGTATAGATAAAGGTCTCCCGCCAGCCGAGGCCGAGCCAGGTCATGAAGAACCACATCGTCGGCGCAGTGAGGATCACGCCGATCGTCGTGGCGCTGTTGACCCAGCCGATGGCATAGGCGCGCTCCTTTTGTGGAAACCATTCGCTGCTGGCGCGCACGACGGAAGGAAAGTGTCCCGCCTCGCCGAGCCCCAGAATGACGCGAGCAAGCATGAACGACAGTACCGACGAAGCCATGCCGTGTGCGACATGGCCGATTGTCCAAACCGTGATGGCAATCGAGTAGCCGATCCTGGGACCGAACCGGTCGATCAGCCAGCCCATGAGCAGGAAACCGAAGGCATAGGCCGCCTGGAACGCCGTTACGATGTTACCATAGTCGTTCTCGCTCCACTTCAGCTCGGCGCCAAGCGTGGGAGCGAGCAGGCCGAGCATGGTGCGATCGATATAGTTGACCGTGGTCGCCACGAAGAGCAGCCCCACGATCATCCAGCGGTAACGTCCCACACGCTCGGGGACGCCTGCAACCGGCGCCGCTCGCGTATCGCTCATTCAAGCTCTCCCTAGATTTGCCGCGTTATACAAAGGTCGCAGCCCTTCCCGGTCGTAACGGCAAGCATCGCAGGATGAAAGGCACGGCCGGACCGGACGGACGCGCGTCACGCCGCGCCGACGAAATTTCGGTCGAGCAGGCGCAGCGGCTTGCGGCCATGTTCGAGAATTCCCCGATTCGCCAGGCGCAGCGAGGCGCCGCGGCGGCCGCGGGTGAAATCGGCGAGGCCGAGCCATAGGAGCGCCTCTGCCGCGCGCACCGCGGGATCGCGGGCAATCCGGTCTAGGTCGGATTCGAACCCGGCGAAATAGGCCGGCACCCCCTGGAGCATATCGAGTTGCCCGCGGGCCGCCGCCAGGCTCCAGCGGCGGTGATGGATGCCTACGTCGACGAGCCCCCGCACGACGCGAAACAGCAGCCAGTGGATATGGCCCAACTCACCCAGCGGATTGCCCCGATAGGTGCCATGATCGGCCATCATCTGTTCGGCATGCACCGCCCAGCCTTCGGAGAACACCGGCAGATAGGCGATCCGCAGCGGGTGTGCGCCGGCCGCGGTTTCGATCGGCAGCTGGACCATATGTCCGGGCAGCGTCTCATGATGGACGACGCTTTCCAGGCTCCAGCGCGGGCGATCGGCGATGCGTTTGAGATCGACCAGATAGGCGCCCGAAGCCCCCGCGGCGGGCATGCGCCGATAGCCGCTCTTGCCCTCCGCCTCCTCGGTGCGGGTCATTCGGCGGACCGAGACGTCGCTGCTTGGTGGGAGCAGCGGCCCGACCAGGGCGCCAACCTGCGCACGTCCGGCATCGAGCCAGCGGTTCATGTCGGCGACGAGCGCATCGCGCCCCGAATCGCTGTCGGGATAATGGTGGCGACGGTCGGCGAACAACGCCTTATAGCGTGTGCCCACAGTGCCGCGGCCATGGCCCAGGCTGCGCATCAGCCGGTCGGCTCGTGCCGTCAGGCGCGCGGCTTCGCGAGCCAGTCGACCATGGGCCGTCCCGGGATCGCTCGGCGCGCCGATATGCCGTTCCAGAAGCAGGGCGTAGGCCTCATCGCCGGGAGCCGCGCCGGCCGGCAGGCGATAGGGTCCATCACGCTTTCCGCCGGGGACCAGATCGGCGAGTCGGGCGTCGATCTCGAGCGCGCGGACCACGGTAAGCAAGTCGATGCGCGCGGAAGACGACAGCGCGGCGGTATCGAAGGCGGCGAGGCGGGCAAGCCGCTGCGGATAGTCCGGCAGCGCGCCGAGCGAATCGAGCGCGATCTTCAACGCATCGTCGGCCGAAGTGCGGGCGAAGGCGGGTGCGGCGGCGGCAACGGCCGCAGCGCTCATCCCGCGCAGCATATCGCGCCGCAACAGACTCATTGCGGCGGGCCCCCGGTACCCACTTCTTCCCGGGCGTTCGCGAGAGCGGCGTTCAGGGACGTCGCTTCGGACATGACCTCTCCATCCCGGGCCCCGTCAGGAGGCGCTGATAGCGCAATCGACGCGCAGCCCGTCGCCGAACCGCGTAGCGACGCGATCGCCCACCTTGACCGGATGAACCCCGGTTACCGCGCCGCTCGATACCCACTGGCCCGGCTGGATCGCGATGCCGCGCGCCGCCAGCGCCTCGAGCAGGAAGCGTACCGCGCCGACGGGACCGTCGAGCATCGTCTCCGCGGTGGCCGCGCCGATCGGCTCACCATTGATGTCGAGCGCCACCGGCCAGCGGCGGATGTCCGCGCTGCGCCAGTCGGCGATCGCAGGGCCGATGACGAGGCCGTTATTATTGCCATAGTCGGAGACGGTGACGGTCGCGCCATGATCATTGATCCCGGCGAAGGGGGAGCTCGCAATCTCGATCCCGACATGGACCGCGTCGATCAGGTCGGCGGCCTCCGACTCGGTGAAGCGCAGCTTGCCGGTGGGCGGGGCCGCGCCGAAGCGCAGGAGGAACTCCGCCTCCGCGGCGCCGAAGCCATCCGCGAAGATCGGCATTTCGAGCCCGTCTCGGGCATCGACGATGGCATCGGTGAAGATCGGGCCGGCGAGGCGATCGACACCGTCGATCGGGGGATTGATCCGGCCGACCTTCCATCCGCCGATCGTGCGACCATCGATCGCAATCGCATGATCCTGCACTGCATAGGCTTCGGTTAGCGTAGCCGGGACCACCCCCGGAAAATCGGGCAGGCCGCGACTCTCGCGACGCGCGGCGACGAACGCCTCGGCGATAAGGCGCGTTTCATCGGATGTTCGAACGGATGCCACCAGGCTCCTTCCTCTCGCTATGCTCGTTTTGTCGTGGCTTAAGGGAAACCGGTGTCAATGGCAATTGCCGCCTGCGGGGATGGCGCCGCTTTTCAGCGCGGCGACGTCAGAGCGTGACGCCACGTTTCCAGAAGGCGATCTCGCGCTCGCCATTGCGCTCGGCTGCGGTCTCGGCGCCCGATGCGATCGCGACGATCCGATCGATCAGCGACTCCTCGGCGGCGTCGAAGCCCTCGGTCAGCACCTGTCCCGCGTCATAGTCGATCCAGCCGGGCTTGCGCGCGGCAAGTTCGCTGTTCGATGCGATCTTGAGCGTGGGCACCGGGAAGCCGAGCGGCGTCCCGCGGCCGGTGGTGAAGAGGATCATGGTCGCGCCCGCCGCCGCCAGCGCCGTGGACGAGACCGCGTCGTTGCCCGGGGCTTCGAGCAGGGTCAGCCCGGTCCGTCGGATGCGCGCGCCGTAGCGGATGACGTCCGAAAGCGTCGCGCTGCCAGCCTTCTGCACCGCGCCGAGCGACTTCTCGTCGAGCGTGGTGATGCCGCCGGCGACATTGCCCGGGGAGGGGTTTTCGGAAACCGGCTCGCCATGGCTCAGGAAATAGCTTTTGAAGTCGTTCACCACTGCGACGACCTGATCGAACACCGGCCGGCTTTCGGCGCGATCCATCAGCATCTGCTCGGCGCCGAAGATTTCGGGGATTTCGGTTACGATGACACTCCCGCCGGCGGCGGTGACGAGGTCGCTCATCCGCCCGACCAGCGGATTGGCGGTGAGCCCGGAAAAGCCGTCCGAGCCGCCGCATTTCACGCCGAGAACCAAGCGATCGAGCCCGACCGGCGTGCGCTTGGTGCGCGACGCGATCTCGGCAAGCTCGGCCACCGCGGCCAGGCTATCGGCCATCTCGTCGGCCGAATTCTGCGCTACCACGGTGCGGATGTGGACGCGCGCGCTCTCGGGCAGTTCCTCGAGCAGGCGTGAAAGCTGGTTCGATTCGCAGCCCAGCCCGATCAGCAGAACCCCGCCGGCATTGGGATGCGCGGCCAATGCTGCGAGCATACTGCGGGTTGCGTCGAGGTCGTCGCCGAGCTGCGAGCAGCCATAGGGATGCGCAAAGGCATGGACCCCGTCGACCTGGCCGACATGGCGCGGGGCCGCCTGCGCAGCAATGCGCTCGGCGGTGCGGCCGACGCAGCCGACGGTGGGAAGGACCCAGATCTCGTTGCGCGTGCCGACCCGGCCATCCTCGCGAACATAGCCCAGGAAGCTGCGCACATCGGCTGCGGCGGCGCGAGGCGAGCCGGCAGGTTCGTAGCGATAGTCGAGCGTGCCGCTCAGGCCGGTGGCGAGATTATGGCTGTGGACATGGTCGCCGGCGCGGATCGGCGCAGTGGCGCGGCCGATCGGAAAGCCGAACTTGCGGATCTCGGCGCCCACGGAGATGTCGCGCAGCGCAATCTTGTGGCCCTTGGGGATGTCGGCTCCGGCACGGATCGACTCTGCGCCGATCTCGACCGAATCACACGACCGCGCGGCCTCTAACAAAGTGGCGACGTCGTCGCTCGCGTGGATTTTTAGCGCAGGGATCATCAGGCACTTTCGCGGCCGGACCGGGTGCCGCCGCTTGGCTGGAATGTGGGTCGTATCTTCGCATCGCGCAACCGCTTCGGCGGCGGCAACGTTGCAAAGCCATCTGACACCGGTTACCCGGCATGGCAAGCGATCCGGTGCTGCTGCTAAGGGCAGCATTCGGCGATTCCCTTGGGAGAGACTGATGTTCGACCGCACCTATTACGCCACGCATCCGGACATGATGGAGTGCGTCTCGAACGACGAGCTGCGCGATCGCTATCTGATCGACGGGCTGTTTCGCGAGGGCGAGTGCGTGCTCAACTATACGCATGCCGATCGCTTCGTGATCGGCGGCGTGGCGGTGGGCTCGGGGAGCGTGAAGCTGCCCGACCAGACCGAGCCGGCGTCGGCGGCGGGGCATCCGTTTCTCGAGCGGCGCGAGCTGGCGGTGGTCAATGTGTCGTCGGTCGAGGGCATTGTGACCGTCGACGGCGAGGCGTTCACGCTCGGCAACAAGGATTGCCTCTATGTGACGATGGGCGCGAAGGACGTGCAGTTTTCGGGGGACGGCGCGCGTTTCTATCTGGCGTCGTGCCCGGCGCATAAGGCGTTCCAGACGCGGAAACTGTCGATCGCCGACGCCAATGCGCTCGAGCGCGGCAGCCTCGAGGAATCGAACGAGCGGACGATTTTCCAGCTGGTGATCCCGGGCGTGTGCGATTCAGCCCAGCTGGTGATGGGCTTGACCGTACTCAAGCCGGGCAGCGTGTGGAACACGATGCCCCCGCACATCCACGAGCGGCGCAGCGAGATCTATTTCTACTTCGAGCTCGACGGCCCCAGCGACCGCGTCTTCCATTATATGGGCGAGGGCGAGGCGATGCGGCATATCGTCATGGCCAATGAGGAAGCGGTGATCTCGCCGCCCTGGTCGGTGCATATGGGCTCGGGCACCAAGGCCTATGCCTTCATCTGGGCGATGGCCGGCGAGAATCAGGATTATACCGACATGAACGTGCTCGATATCTGCCAGCTGGCCTGACCCGCATGACCAACCCCTTCGACCTGACCGGAAAGGTCGCGATCGTCACCGGTGCGAACACCGGCATCGGCCAGGGCATCGCGCTGGCGCTGGCCGCCGCCGGCGCCAGCATCGCCGCGGTCGGCCGCTCGCCGGCGACCGAGACGGTCGAGAAAGCCCGCGCGCTCGGCGTGCGGGCCGAGATGATCTCGGCCGACCTGTCGACGATCGAGCCTGTGGGCAGGATTGTGGACGAAAGCGTGGACAAGCTCGGGGGCCTGCACATCCTGGTCAACAATGCCGGCATCATCCGCCGCAACGACAGCCTCGACTTCAGCGAGGAAGATTGGGACGCGGTGGTCGACACCAACCTGAAGAGCCTGTTCTTCCTCTGCCAGGCCGCCGGCCGCCACATGGTGGGACAAGGCAAGGGCAAGATCATCAACATCGCCTCGATGCTAAGCTTCCAGGGCGGCATCCGCGTGCCCTCTTACACGGCGTCCAAGTCGGGCGTGGCGGGGCTCACCAAGCTGCTCGCCTGCGAATGGGCACCCAAGGGCATCAACGTCAACGCGATCGCGCCCGGCTATATCGCCACCAACAACACCGAGGCATTGCAGGCGGACGAGACCCGCAACCGCCAGATCCTGGAGCGCATCCCCGCCGCCCGCTGGGGCGACCCCAGCGACCTGGGCGGCGCTGCCGTGTTCCTCGCCTCCTCGGCTTCCGACTACGTCCAGGGCCATATCCTCGCGGTCGACGGCGGGTGGCTCGCGCGGTGATCGATCGGCGGACGCTGATTGGCAGCTCCGCTGCATTGCTGGTCGCCACTCGTGCCTTCGGACAGGCCGAAGGGCCGGTTAGAACGTCGGCGGGCAGCTTCCAGGGCACCCTGGAGGGCGGCGTCCGCGCCTTTCGCGGCATTCGCTATGGCCGTGCCGAGCGCTTCCAGGCGCCCCGCCCCGTCCCCGCCGCCACCCTGCCCGCCGACGCGTTCGGCCCGGTCTCGCCGCAATCGGGCGACCGCTATGGGCCGCAGTCCGAAGACTGTTTGTTCCTCAACATCTGGACCGCCGACGCCGACCCCCGCGCCGCCAAGCCGGTGATGGTTTACATCCACGGCGGCGCTTATTCGAGCGGCAGCGTCACCGATCCGCTCAACGACGGGCAGGCGCTCGCCGCGCGCGGCGACGTAGTGGTGGTCACCGTAAACCACCGGCTCAACGCGTTCGGCTATCTCTATCTGGCGCGGCTCGACCCGCGCCTCGCCGACAGCGGCAATGCCGGCCAGCTCGACCAGATCCTCGCGCTGCGCTGGATCCGCGACAATATCACCGCATTCGGCGGCGATCCGTCTCGCGTGATGGTCTTCGGACAGTCGGGCGGCGGCGCCAAGATCGCCACGATGATGGCGATGCCCGCCGCCAAGGGGCTGTTCCACCGTGCTGCGACAATGAGCGGGCAGCAGGTCACCGCCTCCGGACCGCTCAACGCGACTGCACGCAGCCGCGCCTATCTCGCAAGGCTGGGGGTGCCGGAAACCAACCTGTCCGCCGTGCTCGAACTGCCCGCCGAGAAGCTGGTCGCCGCGCTCGACGCAACCGATCCCATCCTGGGCGGCGGTGTCTATTTCGGACCGGTCCTCGACATGCGCTGGCTCAGCCGCCACCCCTTCTGGCCCGATGTGCACCCGCAATCGCTGCACATCCCGATGATGCTGGGCAACACGCGGGACGAGACGCGCGGATTCATCGCGCCGGATTCGGCCAAGCTGCGCGGGCTCGGTTGGGATAATCTGGCCGAGCGGATGGCGCCAGAGCTGCGGATCGACGTGCTGCCCGAATGGGTGGTCGCCGAATATCGGGCGAAATTTCCCACCATGACGCCCATCGACCTTTTCTATGACGCCACAACCTGTGGACGCAGCTGGCGCGGGCAGGTGATCGAGGCGGAGGAGCGCGCAAAGGCCGGGGCCCCTGCCTGGGTGTACCAGCTCGATTTCGCGTCGCGGACCGAGCCGAATCGGGGCGCTTTCCACACGATGGACATCCCTCTGGTGTTCGGCACGCTGGGAGCGAGCGGCTCGCAGACCGGGACCGCGGCGGACGCCCGAGCGGCCTCCAAGGCGATGCAGGACAGTTTCGTGGCCTTCGCCAAGACCGGCGATCCCAACCACAGGGGCCTGCCCGCCTGGCCTCGCCACCGGCTCGACAGCCGCGCGACGATGATCTTTGACACGCGCGCGTGGATCGAGAACGATCCCCGGAAATGGCAGCGCGAGCTGTTCGCGCGCATACCCTATATTCAGCCCGGCACCTGAACCGGGCGCAAGACCGGAGAGAAGTGTCGATGAAGCTGGACCGCCGCGCTGCCCTGATCGCGGGCCTGACCCTGCCGCTAGCCGCAGGCGCGCAGACCGCGCCGCCGGGCGTCAGCGACAAGCCGGCCCCCGCCGGGCTCGCCGAGCCGGTCGAGACGATCGACCTCTGGCCAAAGGACGCGCCGGGTCGACCCGCCACGCTGCCGGTCGAGAAGATCGACCAGCGCAGCAGCGATCCGCTGGTCGCCGATCGATCGGTGAGCGGGATCGCCACGCCGCGGCTGGTCGCGTTTCGCCCGCGCATCGCGAACGGCGCATCGGTGCTGGTGATGCCCGGCGGCGGCTATAGCCGCATCGTCATCGATCATGAGGGCTACGATCTGGCGCGCTGGCTGGTGGCGCGCGGCTTCACCGCTTATGTGCTCTTCTATCGGCTGCCGGGCGAAGGCTGGGCGGCAGGCCCCGACGTTGCGCTTGCCGATGCACAGCGGGCGGTGCGGCTCATCAAGACGCGCGCCATCCGCGACGGGCTCGACCCGGGCCGCGTGGCGGCGATCGGCTTTTCGGCGGGCGGGCATCTCTGCGCCGATCTTGCCACCCGCTTTGCGGCCCGCACCTATGATCCGGTCGATCCGTCGGACAAGCTCATCGCACGCCCGACGGTGGCGGCCCCGATCTACCCGGTCATCTCGATGACGCTCCCGGTCGCGCACGGCGGATCGCGCGAGAAATTGATCGGGAAGCACGCCTCGGCGACGCTGGAGGCGGCGCATTCGCCCGATCGCAACGTGACGAAGGAGACCCCGCCCTGCTTCCTGGTCCATGCCGAGGATGACGGCGTCGTTCCCGTCGAGAACAGCCTGTTGTTCCGCGCCGCCTTGCGTGCCGCCGGGGTACCGGTGGAGACGCATCTGTTCACGCATGGCGGGCATGGCTTTGGCATCCGCAAGGCGGCGGGCAAGCCGGCGGAATTGTGGCCCGAGCTGTTCCTGAACTGGGCGCGGACGCAAGGCTTCGCCTGATACGAAAACGGCGCGGCCGGAGCCGCGCCGTTCGTTTGCCGGCAGGCGGGGCTTTCACCCCGGCGCCCTCACAACTTGAAGCGCGCACCCACCAGGATGGTGCGGCCGAAATGGTTATACTCGTAATTGCGCTGCGCATCCTGATCGGTGAAGCGCTCGCGATAGGCGTCGGTCAGGTTCGTTCCTTCCAGTGACAGCTCGATCTGGCTGGTCAGCTTGTAGCGGATCGACGCATCGACGTTGGTGATCGCCGCATAGCCTTCGAACACATTGCCGGTGCCGCTGTTCGCATCGTTATAGGGCCCGCGATAGCTGACCGAGGCACGCGCGCTGAAGCGGCTGTCTTCATAATAAAGCGTGCCGTTGAACGCCTTCTTGGAGAGGCCGAACAAGGTCGAGGTGCGCGTCGATCCCGGATTGCCGCCGAAGCCGCAGGCCGCGGCCGCAGTCGCACCCGGCACGCAGGCATTCACCGTCGGACCCGCGACGATATAGTCGGCGTCCGAATCGACAAAGGTGGCGTTCACGATCCCGCCGAAGTTCGAAAGGAAGCCGGGCAGGAAGCGGAACGGTGCCTGCAGCGAGAGCTCTACGCCGTTTAGCTCGGCGCCCGCGCCGTTTCCGATCGAGTTGATCGTCCACAGCTGGCCCTCGGGATTGATCGCGGCTGGCGAGCTGGGCGGGATGATCGAGACGGGAAGTCCGGTCGATGCAAAAGTGCCGCTACGCGTTTCCGAGGCCGGGAAGCTCTGGATTTCCTTGCGGAAGACCGCCACCGACGCGATCGAGCCCGGCGCGAAATACCATTCCACGCCGGCGTCGTAGGCGGTGGCCCGGAACGGCTCGAGGAACGGGTTGCCGTAGTTCACGCGATAGTTGAAGCCGTCGACCGACCCGCCGGGGGTCAGGTTGCCAAGCGTCGGCCGAGTCATGACCTTTGCGATCGCGGCGCGGATCACCAGATCGCGGTGCGGCGTGATCGCCAGGTTCACTGCGGGCAGGAAGTCCTCATAATCGCGCTTCACCGTCACGACCGCGCCGCTGGTCAGGCCCTGCGAGCTCTGGTCGGTGCGAACATAGCGGATGCCCGCGTTGACGGCGACGCCGACCGTGCCGAAATCGCGCCGCGCATCGAATTGGAGATAGCCGCCCTTTACTTCCTCGACGACGCCGCGGGTGTTGCCGGCGTCGATCGCGGTAGGCCGACTGTACAGATTGGTATAGGCGGCCGTGGCAGCCAGATCGGGGATCAGCCATTCGGTCGAGGTTCCGCTGGGCTGGCCGGCATTGCCGAGCTGGAAGAGCTCGGAGCGATCCGCCGTCACCGGGAGGCCATAGACCGCGGTCGGGCCGAATGCCGAAGAGGCCGAGCAGGTGACGGTGCCGAGCACGCGATCCAGCCCGCCATTGCCGCACACGACGGTATCGCGCGTGAAGGCTTCGGACTCGAATTCGAAGCGGCGATAAAGGCCGCCTGCCTTGATCTGGAAGCCTTCGGTGACGTCCCACTCGGTCCGCAGCTGTGCGGTGCGGAACTTGTTGGTCACGTTCGACGGACGGTCGCGGATCTCCGCGAGCTGGAAGTTCGCCGGATTGGTGACGCTGGTGCCGAACGTCAGGACCGGCCGATTCATGTCGCTATAGTCGTAGCGATAGCCCTGCGCGTCGCGATCGTCATAGACGAAGGTCGTCTCGATCGGAACGTTCGCGTTCGACTTCGAAATGCCGCCGAGCAGCGTGAAGCGGAAATTCTCGCCCACATCCTGATCCCAGCTACCGCCGATCTGATAGAATTCGGTCTCCGAACGCTTCAGGAAATGCTCTGTACGCACCCAGGCGTCGTTGAGCGTGGCGGCGATCAGATTGTTGTTGCCGTCGATCGTATAGTTGCTGACGTCGATCGATCGCTCGTTGGAACGCAGCAGAACCTCGCCCCATTTCTCTTCGCGATCTTCCTTGAATCGCGAGAAGAGCCCGTCGATCGAGATCTTGGTCGCGTCGGTGGGCGCCCATTGGATGCTGCCGGTGATGCCGAGCCGCTCGCGATCGTGGCGCACTTCGCCGTAGCGCGGAATCCGCGGATGGAAAGCGAGGCCGACCGCATCGCATGCCGCGCTCGGGCGATAATTGCCGCCCGCATTGGCGACGGGATTGCCGCCGGCATTTGCCGAATAGAAACAGGGCGCACCGTTGACCGAGTCGAACCGCGCCTGTGCCCAGCGGACGGTGTTGTTGCCCAGTTCGAGCGTATCGGTCTTCTGCCATGCCGCGGAGATCGAGGCGCCAAGCGTGCCGTCGGGTGACTTCCAGCCGATCAGCCCGGCGACGCGCGGTCCCCAATTCTCGCTGAGATCGTTATAGCTGCCCTGGCCCGAGGCGACGACGGTGAAGCCGGACTTGCCCGCGAGCGGATTACCGGTGTTGAGATCGACCACGGCGCCCAGCGAGCCTTCGTCGAGCGAAGCCTCGGCGGTCTTGTGGACGACGATCGAGGTGAACAGTTCGGATGCGAAGACGTTGAAATCGAACGCGCGATCGCGGTTGGAAGAGGCGCCGTCGTGCGAGGTCGCGACGGTTTCGAGCCCGTTGACGCGCACCCGCGTGAACTGCGAGCCCAGGCCGCGCACGGTGATCGCGCGCCCTTCGCCGCCGTCACGCTGGATCGAGATGCCGGGAATGCGCTGGAGCGATTCGGCCAGATTCTGATCGGGGAATTTGGCGATATCCTCGGCGACGATCGCATCGACCGAGGAGACCGAGTTGCGCTTCACGTTCAGCGCGGCTTCGAGCGACTGGCGAAAGCCGGAAACGACGATTTCCTCGCCGGTCTGGTCCTGCTCGGTCGCCGCCTGCGCATCGTTCGCGGCGGGCGGCGCGGTATCGCTGGTCTGGGCGGAGGCATTCGCCGCTGCGGTGAGCGCGAGTACCATCACTGCCGCGGATGCGCCGGTACGCCAGTCGAATCGGGAATTGCATGCTTTCATTCAAGCCTCCTCTGCCTAGTCGGTCGTCCCGCTCTTGTGGCGGATCCGGGTTGCAGGCGCCGTTCGGGCACCGATGATGCGCATCGCGGGCACTGATCCCGACTGAATGCGGCGTCGTCCCGCACACGCATCCAACGATTGGAAACCGGTGTCAACAGCCGGCGCCGATATCGCCCCGATTAGAATTGCTCGCTGTGTTCGTTCCGCAACAGGGCCCCTTTAAAGTGAATGTCCCAACATACGGGAACATTGAGCAAGGCCAAGCCGTCCCGATGGGTTACCGGTGTCAGATCAAAAAGGCAGACGACTTCATGCGCAGGCGGCTGCCGCGCGCGTCTGCTCGAGCGGTGCTTGCGTCCGCACGCCGTCTCGATCCCTTTCGATTCGCTCGAGCGCACAGGCGAGTTCGGGCTAGCCGGCCGCGAACGGGCAACGCCGCTGTCCAAAGGTGTCAGCCAGCGAGCATTTGGCGCCGACGCAGGGACAGGTTATGGGTTCGCGCGATGAAGCGAAGCACCCAGCCCACCATCAACGATGTCGCGCGGATGGCGGGAGTGTCGAAGAAAACCGTAAGTCGCGTCATCAATCAGTCTCCGCTGCTCAACGTCGAAACGCGCCGCAAGGTCGAGGAGGTCATCGCCGAGCTGGGATATGTGCCCAATCCGCAGGCGCGGGCCCTGGCGCTGCGCCGCAATTTCCTGATCGGGCTGATCCACGACAATCCGAACGCCCAGATGGTCCTCAACGTCCAGCAGGGTCTGCTCGAAGTGCTGCGCGACACCGAGTTCGAGCTGATCGTCCACCCGGTCGACCGCGGCTCGCCGACGATGCTGGCCGACGTGAACCAGTTCCTCGAGCGCCAGCGTCCGTTCGGGGTCATGATACTGCCGCCGATTTCCGAGAATGACCAGCTAGCCGCGCTATGCGCCGAAATCGGCTGTCGTTATGTGCGGATGGGCTCCGCGGTGCTCGACGAGCCGGGCCATATGGTCGCGTCCAACGATCGCGAGGCCGTGCGCGGCGCGGTCGAGCACCTCATCGCATCGGGCCATCGCCGCATCGGGCTGGTGCTCGGCCCGCATGGCTTCCGTTCGGCATTTGAGCGGCAAAAGGGCTATGAGGAAGCAATCGAGGCGGCGGGACTTCCGCTGCAGCGCACCCTGATCGTCCAGGGCGACTATCGCTTCGAGTCCGGAATGCGCGCGGCCGAGCAGCTGCTCGACCTCTCGCCCCGCCCCACCGCGGTCTTCTCGTCGAACGATGAAATGGCCGCCGGCGTGCTCCATGTTGCCCGCCAGCGCGGGCTGAACGTGCCGCAGGACTTATCGATCATCGGCTTCGACGATACGCCGATCGCGTCGCATATCTGGCCCCCGCTCACCACCGTGCGCTGGCCGATTGCGACGATGGCGCGCGCCGCCGCGCTAAAGCTGGTCAGCGGCGAAGGCGCCGATCGCCCCGGCGAGGACAGCGAGACGTCGCTGTTCGTCTCGACTCTTATCCGCCGTGCGTCGGTGGCCCCGCCGCCCGCATAAAAACCGAGTCGCTTCGGCGATTAGGGGCTTGAGATGTTGTATCATCGCCATTACGCAGCGCAGCATATCAGGGAGACTGAAATGTTGTACCGCGTAGCTATACTCCTGGCCAGCACCGGCTTGGCCGCCCCCGCTCTCGCCCAAAGCGCGCCGCCCCAGCCCCGCCAATCGAATGCGGTACACGGGGAGACCGACGAGGAGATCGTCATCACCGCGCCCTATGTCCGCGATCTCGACATTTTAGCGGGCAAGTCGGTGGTGGCCGGCGATGAGCTGGTTCAAGATATCCGCCCGCAGATCGGCGAGACGCTCACCCGCCAGCCCGGGGTCTCCGCCACTTCCTTCGGCCCCGGCGCCTCGCGTCCGGTGCTGCGCGGCTTTCAGGGTGAGCGCATCCGGGTGCTGACCGACGGCCTCGGCTCGCTCGACGTCTCCAACACGTCGGCCGATCATGCCGTCACGATCGATCCGCTCACTGCCGAGCGGATCGAAATCCTGCGCGGGCCGGCGGTGCTGCTGTTCGGCAGCCAGGCGATCGGCGGCGCGGTTAACGTGATCGATCGACGCATTCCGCGCGGCGTGCCGGAGAAGGGCTTCCACATCGACGCGATCGGCACCTATGGCTCCGCCGCCGAGGAGCGCAGCGCGGGTGCGGCGCTGGACGTGGCGCTGACGCCGAACATCGTGATCCACGGCGACGGCAGTTATCGCAAGAGCGGCGACCTGCGCGTCGGTGGCTATCTATTGTCTCCCGCTTTGCGCGACGAGCAGCGAACGATCGCGGCGGAGGAAGCATCCGAAGGTCACCTGGATCACGCCGCGGAGGCGATCGAGCTTGCCGAGGGACGCGGACGCCTGCCCAACAGTGCGACCGAAACCTATACGCTGGGCGGCGGCATCGCGCTGATCAACGAGGGCGGCAGCCTGGGCTTCTCCGCCGGTTACTATGACAGCAAATATGGCGTCGCCGAGCGTCCCGGCATGGGCTCGCATCATGAGGAGGAAGCCGGGCATGAGCATGGCGACGTGACGATCGGCATGCAGCAGTTCCGCGCCGACCTGCGCGCGCAGGTCAATGTCGGCGGCGCGTTCCTCGATCAGATCCGCCTCCGCGCCGGCTATGCCGATTATGAGCATACCGAGTTCGAAGGGGCCGAAGTCGGCACGGTCTTCAATTCGCAGGCATTCGAAGGCCGGCTCGAGCTGGTCCAGGCAGATCGTGGCGGCTGGCGCGGCGTGGTCGGGCTCCAGGGCTTCACCCGCGACTTCGATGCGGTTGGCGCGGAAGCCTTCGTGCCGCCCAACGTCACCGATCAATATGGCCTGTTCACGCTCCAGGAAATCGAGCTGGGCAGGATCGGGCTCGAAGCATCGGGCCGCTACGAGCATAGCGCGGTGCGTTCGGATCAGGTGCGGCTGGGGATCGAGGCGGATTCGCCGGTCGGCTCGGTTGCCCGCAATTTCGACATTCTCTCCGGCGCACTCGGACTGTCCTACGCGCTGGCATCCGACGTGAAGATCGGCATCACCGGATCGCGCGCAGTGCGGGCGCCTTCGGGCGAGGAGCTGTTCTCCAACGGCCCGCATATCGCCACCCAGGCCTATGAAGTCGGCAACCCGAACTTCAGCACCGAAAAGAGCTGGGGGCTGGAGCTCTATGCCCGCGGCAAGGCCGGACCGATCCGCTTCCAGCTCAGCGGCTACGCTACCTGGTTCGACGATTATATCTACGAGAATGAAACCGCGCTCGAGCGCGACGAGCTGCCCGTGTTCCAATATTACCAGACCAATGCGCGCTATTATGGGCTGGAGGGCGAGCTGTCCGCGACCTTGCTGCGCACCGAAGGCGGGATCGTCGTCGAGGGCCGGCTGGTCGGCGATTATGTGAACGCCGAGCTGGAAGATGGCAGCGCCGTCCCCCGCATCCCTCCCCTGCGCGTGCTCGGCGGCCTATCCGCCAAGGCCGGGCCGTTCGGCACCAGCGTCGAGGTCGAGCATGTCACGCGGCAGGATCGCGTCGCCGCGTTCGAGACCCCGACCGAGGACTTCACCCTCGTCAACGCCTCGCTCTCCTGGCATCCGTTCGGGAACCACCAGGAGACGGTGCTGATCCTGTCGGCGAACAATCTGTTCGACGTCGACGCGCGGCGGCATGCTTCCTTTACCAAAGATTTCGTGCCGCTTGCGGGCCGCGACATCAGGGTCGCGGCGCGGATCAGCTTTTAGGACGCGTCCCACCAGTTTAATCCGCCCCAGCGAAGGCCGGGGCCCAGTGCCGTCGAACTTGCGGCGGCGCACCACGATCAAGAGTGAGGGGCGACTGGGCCCCGGCCTGCGCCGGGGTGGGATACACGATATCCCTGCAGCACAGACGCTCTGGCGAAGGTTCGATTAGGTCATAGCGGCTGTCGACGGGACGGGTCCGCCGTGTAAAGGCAGGTGCGCCCCTCAGGACCGGACCGCCAGCTTGCTTCTCGTCGCCCTCTCCTTGCTGCCCTTCGCCGCGGCGCTCGCGCTCGGGCTGGCTGCGCGCGGAAACCGGTCGGCGCACAGCATGATCGCAGGCGCAGGCAGCGCAACTGGGCTCGCCTTGGTGCTGGCCGCGGCGCCAGGAGTGTTGGCCGGCGAGACCTTGGCCTGGAGCATCCCCTGGGTCCCGATGCTCGGGCTCGACGCAAGCCTGTTCCTCGATCCGCTCGGGCTGCTGTTCGCCGGGCTGATCCTCGGCATCGGCCTGCTGGTGGTGATCTACGCGCATTTCTACCTCGCCGCGCGCGAGCCGACCGGGCGCTTCTTCGGATTCCTGATGCTGTTCCAGGGCGCGATGCTCGGCATCGTCCTGTCCAACAACGTGCTACTGATGCTGGTCTTCTGGGAGCTGACCAGCCTCTCTTCCTTCCTGCTGATCGGCTTCTGGCGCGACAAGGCCGAGGCGCGGCAGGGCGCGCGAATGGCGCTGGCGGTCACCGGCGGTGGCGGGCTGATGCTGATCGCGGGGATGCTTCTGCTCGGCCAGGCCGCCGGATCCTATGAACTGACCACGATCCTGGGCCGTGGCGACGTGATCCAGGCCTCGCCGCTTTACCCGATCCTGCTCGTGCTGATCCTGCTCGGCTGCTTCACCAAATCGGCGCAGTTCCCGTTCCATTTCTGGCTGCCGCACGCGATGGCGGCGCCGACCCCGGTGAGCGCTTATCTCCATTCGGCGACGATGGTGAAGGCGGGCGTGTTCCTGCTCGCGCGGCTGTGGCCGGTGCTGGCGGGGACCGAATGGTGGTTCTACCTCGTCGCGACCACCGGGCTGGCGACAATGCTGTTCGGCGCGGCGGTGGCCTTGTTCCGGACCGATCTGAAGGCGATCCTCGCTTACTCCACGATCAGCCAGCTCGGCCTGCTCGTCATGCTGCTCGGCTTCTCGACCCGGATGGCGGTTGTCGCCTGCGTATTCCACATCCTCAACCACGCCACTTTCAAGGCGGCCTTGTTCATGAATGCCGGGATCGTCGATCATGAGACCGGCACGCGCGACATCCGCCGGCTCGGCGGGCTCGCGGCGTTGATGCCGATCACCGCCCTGCTCGGTACGCTTGCCGCCGCGTCGATGGCGGGGCTGCCGCCGCTCAATGGCTTCCTCTCTAAGGAGATGATGCTCGAGGAGAGCGCGCACGCGGTCTGGGCCGGGCAGCATTGGCTGGTCCCGCTGCTCGCCACCGTCGCTGCGACATTGTCGGTCGCTTACGCGCTGCGCTACGCCGTCTTCCTTTATTTCCGCCGCGCACCTGCCGATGCACCGTCGGGCGCGCATGATCCTTCGATCGGGATGTGGGCGCCCTCCGCGCTCCTGGTGCTTCTGGTCATCGCATTGGGACTGCTGCCGATGACGCTCGCCGGCCCGTCGGTCGCAGCGATTGCTTCGGCGGTGATCGGCGGGCCGGCGCCGGCTTTCTCGCTGGCGCTGTGGCACGGTTTCAATCCGGCGCTGGCGATGAGCGTGGCTGCGATCCTGCTCGGGGGGGCGACCCTGTGGTGCTTCGCCCCGATCGCGGCACGCCAGTCGCGCTTGCGGCTTCCGGACGCCAAGACATGGTTCGACGGCGCAATGGCGGCGGCGGATCGCGGCACGCGTCGCGCGATGCTCGCCATCCACACCCCCTCGCTCCAGCGATACCTGTTCGCATTGTTCGCCACCGCCATCCTGCTCGGCATCGACGCCCTTGTCCGCTTCGATATCGCTCCGGGCACCCGGCCGACCCTTCCGGCGCCCCCGGTCGCGATCCTTGCATGGGCCGTGCTGATCGCGGGCGTGGTTGCGGTGCTGGTCGCGCAACGCTGGCGCTTCCATGCGCTGATCTTCATCAGCGTGGTCGGGCTCGTCATCGCACTGGGCTTCGTCCACCTCTCCGCGCCCGATCTCGCGCTCACCCAGATTTCGGTCGAGGTCGTCACGATCCTGCTGATGCTGCTCGCGCTCAACCTGCTGCCCAAGATGCCGCCGGTGCTTTCGTCCAACCCCAAGCGCCTGCGCGACGCGATCCTGGCGCTGGCGGGCGGATCGCTGGTCGGCGGCGCGGCCTGGGCGATCATGACCCGCGCGCCCCGCGACCCGATCTCCGATTATCATTGGGCGAACAGCTATGCGGGGGGCGGCGGCACCAATGTCGTCAACGTGATCCTGGTCGATTTCCGCGCATTCGATACGCTGGGCGAGATCATCGTGCTCGGCATCGCCGGGCTGGCAATCTTTGCCCTGCTGAATACCGCATCGCGGGGTGCGGCGGGGGCCAGGCTGCGAGCCTGGCGCGACGACATGGTCCATTCGCCCGAGCGGCATCCGATGATGTTCGTCATCTCGACGCGCATCCTGCTGCCGCTGACGATGCTCGCGGGCATCTACATCTTCCTGCGCGGCCACAACCAGCCTGGCGGCGGCTTCATCGCGGCGCTGGTCTTCTCGATCGCATTCCTGTTGCAATATCTCGCCTCGGGATTCGACTGGACCGATCGGCGACGGAAAATCGGCGAGCATCGGCTGATCGCCTATGGCGTGCTGATCGCAGTGGCGACGGGTGCGGGATCCCTCCTCTTCGGCCGGCCCCTGTTCACCAGCGCCTACGGCTATTTTCACTTGCCGCTGATCGGCGAGTTCGAGCTCGCTACGGCATCCTTGTTCGACCTGGGGGTGGCGTCGGTGGTGGTCGGCGCAGTGATGATGGCGCTGGCGCAGCTCAGCCACGTCGCCCAGCGCGCCGCGCGCAGCCACGCCGCCGCGGTCGCCTCCGAGACGGAGGAGTCGGCATGAGCATGGAGCTCCTCGTCGCGAGCGCGATCGCGGTGCTGACCGCGGGTGGCATCTATCTTTGCCTGCGCGCACGCACCTTCCAGGTCGTGCTCGGGCTGACCTTTCTTTCCTATGCGATCAACGTCTTCCTGTTCGCGATGGGCCGGCTGGTGGTCGGCAGCCCGCCGATCTGGTCGAAGACGGCGACGACGTACACCGATCCCCTGCCCCAGGCGCTGGTGCTCACCGCGATCATCATAACTTTCGGGATGACCGCCTTGGTCGTGACGCTCGCACTGCGCAGCTATCTCGAAATCGGCTCGGATCAGGTCGACGGCGTCGCCGACACCGAGCGCGACGAAGACGAGGCGCATCGCGGATGACGCCCTTCCACCTCGCCATGCTGCCCGTCCTGATCCCGGCGATCGTCGCACCGCTGGCGCTGCTCGCGATGCGGCGGCGGCGGATCGTTGGCGTGGGCCTGTCGGTGGCGGGCTGCCTGGCGATGCTGGCGGTGGCGCTGGCCCTTTTCTTCACGGCGCAGGATGGCGCGGTCCGCGTCTACGCGCTCGGCGCCTGGCCCCCGCCCTTCGGGATCGTCCTGGTGGTCGATCGGCTGACGACGATCATGCTCGTGCTCGCCGCGATCCTGGCGACGCTGGTGATGCTCCACGCGGTGCTGACCGGGCTCGATCGCAAGGGATGGCATTTCCATCCGATGTTCCAGTTCCAGCTGCTCGGGCTCAACGGCGCCTTCCTCACCGGCGACCTCTTCAACCTGTTCGTTTTCTTCGAGGTGCTGTTGATCGCCTCTTACGGACTGATGCTGCACGGCCAGGGCGCCGCGCGGTTCAAGGCGGGGGTCCAATATGTCATCGTCAACGTCGTCGGTTCGACGCTGTTCCTGGTCGCGCTGGGCATGCTGTACGGGCTGACCGGCACGCTCAACATGGCCGATATGGCGGTCCGCGTCGCCACCTTGCCGCCCGGCGACCAGGGCCTGCTGCGCGCCGCTGCGCTGCTGCTTGTCGCGGTCTTCGCGCTGAAGGCCGCGCTGGCCCCGCTACATCTTTGGCTGCCGCGCAGCTATGCGGTGACCGCGCCCGCGGTCGCCGCTTTGTTTGCGATCATGACCAAGGTCGGGGTCTATTCGATCATCCGGGTCGTACCGTTGGTCTTCGGAGACGATGCAGGCGCCGCCGCCTGGGTGCCGGCGCCTTGGCTGTTGCCCGCCGCCTTGGTCTCGGCCTGGCTCGGCTTTGCCGGCATCTTCGTCGCGCGCGATGTCCGCGAGCAGGCGGCTTACGCCACCGTCGGCTCCACCTCCGTCCTGATCGTCGCGGTGTCGATGTGGACCCAAGATGCAATGGCCGCCGCGCTATATTATCTGCCGCATTCGATCCTGGCGGGCGCTTCGCTGTTCCTGATCGCCGATACGCTCGATCGGAGGCGCGGCACCTATGGCTGCAACGCGACCCCCTCTCCTCGCTTCCGCGACCAGGAGGGGCTGGCGGGACTGTTCATGCTCGCGGCGATCGCGCTCGCCGGCCTTCCGCCGCTGTCGGGCTTCATCGGCAAGCTGCTGATCCTGCGCACCAGCTTCGGCTATGATGCGACCCCCTGGATCTGGGCGACGATCCTCGGCACCACGCTGATCGGCATTATCGGTTTCGCCCGCACCGGCAGCGCGATCTTTTGGAAGGGCGCGTCCGAGCATGGCGACGCCGTCTGCCGCGATCGCTCGAAGCGTCGCGGCGATTTGATCGCCCCCGCGGCGCTGCTGACGCTGCTCGCCGCGCTGACCCTCGGCGCAGGCTGGGTCACCGCGCAGACGCAAGCCGCCGCCGCGCAGATCTTCGCGCCCGAACGCTATATCGAGGCGGTGCTGGGCAAGGGCGCGGTGCGATGATGCGCCGGCTCATCCCCCACCCCGCGCTGTCGGTCCTGCTGGCGATCGTATGGCTGCTGATGGCCAATTCGATCACCGTCGGGGGCATAGTGCTCGGGCTGATCTTCGGCATCCTGCTCCCGATCTTTACCGCCCCCTTCTGGCCGGACCGGCCGCGGGTGCGCTTCGGGCTGGCCGCACTCGGCTATGTCGCGATCGTCCTGTGGGACATCGTGATCGCCAATTTCCAGATCGCCTGGCTGATCCTGTTCCGCCGCAACCGCGATCTGCGTTCGCGCTGGCTCGTCATCCCGATCAGCCTGACGACGCCCGAGGCGATCACCGTCCTCGCCGGCACGATCAGCCTGACCCCGGGCACCGTCTCGTCGGACGTGTCCGCCGACGGACGCTTCCTGCTCGTCCACGCGCTCGATGTCGCGGACGAGGCAGCCGAAGTCGCCCGGATCAAGCAGCGTTACGAAAAGCGGCTGATGCAGGTATTCGCATGATCGCCGCAGCTCTCACCTTCGCTTTCGCCTGCGTCGGCCTCGCCTTCGCGCTCAACCTGTATCGGCTGTTCAAGGGCCCCTCGCCCGGCGATCGAATCATGGCGCTCGACACGATGGTGATCAACGCGATCGCGCTCATCGTGCTCAGCGGCATCGCCGGCGCGAACGATACCTATTTCGAAGCGGCCTTGCTTCTCGCGATGGTCGGCTTCGTCAGCACCGTGGCCTATTGCAAGTTCGTCCTGCGCGGCGACATCGTGGAGTAAAGGATGGAGTTGCTCATCCAGATCGCCATCTCGGCGCTCATTGTCCTCGGCGGCGCCTTCGCGCTCGTCGGCAGCTGGGGGATCGTGCGCCTGTCGAGCGTGATGGAGCGGCTGCACGGGCCGACCAAGGCGACCACCCTCGGGCTCGGCGCGATGCTGGTCGCGTCGGTTCTGTTCTTCCAGCTCGAGCGCGGCACCTGGTCGGCGCATGAGCTGCTGATCACCCTGTTCCTGTTCATCACCGCGCCGATCACCGCGAACATGATTGCCAAAGTCCATTTGCATCGGCGCCGGGCAGGCCTGTCCGACGAGCCCGAAAGCAGGGCCGGCGACCCGCCGCATCCGGGCGGGACAAGCGACTGGGCAACCTTCCAGAGCGCGCAGCCCCACACCCCGGCCGCAACCTCGGAGCAATAGCCCCTAACGCAGCATCCGAGCCGCGGCCAAAGCCCGCTCGCGTCCCTCGCGATGCTCGACGATCTTGGCGGGATAGCGGTTCACCGGGCCGGGATCGTGGATCGCGGCGCCCCGCACTCCGGCCAGCTCGGGCACCCAGGCGCGGATATAGTCCCCCGCATCGAACTTCTCGCTCTGGACGAGCGGCGCCATGATCCGGCTGAACATGTTGGCATCCACTCCGGTACCGGCGACCCACTGCCAGTTCACGCTGTTGTTGCCGTAGTCGGCATCGAGCAACGTGTCCCAATACCATTCCCAGCCGCGCCGCCAGTCGATGAGGAGATGCTTCACCAGGAAGGAGGCGGTGATCATCCGCACGCGATTGTGCATCCAGCCCGTCGCCCACAGCTGGCGCATCCCGGCATCGACGATCGGATAGCCGGTCCGCCCCTGCTGCCAGGCGCGCAGATCGGCCTCGGCTTCCGGGCCCTGGCGCCAGCCGAGCGCATCATATCTGCGGTTGCCGTTGGTCCGCGCATAATCGGACAGCGCCAGCGTCACCCCTTGGGTGAAATCGCGCCAGGCGAGCTCCTTGCGAAACTTTTCCGACTGCGCCTGGCCTTCCACGCCGTGCCAGACCGTCGCCGGCGATATCTCGCCGAAGTGGAGATGCGGCGACAGGCGCGACGTACCTTCCGAGCCGGGGAGGTTGCGATCCACTTCGTATTCGTCGACCCGATCGACGAAGTCGGACAGCCGCCGCGCCGCCTCGGCCTCACCCGGCACCATGTCGAAGCCGGTCGCCCAATCGGGCCTCGTCGGCCGCAGCGCCCAGCTGTCGAGCGAATCCGAATGCGGCCAGCGCTCGGGTGCGGCAAGACGGGTCGGCGCAGGCAGCGGCGGCGGGGGCGGCATCTGCATCTGCAGCGCGCGCCAGAAAGCCGAATAGATCCGATAGGGCTGGCCACCGCCGGTGACGATATGGCGCAGCGGTGCGAGATTGTTGCCGTCGTGGAGCGTCAGCCGGTCGCCCAGCGCTTCCTCGATCTTGCGCCACCAGGGCTCGGCATGGCGCAACGCATGAATGCCCGTCGCACCGACCTCCTCGGCAAGCCTTACCAGCTCGACATCGGCCCTGCCCCGCCGCAGCACCAGCCGCGATCCTACCGCCTCGAGGTCGACAGCCAGCCGCTCGAGCGACCCGTGCAGCCACCAGCGCTGCGCGCCGCCCATCCGGCAGCGCGGTCCCGGCGTCTCGTCGTCGAGAACAAAGACCGGGATCACGACCCCCGCCTCGGCGGCGGCGGCAAGAGCGGGCTGGTCCGCCAGGCGAAGATCCTGGCGCAGCCAGACGAGCGAGGTTTCGGTCATATCGGGGTCCGCTGTGAGTCAGAGAGAAGGATCATCGCGCCCAGCCCGGCGCGGCGGGTTCGAGCGTCTCGAGGAACGCGGCGGCGCTGGCCCGATGGGCCTCACGCACCTCCGGCTGCATCCGGTCCCAGTTCGCATACATCTGGACCATGCGGCGATTGCGCCGGAAGCGCCGCTCATGCCGCGCCAGGAAATCCCAATAGAGCGCGTTGAACGGGCAGGCATCGGGCCCCGTCTTCAGCTTCACATTGTAGCGGCACGGGCGGCAATGGTCCGACATGCGATCGATATAGGCGCCGCCGCCGGCATAGGGCTTGGTCGCCAGCCGCCCGCCATCGGCATGCTGGCTCATGCCCAGCACGTTGGGCAGTTCGACCCATTCATAGGCATCGGCATAGACCACCAGAAACCAGTCGGCGACGTCCTGCGGCCGCACGCCTACGAGCATCGCGAAATTGCCGAGCACCATCAGCCGCTGGATATGGTGGGCATAGCCATTGTCGCGGCTGTTGCGCACCGCCTCGGCCATGCAAAGCATCTCGGTCTCGCCGGTCCAGTAGAATTCGGGCAGCGGACGCACGGCCTCCAGCGCATTCGCCTGCGCTACCTCGGGCATTTCGAGCCAATAATAGCCCCGGACATATTCGCGCCAGCCGATGATCTGACGGATGAACCCTTCCGCGGCGTTGAGTGGCACGTCGCCGGCCGCATAGGCATCGGCGGCGGCCCGCGCCACCTCGAGCGGCGTCAGCAACCCCAGGTTCAGCGCCGGGCTCAGCCAGCTATGATAGAGCCAGTCCTGCCCGGTCACCATCGCATCCTGGTAAGTGCCGAAATCGGGCAGCGCGGTGCGCACGAAATGCGCCAGCGCGCGGCGCGCATCCGCCGCGGTCACCGGCAGCGCGAACCCTTCGAGCCTGCCGAAATGGCCCGCGAAGCGATCCGCCACCATCTCCATCACCTCCGCCGTCACTGCGTCGGGGGCGAAGCGCATCGGTTCGGGATAGTTGAGCCCGCGCTTGGGCGGCGCGCGATTCTCCTTGTCGAGAGTCCATTGCCCGTCCTCGGGCTTGCCCTCGGCGGTCATCAGCAGGCCGGTCTTGCGGCGCATGTCGCGATAGAAAAATTCCATCGTCAGTTCGCCCCGCGCCTGCGCCCAGGTCTGGAATTCGAGGATCCCGCAGATGAAGCGATCGTCGGGAAGCATGTCGACGGGCACGCCGAAGCGCGTCGCCCAGCCCTCGATCATGACCCTGACCCGCCATTCGCCCGGCTCGACGATGCGGATCCGCTCGGCTCGATGCCGCGCCACCGCGCGCGCGATCTCGCCCGTGAAGCTGCCGCTGTTCGCGGGATCGTCGAGCCGCACATAATCGACCGTCCAGCCGGCCGCGCGCAATTCCTCGGCGAAATGGCGCATCGCCGAGAGGATCAGCGCGATCTTGCGCTTGTGGTGCCGCACGTAGCTCGTCTCTTCGGCGACTTCCATCAGCAGCAGCACCGCATCGCCGGGCGCCACGTCGCGCAGCGACACGAGGTCGTGCGAAAGCTGGTCGCCCAGGATCGGGATGAGAAGGGTCATGCGGCTAGGCCAACGCCCGGATGCGCCCGCGGATGCGTGCCGATGCTAAAGCCCCATCTTGTCGAGCGCCGAAGCCAGTTCGACGTGGATATCGGCATCGTCCTTGGGCGTATGCCGGTTGAGCACGGTCTGGATGCGCTTCTGCGCCACTTCCAGCGTCTTGCGCCGCACTTCGCGGATCGCATTGGTCCGCCACGCCGGGCTCTGCCCGACCAGCGCCGCCCATTTGGCCTCCTCCGCGGACAGGATCGCCAGCGCCAATCTCAGGCCGTCGCGCTGGCCATGCGCATAGTCGTCGGACATCGATCTTCCCAAGCAATGGCTCCCCCACCCCCTGAACGAAGCGCGACCCGCTGGATAGCATCCCTAGCGCAGCATTTCGAATGGGGGAAATTGTTGCCGAAAGGAACCTAGGCAATCAGACCCTTTCGTGAATCTTGATTTCGCGCGCTCTAGCCCTTTATCTCGCGCTACAATTCATATCGAGGCACTCCGCTCTCATCGAATAGGGAGGGATATAGAATCGGCTTGTCCCGAAATGGCGCTGAACCACGCGGTCGCGCCGATCGAACGAATCTTCTTCGCGATCGATTTCGTCAGGATAGGTGAAGGAGGCGTTGAACTTTCCATAGCGTAAGACATATTCGACCTCCTCCCACCGATCATCGCTGTCCTGCGCCTCCCAGAGATCGAGCAAGGTATCACCAAGCTCCCTAAGGTCGGGGTCCCGATGGAACAGGGCCTCGAACACGGCGCTCCGCACCCTAGGATGCAAGAACGCGTCCAACATCGTGCGCGCAATTGAGCACTACAATGAGTTTGCGGGGCTTGGCGGGATGGAGGATGGCGCGTTCAACCGCATGCTTTCCCCTATGAGATGCAGACCGACGAGCAAGCGTCAGTCAAGGGTCGTATATTTGCCGAACTGCTCGCTGGGGAGAAGACGCGCCTAGCTTCGCAAACCGCGACTGTGGACCTACTCGAGTCGCAGGCTCACCGGGGGCGCCGTAAAATCACGCCGGAACTTGTCGAGCGCTTCGCAGTCGCGATCCGAGAAAGACGTCGCGGCCCCGACCCAACACTGCGCAAGGCGCACATCCCCCTGTTCGTATCCGAAGTTGCGCTCGACGCGGGCGAGATCAAAATTTCCGGATCAAAAGAGGCAATGGCACACGCCGTCAGCAGGATCCCTACTGACGGCAGTGTGGTGCCCAGTTTTGACCGGGAATGGTGCCCCATGCACCACCCGATCGGGCACTCAGATCATTGGGAAATTTTTATAGCTCGATAGGAGCCGACAATGACGCGCGCGCTATTTACAAACGCTGCACGTGAAGAGAACCGTTGGTTGTCGGTGCCGACTTCATTGCCACTCCGGAGTCTGCGGGGTGGCGGAGCCGCTGCTGAAGAATGCTTCAACCGATACAAATGACTGCACATGTGCGTGGAACGGCTGGAGCAGACGATGAAGTGCTGCGCGATTCGCGGGGTTGGTATCGATGATGACGATCGAGGGCTTGCCGTCAACTGGCGAACTACTACCAGCATCTCTCGTTAACGAGGGGACCGTCAGGAAGCGAGATGCCTCGTTATCGGCTACTGCCACATAGCCTCGACCTGGGATCGTTTTAATAAGTTCGCTGTCGCTCCCGAGCGTTCTTCGCAGGCATGCCATCTGGACGCGCAGGTTGGCATCCTCGACATAGGTCGAGGGCCACACATACTTCATGATCTCGTCCTTACTGACGATGCGACCTCGCGATTGCAGTAATATCATCAGTAAGTCGAAGGCGCGGCTGCCCAAGTCTACGGCAAGGCCCTCTCGTTCCAATGAGCGAGCCCTGGGAAAGACCAGAAATTGTCCGAAACGAAGCGGGCCATCCTGTGCTGAACTGCCTGGTGCTGCTTCTGCCTTGAGGTTCTGATCAATCCCCAGCCCGACCCTTCGTATCGCCCGTTCACGCATGCCTGGTCTCCCTGATGCCAGCGCACTAGAGGCGCGCGCCTATTGGGAATCCATCCCGGTCCGGTAGAGGTGAAGACTACACTCTAGTGCGTGCCCATCTGGTCGCGTCGCTGCCGGGTGCGCGCCGGATAGGGGCTTCCGCGAAGGCGAGTTGCGGGAGCACGCACCGAAAGGACTAGGATTGAATAATCCTTTCGGTGCGTTCGCAGCGCCACCACTGGCGCGACGGGCATGGGCGCCGCACAATGCGTCGAGAACCTAGGGGGGATGCATGATAGAAGCGGTCAGTTGCGGCCATGATGGTAATGCGGATCGGCGAGTCCGGCGTTCGGTATCCGACTCGATACGCCCTTTGCCGCGCGCGCCAGGACAGTCCCGAGATCCATCTCGGCAAGTCCGGGCAAAAGGAGCCTGAATCGTGTCTACGACGGTGCCTTCGCACCCCATCCGCATCCTGATCGTCGATGATCATCCCGTGCTCCGTATCGGGGTTAGCGCAATCATTGCGGGTCAGGCCGACATGACGGTTGTCGCCGAAGCGACCACCGGGGAAGAGGCGATCGAACAATATCGAAACGTGCGGCCCGACGTCACGCTGATGGATTTGCAGATGCCCGGCATGAACGGCATCGATGCGATCACCGCAATCCGCAGAGAATTCTCAAACGCGCGAATTATCGTGCTGACGACCTTTGCGGGAGACGCGCAGGCACTGCGTGCGCTTAAGGCCGGGGCGGTTGGTTACCTCCTGAAAGGAACGGTGCGTAAGGATCTGCTCGATACGATACGTGCCATTCATTCTGGGAGACGGCACATTCCGCCCGAGATCGCCCAAGAGATCGCCTTTCACGCCGCGGACGATACGCTGAGCGAACGTGAAATTGCAGTCCTGCGCCATGTTGCCGACGGCAAGGCGAACAAAGAGATCGCCTGGTTACTTGATATCTCTGAAGATACGGTCAAAACGCACATGCGCAGCCTCTTTTCGAAGCTCGACGTCGGTGACCGAACCCAGGCGGTCACCGTCGCGCTCAGGCGTGGTATCATCGAAATCTAGGGTCCACCGTGGGGGCGGTGCCCTTAGCGACCCCTTTGCGCACCGCTCGCCACATGCCGCGCCACTCGCGTGGTTGCAGCCACCGGAGGATTTCCATCCTGCCATCCCGGTATGCAGACCGTGCAGGCACGGTCATGACGATCTCGGTGCCATTGTCCGCCCGTCGGCCCAGCACGAGACGCCCGCCGATCCGCGCCGCGCGTTCTCGCATCCCCATGATACCGTAATGCCCCGTGGGACTGCCTCCATCGAGGATGGAGTGCGGAATGCCGACCCCGTCGTCCCGCACCACCAAAGCAAGTTTCCACGCCCCATAATCAAGCGTGATCTGGATCGTCTTCGCGCCGGCGTGTTGCAATGCGTTGCGAACCGCTTCCTGCATCACTCGCAATAATTCGTCGCTTACCAGATCGAAAAGCGGTCGCGGTGTTCCTTCGACGCGGACGGACAGACGCGGTGTCGCACCCGTCATGATCGCGGTCGCCCGCCGCTGCAAAGCCTCGGCAAAGTCTTGCCCAGCCGCCGCGCTGCGCAGTTCGAGAACCCGCTCGCGCCCCTCGGCTAGTGCCGCATCGGCGTAGTTCAGGCCTTCTTCGATCGAGCTGCGCAATGGACTGCCTGCGGGGAACCGATCGACGACGGACTGGAAAAACATCGTCACGCCTTGAAAGCTTTGCAGCAGGGTGTCGTGGAGCTCACGCGCAATCCGCTCGCGCTCCGCGATGCGCGTTTCCATCTGATGCCTGACGCGCCCAGCAACCTGCCGCAATCGCATTGTGTAGAGCAGGCGAGCTACGGCAATCCCGGGCAACAGACAAAGCAGTAGGAACCACCAAGTCTGGTAGAAGGCCGGTCTGATTTCCACGTCGAGTGTCGCGCCAGTCTGGTTCCATATGCCGTCATTGTTGGAGGCAATAACGCGGAAGCGATAACGGCCTGGACCGAGATTGGTGTAAAAAGCCTCCCTTCGGGCGCCTGGATCTACCCACGCCTTGTCTACCCCTTCGAGTTGATATCGGAAGCGCACCCTGCTCGGCACCGACAAGCTCGGCGCCGTGTAGCCGATCGCGAATATGGTGGTGCCGCTGGGCAGCGTGATGCTAACAGGATCGACATAGGTTTGTCCGCCGGCAGAGAGGGACCGCACCGTGACCGGCGGCGCGACAGCGTTTCGCCTCAGATTGGCGGGATCCACCCGCGCCACGCCCGAAGCCGTCAGGAACCAGATCCGCCCATCTCCCCCTTGGGCCACCTGCTGCCCCCGATAGCCGGCATGCTGCATCCCGGCTTTGAGCCCGTCATTGGCATCGAAGCGCTCATAGGGGAGGTCTGCCCCGGGATGACCGAATGCATAGTCGAGTTTCGCAGTTGATAAGCGCAGGATGCCGTTCGCTCCGATCGCCCAGGTTTCGCCATGCGGCGTCTGGACCAGTCCCCGTATCTTCAGCCAAGGATAGGTTTTGCGGGTATCGAGCGTCTGGACTTGATCCCCCCGCCAGCGCCCGAGGCGTTCATCCCCAGCAATGAATAATCCCGTCGGGGCGTCGGCGATGTCAAAAATGCGCCCTGTGCCGAGTGCCTGCTGCCGGATCGAGGATATCGTTCGCGCTCCGATTACCCGGACGTTTTTGGTGCCCCATTTCACGACCGGGTAGCCCTCGTGATTCAGCGCCATATCAAGGAAGGGGGAGTAATCGGCTACCGCCTTCGATGGCGCCACCCAGCGGCCGTCCCGGAGCCGCCCCCTGACGCCGCCATCCTGGGTGAGGAACCAAGTCCGCCCCTGCCGGTCTTCGCGGCAAGCCCAACTGGACATCGTGACGCCGGGCCCTCCGACGCTCCGGATAGAGCCATGCTGCAATCGGCCGAGATGTGAGTCCGAAGAAACCCATATCGATCCATCATGCGAGGGGCATACTGCATCGATCGGTTCGGGCCATTGCGCGGCAAGGCGGGGCTGCTTGCCCGGCGCGATCTCATAAATCTTGTCGCTTGCAACTACATAGACGGTTCCCCGCCCGTCCGATGTGAGCATATAGCCTTCGGGATTGAGTTCGATGGCCGGCTCGATCGTAACCGGCGTAGCGCGGAAGCTGTCCAATCCGAGTTGCGTACCGACCCAGATATTTCCTTCTCGATCTTCGAGCATTTGTTCGTTCACGTCCGAGGAAAGACCGTCCTTGGCCTCGAACGTGTCGATAGCCGATCCGGCGGGTGCGGCGCCGCCCAGGGGAATGCGGAAAATGCCGTTCGACCAGCTGCTGCCCCATAGGGCACCCATCCGATCGACCATCGGCGAGGCTCCCCTCAACCTGGCGACCGGCGGGTAGGCTATCGCCCTCGCCGGTTTCGCCATGGGGGACATCGCATCTCGAACTAGACGAGTGCCCTCGCGCCCGGAGAACCAAATATTGCCTTGGGCATCCTCCGCAAGGCCGCCATAGAAGCCGACATCCTCGTCCATAACGTGGAACCGCCTGCTGCCAGGACGGAGGAACATTAGCTTTCCGGGCGTCACCGTCCAGACTGCACCATTCCGGGCGATGAGTATGCTTGAGACATACGCTTTCGGAATGCCCCATTTTCCTCCGACCTGCTCAAAGCGGCCGCGCCAATAACGATACAACCCACCACCGCCGAGCTTGAGGTCGCTAAACCAGATTGCTCCATCTGGCCCTTCCCTCAAAGGCGAAAAGGCCTCGATCGCAGGGCCGGGCACTGCGTAAAGCTTCCCCTGGCGATACTGAAACAGCGTGCGGCCGAACGTCGCCCATATTGTGCCGGATCGGGTAACAATGACGCGGGATGCTGGGAGTGAATCCTTGTCCGGATCGGCGTGGCGCATTCGTTCGAAGGTCACGCCGTCGAACCGGTAAAGACCCTCTTGAGCCGCTAGCCACAGGTAGCCATCGGGCGATTGTGCGATGCTCGTAATCTTGGATGGCGCCCCCGCCTCGTGAGTCCAGCTGTTATGCTTATACTGCCGTATCCCATCAGCCTGCGCTACAGCGCGCGGCACATTGGCAATCAGCGCCAAGGGAATCAGCCAAAGGACCAACAAGCCGGACCGGGTCATGGTTCGGTTCGATCGCGCTTTTGCGTTCGACAGGAACCATCTCGTTTTGCCATTCCCTCCCCATCGGCGTTAAGCGAGCATCCAGCTATTCACTCGTTCTAAGCGGGCCGACGCCAAGCCCGCAAGTGGATGTAAGTTAGCTATTAGCGGACCATCTCACTATAACTGCAGCGACGTTCGGATGCCGACAACCGTAGCCCGACCGCGTTGTCGGGACGAGGCTGGGCCATCCACTCCCCGAGAGGGCGGGATAATCAGTTGAGCGTTGGGCTGAACGTAGAGGTTGGTGCCAAAGCGAAGTTGATAACTAGCTTCGATCGCAATCTCCGCCCGAGAGGCGCCGCCTCGGCGGCTGTCGGTCGAGTTGGAAAGGGCGGCAGCAGCAACCGCAAGACCGGCGACGTCGTGCGGCCGCGACGCAAATAGGCCCTCCATCGTCACTCCCGCGTCGAAATAGCGGTTGATCGTATTGAGGTCATTGGGCGACGCGGTGAGACGCGCAAAGCCATGGACCTTGCGTGCGCCGTGCTGCCATAACAGTGCGTCGCCGATTACGTAGAGCGCGCCGTTTCCATTGCGCGGGATCCCAGACGGGGATCGCACGTTCGCGAAGCGATCGAAGCTATGCCAACCGCCGATTGCGACACTCCAGATAGGGTCGTCGCCTCCGGCTGTTCGCGCCAATTCGGCGATCGCGAGTGGCTGCCCCCTGAACTCCCAGCCGGCGAGCCCGCGCAGATCGCGGCCCAGCGGATTCGCTGCGAACAACGCGGCGCGGATCGTCGTCTTGCCGCTGTCGCGCGTCGTGGCGAAGCGGATCCCGGGAACCGCGATTGGATATGCTGGGCCTCCTCCCGGCAAATCGACTGCGAAGCTGCCCGGCCAGCCGAAGGTCGAGTTGACGAAGAAGTTTGCCGTTGAACTGATTGCAAATTCCTGCCCGGCGGTGAATTGACCGACGCGCAGCGATGCGCTGTTTCCCAATTTCTGCTCGATCCACAGATTGAACAACCGCAGCGCAGGGGACGCTTCGATGCCGCTGACGGTCAGCAGATTCCCGACGCGGCTGGCGGAGAGACCTGTCCCGATTATCGAATGCACGCTGATGTGCGCAGTGGCTCCATTCCACCCGACAGCACGAGCCATATCCAGGTCGCCGGTGACCCCGACCCGCTGGAGATACGCGGCCCCGGTTCGCATCCCTCCCGAGACATCCGCATTGGCATCGCTGGTATAGGTGAGCGCTATGGCAAGGGTATCGGCAGATTGGAGCGCAGCTTCGCCGTTCTCGGCGTGATGCTGGGCCGCGGCTGCAGGCGGCACACTTTGGGCATCACTTCGCCCAGGCAGCGCCAAGGCAATTACCAAGATCATTGCTACGGCCAACCTTGAGCCGGAAAAATGCCAATAGCTGTGCGGGCCGGATTCCTGGTCGTTCATGTATGCAACGCCTATCCCTCCTGGCTCTCCGCTGGGAAATCGCGGCGGAGCAGCATTAGAATTTCGTCAAGGCGCCGGGCCACCGCGACATCGACCTTTTCGTGCAACCGCAGCATCTCGAGCTCGCACCGCAAATTGACCTCATAGTCGAGGCTCGCGGCAACCCTGTCTCGCTTGGACTGCCGGTTCTGGCTCATCATGATCACCGGCGCCTGGACGGCGGCAAGGGTCGAGAGCATCAGGTTTAGGAAGATATAGGGGTAGGGGTCGAAAGCCAGGCCCCAATGCTGAAGCACATCCGTGTTCAGCAACATCCAGCCAAGTAGCACCACCGAGAACGCAATGATGAAACCCCAGGAACCACCGACAGCAGCAACCCGGTCGGCGAGCCGGTCTCCGCGCGTGGCGGCCTCATCGGCGGCATCGCCAAGATGGGGCACCGATGGATGCCGAGCGCCATGCGTAGGAAGCCGCTCGCTGGTGCCGTGACGCATTCCTAGTGCTCGAAGGTTGGGGGGCGGGTTTGACGCTCGAGCGAATAGATGAACGATTCATACGACCGGCCGGTGGCGTGAAGCATCCCCATTTCGCAGGTTCGGTTGGCGGACAGATAGGCATCGGCCGGATCCTGGCTGAGCGATGCGAGTTCATCCCTGGTCGCCGAACGGACCAGTTCGGGATGCAGCAGACCCCTGTCCCCGGCCGTTCCGCAGCAACCGGCGCCGATCGGGATCTCGACTTCCTCGGCGACCGCTTGGGCGACATCCTTGAGCGCGTCGGTCAGGTTGAGGTGCGTCATCGAACAGGTCGGATGGAGCACGACGCGGCGCAACTTCTCCTCGACATTCAAGTTCGGTAGAAGCTCACGGCACCATTCGGTCGAATCGACGATGCGAACTTTCGCGAAGTTCGCGCGCTCGGCATCGCTCAGATATCCGGCGACATCCTCGATCAGCCCATGTGTGCACGATACGGCATCAACGACCACCGGCAGCGTGCCGTCGTCGGACCAGCGCCAGAACGCATCGGCGATGCGCGACGCCATATAGCCATGCGCCTTGTCGAAACCCTTCGAGCCAAAGGGAGTGGCGCAGCAAAGCCCGCGAACGTCGGGCGGAATCCATAACGGGCGCCCTGCGCGCTCCGAAACGCTCAGCAGCGCCTCGGGCAGGCTCATGGCGTCGCGGCAATCGGGGTCGCGACCGAAGATGCGATTTATGCACGCCGGAAAATACACCGCCGCCGCGTCCTCTTTCGCATTTTTCGGGAGCGCCTTGCCCGGTCGCGGCATCGGTCCCGGCACGGTGGGAATGAGGTCTGGCGATATCACTGCGCGCGCTGCGCCGCTGGCCCATCTCAACGGAGCGAGGCCTACCGTTTTCTGAGCAATCAAGGTGGCACCCAGCGCGACCCGGGAGACACGCTCGACCAGTGCCCAGCGGCGCGCCACGCCGAGAGCGATGGCCTCGCTGCGCTCGCTGCGTTCGAGGCGGCGATAGGAGCGCATCAAGCTGCCGGTATTGATTCCAATCGGGCAGCGCGTCGAACACATGCCGTCGCCGGCGCAGGTTTCGATCGCGTCATATTCATAGTCTTCTTGCAGCTGCGTCAGGACTGGAGATCGCGGTGCCTGGCGCGCCATTTCGCGGCGAATGACGATCCGCTGGCGCGGCGTAGTGGTGACGTTGCGGCTCGGGCAGACCGGCTCGCAGAACCCGCATTCGATGCATTGCGTGGCGTCCGAGGTCGCTTCGATCGACGGGATCGATTTGAGCGCCTTGAGATGCACGTCCTTGTCGCGGGTGAGGATCACGTTCGGCCCGAGCACGCCTTCGGGGTCGGCGAGCTGCTTGATCCGCCACATCATCGCGGTGGCCTTCTCGCCCCATTCGGCTTCGACGAACGGCGCCATGTTGATCCCGGTGCCATGCTCGGCCTTGAGCGAACCGTCATATTTGCGCCCGACGAGCTCGACGAGGTCCAGCATGAACGCCGAATAGCGCTGCCGGCTTTCTTCCTCGTCGAGCTTGGCGACGAGCATGAAGTGGAGGTTGCCGTGCGCGGCGTGGCCGGCGATCCCGGGCGGGAAGCCGTGCCGTTCGAGTAGCGCCTGGAGGTCATGGGCGGCAGCGGCGAGATTGTGCGGCGGAAAGCAGACATCCTCGGTCAGGAGCGTGGTTCCCGCAGGCCGCTGCTTGCCGACCAGGCCCAACAGCCCCTCGCGCACATGCCAGGCGAGTTCGACGGCTTCGGCGAGGCTGGTGAATTCGACCGGGCGAACCAGGTCGCCTGCCTCGAGGAAGCTGGTGACCTCGGCTTCCTTGGCCGCCAGTTCCTCCTCGGAATCGGCGCTGAACTCGACCAGCAAGGCCGCCGCCTTGGGATCCAGCTTCGCCCAATAACTGGGCGTTCCCGGAATGAATGCGCTCGCGGCGGTGAGCGCCGGCGCGACCATCAGCTCGACTGCGGACGCCCCCCGGGCCACGAGTTCGGGCACCTGCGTCACTGCGGCGTCGATGGTCGGGAACACCACGAACGCCACGCCGGAGATGCTGGGCAAAGGAACGGTGCGCAACGTCGCATCGGCGATGAACGCCAACGTGCCCTCCGACCCGACCAGCAGCCGCTTGAAGATCTGCAGCGGCGTCTCGCCATCCAGCAATGCGCACAAGCGATAGCCGTGGGTGTTGCGTATCGCATATTTGTGCCGCACCCGTTCGGCCAGGGCGGTGTCCGCGATCAATTCGGCGCGCAGGGCCATCAGGCCTTCGGCCAGTTCTGGCTCCAGCTCGGCGAAGCGCGCTTCAGCGCCGACCCGGCCAGTGTCGATGAGCGTCCCCGAGGGCAAGATGAAAGTGCAATCGGCCAGCGTGTGATACGCGTCTCGATCGAGCGTGCAGCGCATACCGCCGGCATTGTTGGCGATCACACCGCCGATGGTGCAGGCGCCGTGGCTGGCGGGATCGGGGCCGAGCTTGCGCTTGAAACGGGCGAGCCGCGCATTGGCATGACCCAGGATCGTTCCCGGCTTGGTGCGCAACAAATCGCCATCGGCCTCGACGCTGCACCCCTGCCAATGCGCGCGGACATCGATAAGGATATCGTCGCCCTGCGACTGGCCGTTGAGACTGGTCCCCGCCGCGCGGAACACCGCCTTGCGGCCATTGATACGGCAATAGCTGAGCAGCTTCATCATTTCGTCGGGCGTGCGAGGTTTCACGACGACGTTGGGCACATAGCGATAGGCGCTCGCATCCGACGCATAGCGCACGAGATCGATGAGCCGGTCGAGGACCTGATCGGCGCCCAGCAAATCGACCAGCGCATCGCGAAGCTCGGGCGGGCTGCCGTCAACCCGGTAGTCCGGCAGAGCATCCGCCATCGGCGGGCCCGCAGGGCGGCCAAGGCGCTTCGGATCCGCTTGGAAAAGCTTGTGCATGGCCTCAACGCCACAAATTGGTGCGGGCGAGGTCGATCAGTTGGTCTCCCCGCCCGTTCATGATGGCGCGCGCCATATAGAGCGTGAACCCCTTGGCCATCTCGAGATTGATCGAAGGCGGGATCGGAAGCTCCGTTCGGGTGACGACCGCGTCGATCAGCGCCGGGCCGTCATGCTCCAGCGCCCTGCGGATGCCGCTCTCGACATCGCCGGGATCCTCAATGCGAACGCCCATGATGCCGATCGCCTCCGCCATTGCTGCGAAGTTGGGATTGTCGAGATCGGTGCCGAAGGGCAGAAAGCCGGTCGAGCGCTGCTCGGTCTCGATGAAGCCAAGCGAGCCATTGTTGAACACGACGATCTTGGCGGGCAGGCCATATTGGCGGAAGGTCAGCAGATCGCCCATCAGCATGGTGAAGCCGCCATCCCCCGAAAGCGAGATCACCTGCCGCTTCGGAAATGCCACCTGCGCGCCGAGCGCCATCGGCATCGCGTTGGCCATCGAGCCATGCCAGAGCGACCCGACGAGCCGGCGCTTGCCGTTCATCGCAAGATAGCGCGCCGCCCATGCAACTGGCAGGCCGACGTCGAAGGTGAAGATCGCATCTTCCGAAGCGAGATCGCTCAACGCCTTTGCGATCTGCTGCGGGTGGATGCGGCCCGATCCCGGCTCGCCGGTGGCGAGAGCATCGAGCTCCTTGCGGGTTCGGCGATAATGCCCCACCGCTTGGTCGAGATGGGTGCTGTCGTCCTTCTCGGCGAGCTTGGGCAGCAATGCGCGGATCGTCTCGCGGACCTCGCCGACCAGACCCAGATCGAGCGAAACCCGCCGGCCCAATTGCCCTGGCCGGATATCGACCTGTGCGATCTTGACGCCGCTGCCCCTGGGATAGAATTGGCGGTAGGGAAAATCGGTGCCGAGCATGAGCAAAATGTCGGTGTCGGCCATCGCATAATAGCCTGACGCAAATCCGATCAGCCCGGTCGGGCCGACATCGTAGGGATTGTCATATTCGACGAATTCCTTGCCCTTGAGCGAATGGACGATCGGCGCCTTGAGGCGGCCGGCCAGTTCGATTAGTTCGGGATGCGCGCCGGCGCAGCCCGATCCGCACAGGATCGTGACCCGCCGGTCTTCGTTGAGCAACGCCGCCAGCGTATCGAGATCGCGTTCGGGGGGCACGACGATCGGCGGCCTGGGCAAAAGGCCGGCCGGCTTGGGTGGGGGGCTGTCGATTGCCGGCCGCAACGCGACGTCGCCGGGAATGACGATGACCGAAACGCCGCGCTCGCCGATCGCGGTGCGGATGCCGATCTCGAGGCACCGCGGCATCTGGGCGGGGTCCGAGACCAATTCGCAATAGTGGCTGCACTCGCGGAACAGCTCCTGCGGATGCGTCTCCTGGAAATAGCCCGAGCCGATCTCCGCGGAGGGAATATGCGCGGCAATCGCCAGAACCGGCACGCGCGAGCGCTGGCAATCGAACAGCCCGTTGATGAGATGAAGGTTGCCCGGCCCGCAGCTTCCCGCGCACACCGCGAGCTCGCCGGTCAGATGCGCATCGGCAGCGGCGGCGAAGGCAGCGACCTCCTCATGCCGGACATGCACCCATTCGATGCCGCCATGCTGACGCAGCGCCTCGGTAAGGCCGTTGAGGCTGTCACCGACGACGCCGTAGATGCGCTTGACCCCGGCGGCGGCGAGGGTCTCGATGAATTGATGGGCAACGGTGGTCATGGCGGAACCCCTCCGTGAAATCAGGCGCGATAATCGTTGAGGATGCGCAGGTCGGTGACCGAATAGGACATCGAGAAGCGATATCCGCGGCCGACCCGGATTGGCGCGATCAAGTGCATGTCCTCACCGGCAACTTCGGGGATCACGAGTTCCGCGCTGCCTGCCCACATATCGACGATGCTCGGATCGTCGGTGAGCGAGAGCGTCAGCTCATCCACGGCGGGCTCGTGCTGTTTGCCGGCTACGAGTTGCGGGAAGTAGCGGCGGATCGTCGTCGGGCGATTGAACACGGTAGTCGGGTCCGCGACCGCTTCCTCGAGCTGGATGCGCGCGGTGGCGAGGCGCTCGCCATGCGCGCCGAGGCTGGCGCCGAAGCGGCTGCCGGGTGCCAGTGGGGCGGCAGCGGCGCTCGGCGCGGCGAAGGTGCGGGTCTGGAAGACGCTGCCGAGCCTTTTGGGAAATCCCTGGATCCAGCCGCGCGCGAGCGCAGCGTCATTGTCGACGAAGATATAGGGGCAATACGCCACGCGCATGCCTTCATAGATCGCATCGATCAGCACGAATGCCTCGCGATACTGGTAGCGCGCAGGATCGGTCAGCTCGTCATTTTCCCCGGTGAACTGCCAATCGAGGAACCAGTAGAAACAGCGGCCGCCGGCGTCGGGATCGGCGATCATTCCGGGCGGCAGCAGCGCCGCGATCGCTTCGGGATCAGCCCAATATTCGATGGCGATACAATCGCTCGAATAATGCCAGGGTGGCGCCGGGTCTATCGACGACTTGCCCGTCGACGTTAGAGGAACGGCAAATCCCTTGAGCTGACTGATGGCGGTCACGTCGTCCTCCCTTCGATTAAGCTGAATCTATTCCTGATATTGGTATCTTCATTGATGGCTTGGGAACCGATACTTTGGTTTGCCGGGGGATCGGGTCGACCAATCAATAGCCTTCGTCCTCGGGGACTATCTTGCCCCAGAAGGTCAGGAAATTGACCGCGGCGTAGACGATGGTGAGAGGCAGCACGATGATCCCGGCGAACCAGAACATGAAGCTCAGACTGCTCGCCGGCGCAGCCGCCTGGAGATAGGTGATCGAGAAGGGAATCATGTAGGGCAGGAACGACGCCGCCAGCGAAGCGAACGCGGCGACATAGATGATCAACCCGCCGATCATCGGCAGGCTGTCCCGCCGTCGCTGCAAACCGAACACCAATACCGCACCCCCGGCTAGCCCAATCGCAGGAAGCACGGCCATTTCAGGCCTGGCGCTCCAGCGGTGCAGCACCGGCAAGTCGAGGCTCAGCGAATAGAATAAGAGTAGCGCAAGCGCAGCAGCGACGGCGGGCAGCAGCCACAGCGCCTGTGCCCGAGCACGATCCCGCAGCGCCCCCTCGGTCTTGCGGACCAGCCAGCACGCCGCGAGCAGGGCGTGGCCCAGGCACAAGGCGATGCCGCTGGTCACGGCGAACGGGTTGAGCCAGAAAAACGCTCCCCCGGTGAATTGCCCGCCATGGTTGGGCAATCCGACAACCAGCGCCCCGACCGCGCAGCCCTGAACAAAGGCGGCGACGATCGAGCCGACCCAAAAGCCTATATCCCACAGCCCTCTCGTCCGGTGGCTTTGCGCTCTGAACTCGAATGCCACGCCGCGCAGGATGAGACCGGCGAGCAGCAACATCAGCGGCAGGTAAAAGGCGCTTAACACCAGCGAATAGACCAGCGGGAAGGCAGCGAAGAGGATCGCCGCAGAGACGACCAGCCAGGTTTCGTTGCCGTCCCAGATCGGCGAAACGGTCTGCAACATCTGGCGGCGGCGATCTTCATCTCGCTCGAACCCGAACAGGATGCCGACGCCGAGATCGATCCCGTCGAGCAGGACATAGAGGAAGATCGTCAGCGCCAGCGCGGCGGTCCAGAACTCGGCCATGGCTTCACTCCTTCTCGAGCGAAGCGCCGGCGGCTTCGTCGCGGATCAGGGACAAGGGACGCTTGGGGTTGGCGGATCGCCGGTCGTGGCGGTGCGAGGCCGATGGGCCGCCGCGCAGCAGGCGGAAGATGAAGGTCATGCCCGCCAGGAAGATCGCGAGATAGATCACGGCGAACAACGCCAAGCTGAACGCGACTTCCGGCGCGGTCCGGAACGGCGTTACGGCGTCCGCGGTCCGTAACACCCCATAGACGACCCAGGGCTGGCGCCCGACCTCGGCGGTGAACCAGCCGGTCAACGTCGCGATGAAGCCGAGAGGGAAGCTGAGGAACACCACGCGCAGCAGCGAGCGCCGCTCGAACTGCCGGCCGCGCAGCATCAGCCAGCTGGCATACCAGGACAGGCCGAGCATGAAGAAGCCTATCCCGGCCATGATCCGGAATGCGAAGAACGGGATCGCGACCGGGGGCCGATCCGCGACCGGGAAACTGGTGAGGCCGACTTCCTTCGAATCGAGCGACATCGAGCCGATCAGGCTGCCGGCATAGGGCACCGCAATCTCGAAATGGTTTTTCTCGCGAGCCTCGTCGGGGATCGCGAACAATATCTCGGAGGCGGGTTGCTCATCGTGCCAGCGGCCTTCGATCGCGGCGAATTTGGCCGGCTGCCTGTCGTGGACATAGTCGCCGGTGAGGTGGCCAAAGAATATCTGAATCGGCACCAGGACCGCGGCAAGGCCGAGACCCATCCGCATCATCGCCTGCCCCTCGGCATGGTCGCGCCCGCGCAGCAGCAGCCAAGCACCGGTCGCGGCGACGCAGAACGCGCCGGTGACGTAGGATGCCAGCAGCATGTGCGGGAAGCGCACCCACACCACCGGACTGAAAATGATCGCATTCCAGTCGGTCGGCACGAAGATGCCGTTGGCGTCGATCGCATAGCCGGTCGGCCATTGCATCCAGCTGTTGTTGACCATGATCCAGAAGGCCGAGAGGCTGGTCGCTAGCGCCACCATCGCGCACGCCACCAGATAGAGCCACTCCGGCACGCGCTTCCGGCCGAACAGCATGATGCCGAAGAAGCTGGCCTCCAGTGCGAAGGCAGTGAAGCTCTCATAGCCGAGCAAGGGCCCCTGAATGGCGCCGGTGCGGCGCGACAATTCGCTCCAGTTGGTGCCGAACTGAAAGGCCAGGACGATCCCCGAGACGACGCCGAGCCCGAACGAGATGGCGAAGATCTTCAGCCAGAAATCGAACAGCACGCGGTAAAGCGGGCGCCCGGTGACCATCCGCAGCGCCTCCAGCAGCGTCAGCCAGGCGGCCAGGCCGATCGTGAAGGCGGGGAAGATGATGTGGAAAGAGACGGTGAAGGCGAACTGTATCCTCGCCAGCAGCAATGCGGAAATCTCCATCGGCGCCCTCGCTTTCGCGCGCCAATCTGGCCGGCATTATCGCAGCGGAACATCATACGGTCGTTTCGATCGGGTGGGTTCGATCCCCGCAAATCGAAACCAAGAGATGATGTGTGGCTGCGCTCGCAGGAATTAGATTGTCCCAAGCAAAATTCAGGAGGAATCGACCGATGCCGCTTTATACGATCGCAGTTGAAACCGGCCGCCTCGATCTCGCCGGGCGGCAGAAGCTGGCCGAAGCAATCACTGCGCTGCATGTCGAAATGTCCGGTGTCGATCCGGCCTGGGTCCATGTGATTTTCCAGGAATACGAGCGCGGATATGGCTTCAGCGCCGGCCGGCCGGCGGCGGCGGTATCGCTGACGTTGCTCATTCGAACCGGCCGCCCGCCTGATTACAAGCGGCGCATGCTGTCCCGGCTTTGGGAGCTGGTGCAGGCGGCGACTGCCGCCCCGACCGACCAGATCGTGATCGGGATCCAGGAAGTTCCAGCCAGCCAGGCCATGGAAATGGGCACGATCATGCCTGATGTCGCGGGAAGCTGACGGCCCCAGCCTATGGGGCGGAACGAGGCTTCACCACGCCGTCGGCGCTCCACCCGCCCCCCAGTGCCTGATACAGCGCGATCGCGGCAGTCAGGCGTTCGGCGCGAATCTGAACCAAAGCTAGATCGCTCGCCAGCAGGCCACGTTCGGCGTCGATCTGCTCGAGATAGGCCGAATAGCCGGAGCGATAGCGGGCAGTTGCAAACCCCAGCAAATCGGCGGTGGAGCGGCGCTGGCGCAGCACTTCCTGCTCTTGCAGACTATTGTAGGAAATAGCCGCAAGCGCGTCCTCGACTTCCCTGAACGCATTCAGCGCGGTCTGTCGATACGCAAAGGCAGCAGCATCGCGCCGCGCCGCCGCACCATCGGCCTGCGCGCGCAGACGGCCACCGTCGAACAGTGGCGCGAGAACCGACGCTCCCAGCGAAAAGACCCCGAACGGATTTTGCAACAACAGGCTCGACGCGACATACCCCCCCGCCCCGTTGAGCTGGATATCGGGCAGGAACGCCGCGCGCGCACTGTCGAGCGAACGGTCCGCCGCGACGATCTGATTTTCCGCAGCCGCTATATCCGGCCGGCGCCGGAGCAACGACGATGGCAGGAAGGAGCTCGCCGGCGGGAGCGCGAGCTGGTCAAGCGTTTGGCCACGCGGGATCGGCCCGGGATTGGCGCCGAGCAGGAGCGACAGGCCGTTCTCCTGGCGGCGGAGGGCCAGCTCGGTGGCGGGGATGAGTTGCGCGGTGGCATCATATTCTGCCTGTGCCTGGCGAAGCTCTATTGCCGGCGAATAGCCCGCCTCGGCGCGGCGACGTGCTAGACGCAGCGATGTCTCCCGTGCGGCGAGCGTATCGCGAAGCACCACCAGGCGTGCGTCCAGAGCGCGCAGCCCGACATATCCCGACGACACCGAGGCGGCGATCGCCAGGCGCACATTGTCCCGCGCCGCCTCGCTCGCCAGCAAGGATGCTCGCGCCGCGGCATCGGCGCTCCGCAGCCGCCCGAACAGGTCGATATCGTAGGAGATTCCGACCTGCCCCTGGCTGGCCCATTCATAGACCGGCTTGCCGAAGGGGCTGACGTGACGATCCCGCGCCCCGCCGGCCGCCAGCGCGATATTCGGCAAGCGCTGGGCGCCGGCGAGGCGGAACTGCGCGCGCGCCTCATCGACTCGCGCCGCGGCGATGCCGAGATCGGCATTGTCGGCGAGCGCGCGCTCGACGAGAGCGACCAGCGTGGGATCGCCGAACGACTGCCACCATGTAGAATCGACCTCCCCCATCGTCGCACCCTCGCTTCGCCACGCGGGCGGGGCGGAGATTTGCGCGGCAAGCGGCGCGGAGGGCCTTGGCCCGGCACAGGCGCTCACCGCCAGCAGCAATGCGATATTGGCCCGCTTCATCGTCCCGCCTCCACACGCGTTTCGACCGACATTCCCGGACGCAGCCGCTCGGCCAGCGCCTGGCCGCGATCCACCAATATCAGCACGCCGATCCGCTGCGGCACCTTGACGAAATTGCCCGTGGCATTGTCGGGCTTGAGGACCGCAAACTGCGATCCGGTTGCCGGAGCGAGTTGCGCGACGTACCCGGTGAGGGTGGCGCCACCGAGCGCATCGACGGTGAACCAGGCCTTCTGCCCGGCGCGGATGCGGTGGGTTTGCGCCTCCTTGTAATCGGCGACGATCCAGATGTCCGACGGGACCAGCGCGAAGAACTGCGTTCCGGGCGCGACGAACTGGCCGAGATGGACGGCGATCTCACCGAGCTGACCGTCCTCGGGGGCGCGGATCACGCTATGCTCGAGATCGATTTCGGCAAGGCGCAGCAAGGCGCGCGCGGCATCGACCTGCGCCTGGAGCCCGGCCCGCCCGACCTCGACGGTCTTGACGCCTTCGCGCGCCACCTGCCCGGTCGCCGAAACCTCCCGGACCTGCGCCTCGGCGGCGCGCAATGCCGCCAACGTCTGATCATATTCGCGCCGAGCGATTGAACCGTCCTGCACCAGCTCCTGGGCTCTTGCCATGTCGGCGCGGGCCTTGAGCAGCTGGGCTTGTGCGCCGCCCAATCCGGCGACTTGCACGGAGACCCCCGCCGTTTGGACTGCCTTGGCCTGGGTGCTGTTGGCAAGTGCGGCTTCGGCCGCTTCGACGTTGGCCCCGGCTTGGTCGACCCGCGCCCGATAGATGCCATCGTCGATCGTGACGAGAATCTGGCCCTTGCGAACCCGCTCATAGCTCTTGACGAGGACGCTGCTGACATAGCCGCTGACTTGCGGCGCGATCACCGTCACGCGCCCTTTGACATAGGCGTTGTTGGTGGATTCGGAGCCGCGCGCGAAAGGAGGCAAACCCCACACCGCCAGAACCGCCAGCAGCGCGGCCGATGCCAGCAGCACGGCCGCGACGACGAATATCGGGTTGCGCCGGGCCGGTCGCCAATAAGGCGGCGGGGTTTCGGGGGGCGCGCCGATGGCGGGGCTGGCTTCACTCATTGCGGCACTCCTTTGCGCGCCGACCTGCCCTTAGCGATGCGGAGCCGGACGATGACGATTGCGAGAAACAGGGCGGCCGATATCGCGACCAGCGACACGAGCATGAAGGCGTCGTTGAACCCAAGGACGGCGGCTTGCCCGGCCAAAGCGTCGCCCAAGAGGCCGGCGCCCTGCGCCGCGCGTTGAGCGGGATCCTGGATTACTCCGGCGAGGGCGCCCGCGCCCTGCTGGATGCGCGCCGCGACGATCGGATTCCCCACGGCGAGACCATCGGCCAGCGCGCCGGCATGGGATTTGGCCTGAACCACCTGATAGCTGCCGAGTAGTGCAGAGCCGGCCAGTCCGCCGATATTCTGGGTCATGCTGAACAGCACGACCAGGCTGACGAGGTGGTCGCTGCCCTTTTTGAGCATCTCCATCGCGCCATAGACCAGGGCGGGGCCGATGAAGAGCGTGGTGCCGAAGGCGATCATCGCCTGCGTCATGAGAATGTTGTCGGGGCGGGTGAGAGTGTTCGAGCCGCTGTCGAGCCAGGCGGCCAGCGCGATGATCAGGGCGGCCACCATCACCTGATATGGCTGAGTGCCGATACGGGTGGTCAGCGCGGCGACGGCGATGCCGAGGATCTGGCCGCCGAGAATCCACAGATACAGCGTATGGAACTGATCGTTATCGAGTCCGGCGAAGCTGAGCAGCCCAACTGCGCCGTAAGCCTGTTCGGAAAGCGCGAGCCGCACGACCACGGCGACGGCAGCAAAGGTCGCGATGACTTTGGTGCCATACCAGCGCAGTTGGAGCAGCGGATGGGCGCGTAGGGACTCGATCAGGAGTGCGCCGGCGTAACAGGGGACGCACGCAGCGAGCGCCCAGCCCAGCCAGGGCGTGTCCGACCACCATAGCAGCCGACCCTCGGCGAGGACGGTGCACAGGCACAGGTTCGCGACGAGGAACAAGGCGAAGGTGGCGCCGTCGAGGGGCTCGAACGCCTTGCTGCGCTCGCTGGGCGGCAATGGATAGCCAAGGATGATCGCGATCGCCGCCATCGCGATCGCCAGCTGCAGCAAGCCTAGCGAAAGCCATCCGTCCAGCGAAAACAGATCGACCGGAAACAGCCGCGCGAGCGGAGCGCCCAGCTGGACCGCGCCGATGCCTAGGATCAGTCCGAGCGGCTTCACTGCGGCAGGAAGGCTCTGCATGCAGTAATAGACCGACAGGGTGGTCAGGCCCGCAGCGCTCATACCGCTCGCTGCGGCGAGGACCAGCGCGGTCGAGAGGCCAGGGCGGAGCCAAAGCAGCACTGCCGCGAACGCGTAGCTCGATAGCAGCATCAGCGTTACCCGCGGGATGCCCAATTGGGTGCGCGCCTTTACCAGCACGAGGTTCGCGGAGGCGTTGAACGCGATGTAGACGCCGGTCAAAAGCGCGACCGAAGGCACATAGTCGGTCGCTGCGCCCGCGAGCACCGGTACGTTGGCGATCACCAGCCCGTTGCCCAGATTGACGATCACACCAAACAGAATTCCAGCGACCGCAAACAGGACGCGCCGCGCCGGCGGATGCAGCGGAGAATAAGGCGATCCGGGAAACAGCGGACGCTCTTCCGGCCGGAACGGACGCGGCACAGAAGCTGGCTGCAGGATAAATCGTTGCATGCATTCCTCGGTCGCAATTGCCGCCCACCGCAGCGCATTCGCGGTGAGGGCTTTTCGAAGTGCCGGGAGACTTCACCAATATGCCGCAAGACAACATCATACGATCGTTTTGCATAGTTTCGACTAGAGCGAGCGCCGGGAGATTACTTTCCGGCAAATCGGCGCACTAACTTCGACGAATGCGAGATAATGGCGCCGCTCTGTGTGAAATGACGCACGGTGAATGTCACAGCGGACGCCATTCCATCGCACCCTAAACCAATAGGTGATTATAAACCCCGCCTCTGAGTGGATAGGTTGGCGGAGCAGTAAAACAAAGGAGCTCAGCATGATGGTCGATCGCCGCACCTTTTCCGCCGCCCTCGTTGCCGGCGCCGCGACGGGTATCCTCTCAGGAACCGCGGTGGGGGCCACGCAGCGCCCGCCAAAGGCGCGAAACGTCGTGCTGGTCCATGGTCTGTTCGCCGATGGCTCGTCCTGGTCGGGAGTCATTCCGCGGCTTCAGGCGGCCGGCCTTAACGTCACCTCGGTGCAGAACCCGCTCGACAATTTTGCCGACGCCGTTGCGTCGGTCCAGCGCGTGCTCGACCATCAGGTCGGGCCGACCGTGCTGGGCGGTCATAGCTTTTCCGGAATGCTGGTGACCGAGGCGGGCGTCCATCCCAGCGTTTCGTCGCTCGTCTATATCGCCGCGCGCGCACCGGACGCGAACGAGAACTACACCGCATTGGCTGCGAAATTTCCGACACCGCCGGCATCGGCCGGCATCGTCTTCAACGGTGACTGGGGCAGCCTTACCGAAACTGCATTCTTGCAGGATTTCGCCAACGGGGTGCCCGAGGCTCAGGCCAAGGTGCTTTACGCCGTGCAGGGGCCGTTCAACCGCGTTCTGACCACCGTCAACACCAGCCAGGCGGCATGGCGCTCCAAGCCGAGCTTCTATGCCGTTTCGAAACAGGATCGGACGATCAACCCGGATCTCGAGCGTTTCATGGCCAAGCGAATGAAGGCCAAGACCATCGAGCTCGATTCTGGACATCTGTCCTTGGTCTCGCATCCAGACAGTGTCGCTCGGCTCATTCTCGAAGCGGCCGGATATTCGTGACGCCGGTCGTGCGACGAAGCCTATGCGCGTTTCAGACCATAGGGAAAGGAGGCTTCGGCCTCCTTTTTCTTGCCCGCGCCTTATTGTCGATCCGCAACGGCTACTCGTGGACACCTCGAAACTTGTACAGACCCAGGCTCTCCGCGGCACGGACGAGGTCGGCGACGCAGCGCATTTCCATCTTGCGCATCATATTTCCGCGATGGATCTTCACCGTTATTTCCTGCAGCCCCATTTCTCCGGCGATCTGCTTGTTGAGCAGGCCGGACACGACATATCGCATCACCTCCTTCTCGCGGGGGGTGAGCCCATCGTAAAGCGACCGGAGGGTGCCTAGCGCCTCATCCGCTCTACGACGGCGGCGGTCACGGTCGATCGCCTCAGCAACCACATCCAGCAACTCCTGGTCGCGGAAGGGTTTGGTGAGAAAATCCAGCGCTCCCGCCTTCATGGCCCGCACGCCCATGGCGATGTCGCCGTGCCCGGTCATGAAGATGACCGGCACAGTCGCGCCGATCCGCTTGAGATGTAACTGGAGGTCGAAGCCGCTCCCCCCTTGCAAGCGGATGTCTAGCAACAGGCAGGATGGGACGTTCGGAAGCCTGGCCTCGAGAAATTCGGCCGGCGAGGCGAACAACGCTGCCTCCTGCCCAACCGAACGGAAGAGGTTGGCAAGCCCGTCGCGCAGATCCTTGTCATCATCGACGACGATCGCAAGCGACGCGACGGGCTCCGGCGCCGCCATGGCCGCCAAGGCCGGTTGGGAGGCGCTCATGCTGCCAGTCCCTCTGGGCGGGCGGCGTTCAATCGCAAGGTGAGGCATGCGCCACGGCCATCGCTGTTATTTCGCGCATCGACGTGCCCGCCCATGCTGGCGACTATCGACCGGCATATCGCCAGGCCCATCCCCGTCCCCTGCGCCTTGGTGGTGAAGAACGGCTCGAACAATCGCGAGGAACAGGCGGCGGTGAAGCCGGGGCCGTTGTCCCGCACTTCGACGACCACTTGCCGCTCCCGACGCGCGGCTCGCGACGAGATGGTGAGCCGGCGCGGACCGTTGACGTCGGCCAATGCCTGGACTGCATTGATGACAAGATTCTGCAGAACCTGTTCGAGCTCGGTCCGCCCTGCGATTATTCGGGGGACTCTGTCCTTCAAGTTCAGTGCGACTTCGATCCCGTTTGCCGCAATCTCGCCTTCGACGCGCGACAAGATCGAGCCAAGAACTTGGTTGATGTCCGTCAGCACAGGAGCCGGTGCCGCCCCGCGAGCCAGCGCGCTCATGCTGGCGATGATGTCAGCAGCGCGGGTGCCATTGTCGAGCATCTGCTGCACCGATTGTCTCGCCGCCTCGACGTCCGGCACATCGCGATCGAACCATCGAAGGCAGGCCTGCCCGTGCGCAGTCATGGCGGAGAGCGGTTGATTGACTTCGTGCGCGATCGAAGCGGCGAGCTCGGCGGGGGTGACGCCACGCGCTGCCGACGCGGACTGTGATTTTTCCAGCATCAGCACCGCCGTCGCGCCCGCAAGGAACAGGACCGCCAGCATGTCCGGAATGCCTGTGGCCAATTCGAACCGAGCCAGGGCAGCGATGACTAGAAGAATGGCCGCCAGCGTAGCGGGGGACAGAGGCGCGGTTGCTGCAGGTCGGCGGGAGGCCTGAATCCCGGTCCTCCCCGACCCATCGAATTGCGCAGCGCGCTGGAATCGCTTGCTGCGAAGCGGCTGCTCATTCCGGAGCGACGTGAAAAGCGTGAAGGGCGGGGCACTGGGCGACCTTACAACGGACATCATTCCATCCTTTCCGTATGCCAGCGCACACGAATGTGGGTGAATTTGTCGTCCCTCATGATACTCGGCCACACTGTGGTATAGTTGAGGATCGGCGTCCCATCGCTATCATCGGCGGGCAGCAAAAGTCCGTCGATTGTTGCAAATTTCCGCAAATGCGCGAGGCGCGGGTTCGCCGCTCAGCTGGGAAAGAACCAGTAGATCACGAAGCCCAGCGTGAGCAGACTCAGGACCGTGCTGGCTATGACCGTCGATCCGACATCGTCGGAGACAGCCTTGTAGTTGATCCCGAACAGGATCCCGAAAAACCCGGACGGCATCGCCGCGAGCAGGATTGCGATGCGCGCCTGATCGGCGGGAACCATCAGCACCAGAGTCAGCGCCCATACAAAAGCCGGCTGGAGGAGGTTCGCGACAATAGTCCCGCCGGCGACAACTGGGTTCAACTTGAAGGGTTGCGACGACAGCACGAGGCCTGTGAGAAACAGCGCGACCCCGCCGGCGGATACGCCGATCAATTGCAGCGATGAGGTCAGCAACGGGCCGAGATCCACTCCCGAGGCCGATAGCAGCGTCCCCGCCACGGGGGCCAGCACAATGCGCTTGGTGAAAGCGCGCCAGATCGCCTGGGTGAGTTTCTGCGAAGTCGTCATGCCTTCCGACGGTTTGTTGAGTTCCAGGATGAGCAACGTCACCGGCGAGGGCAGGATCGATCCTGCCGCGATGGCCACGGCAACATGGACGGTGCCTGCGGTGCCGACCACGGCCTGGATGATCGGCAGGCCCGCGGCAGCATAATTGGGCAGCCCGACGGTCAATGCGCCGATCGCCGACTCCTGGCGCGTAACCCCGCGCCAGCGCGCAATTAGATACCAAGCCGCATAGGGCAGCATCATTCCAATTGCGAGCAGCACGACGATCGATTCCTCGCCGCGCATCTTCGCCCAGGGCGTAGTCGCCGTCGCCACGAACAGCGAAGCGGGCAGCGCATAATCCATCACCAGCGTGTTGAGTTCGCCGACATGGTGGTTGTCGATGCGTCCGCGCAGGCCGCCGATATAGCCGAGCGCAATGACGAAGAAGATCGGCACCAGCGCGTGTCCAATGATTTCGACCATCGCATTGTCTCCTTCGTTGGCTTCGAGAAAATCTTACGCGGCGTCGAACCACTGCCGCGCGCCGGCGACGGTGGTGAAGTCGTCGAGCGCGCGGACATCGATCCCCGGCCAGTTGGCGTGGACCATGTTCGCCAGCGCATCGCCCGGGCCAAGCTCAAGCACCCGCCGGGCACCGCGCTCGGCCAAAGCGGTGAGCAGTGCGTTCCAATCGACGGTGGACGCGAGCTGGTGCGCCAGGCCCGATATCGCGGCGCGATCGGCGGCGCGGATTGTTGTAGCGCAAGCGGCTCCGATCAGGAGCTTCGCGCCATCGCCGGCGCAGACGGGTTCGTCCCACAGCGCCTGTTCGAACGGCGCGACGGCAGCGGCAAGGCGGGGCGTATGCGAGGCGACCCCCACTGCGATCGGACGGGCGGCCACCGCTCCGCTTTCTACCGCGTCGGCGCAGCATGCCGCGACGTCCGGCCTTAAACCGCCGATGATGTAGAGCCCGCCGGGATTGCGGATGGCGATCGCGCACGCATGGCGCTCCAGAAGGCGCTCGAGAATCGTTTCGTCGAGGCCACGGACATAGCCCAGCCCCCCGGTCCCGGCATCCGCCACGTCCATCAGTTCGGCCCGGTGCGCGGTCAGGCGCAGGGCCTGATCGGCGGTCCAGAAGCCGGCGATGCTCCACGCAGCCATTTCTCCGACACTGTATCCGGCCACCATCGTTGGCGCTTGCGGGCGTAGCGCAGAAGCGGCGGCCAGCGCGCGCGCGATGCACAGGATCTGGCTCGTCCGATCCGCGATGAGCGCGCCCTCGCTTGTCCCGGCCAGCACATCGCGCGGATCCTGGCCGAGCAGTTTCGCGGCAGCATCGAGGACAGGCGCTGACTCGTCATTCGCCGCGAGACGATCGAACATCCCCCGGGTGATGAGTCCCTGCCCGGAGCAGAGCAGCGCGCGCATCATCGCTCCACACCCTGCACGAACAGCGCCATGGCCAGCAGATCGGCGCAGCCGCCCGGGCTAAGCCGACGCGCGACGAAATCCCGGTGAATCCCGATCGCGAAGCGTCGCCACGCGCAATTGCCGACACTGCCGATGTCAAGGAACCGTTGCGCCTCCCGCTGGGCGAAGGCGAGACCGTCCGGCCCGCCGCGATACAGAAGGTTGGTATCCTCCACCGAGGCGATCAGGCGCATGATCGCGTGAACCCGCGCCGCCTCGGCATCCCCCGGCGCCAGCGCCCTTCCCTCGTCAAGGGCCGGAATGGCTTTTTCGTACACCGAGGGGAAGCCCGCGGCTGCCTCAAGGCGAGCGCCGCCCGCGCCATGCTTGCGTGCCACCTCCGAGCCATGGCTGTGGAGGGGGACCGGCCCGCGAACAATGTCCGTCGCCCAAAGCGCGCCGACGATCTCGCCAAGCCGGGTTGTCCGGTATGATTGGCGGAAGCCGGCTGCCGCGCACAGCAGGCCCATGCCGAAGATTGCGCCGCGATGCGTGTTCACGCCGCCGGTGACGGCCAGCATCGCTGCCTCTCCTTCGATACCGATCATCCGCAATTGGCTCATCCGTGCGGCATTGGCACCCGCAACGGCCAGCCGCGCAAAATACGGTTCGAGCGCGGTAGCGCTACGGTGCAGGAGCAGATGATCCATGTCGTCGTGCGCGCCATTGTCGATGTGGCTGACCAGGCCGGGCTTGGGATAGGTTCGCACCTCCAGGTGAAGCGCGGCCACCGCCTGACGCGCGATCGCCTGCTCGTGCCGCTGCTCGGCGAGGAGACGCATCGCGGTCATGCGAATATCCGATCTCGCGGCAAGAGCTGGGGGCCGCCTGGCATCTTGACCAGCACGACCGGCTCATTCGCGTGCCACTCGCGCCACTGGATCCCGCCGCCATCGGGCGTGATGAGCTCGCCATCCAAGCTGACGAAGGCGTCGTGATCGATGCTTGCTATCGCGCTCGCCAGTCGATCCGCTTCGTCCGGGGAGCCGACAAACCAGAGGAGATCGAGATCCGATCCCGAGGTTACATAAGGCAAGCCGGTCAGGAATTCCCAGGCCAGGCTGCCAAAGCAGCGCGTATGCGGGTCGAGCAGCAGCAGCGACGAAATGCTGTGCAACCAGGGCGGCGGTGCCGCTGCCGCGGCGTGCGCCAGCAGCGGGGGCTTTTCAGTGTGGCTGACCGCCTGCGCGCCGAGCCGGAACGCATGACGGCCCTTGCCATTTGAGGGCGGGAGCGGGATGCCCAGCGCCAGCAGATCGTCTCGATCCTCACAATTGCGGCTGCGCGCGATGAGCGGCCAGCCACTCTCCGCCCAGCCCTGGATCAGTGCATCCTCATTGGGCGCTCCCCGCGCGGCGAGCATTTCGCTCCAGGCATCGGGCTCCACCCATACCATCTGGTGGCGGGCAAGATGGAGCCGCTGCTCAACCACCGGCGGTCGCCAGCTTGACGATCTCCGCGGCGATCGGTGCGGCCTTTTTCCGACCGCCGCGCGCAAATCCGAGCTGGGCGCGCGTATCGCCCGCATCGGGCTTGGCGAGCACCGCCGCCAGCTGTGGCCCGAGCGGCTGGGAAATATCCCAGATCTCGGCGATCGCGCCGGTCTGCGCCAGATTATCGAGCCCCGGTGCGAATACCGGCGTCGCCTTCGCGCGCTCCTCGAGGATTTCGAGCGGCAGCTTGGTGACTTTAGACATTGAAGGCAGATCCATCACCGCCGGATGCGCGCCGGGCAGCGCGACCAGGGTCTGGCACGAGAGCACGGTAGCGATGAACGCGCCCGCGGCGCTGCCGCCGTACAGCAGCCCGATTGTCCGATGCCCGGCGCCTTCGGCCAGCAGCAGCGACTTGGCGAGATGGGCGAGATATTCGCTCAGCCCCATCAGCTCGTCGCGGCGGCTCATCTTCTGGCTGCTCGAATCTACCAGGAACAGGATCGGGTAATCATCGGTCCCGCCGGCGATCTCGATCACCCGCGCCGCCAGGGCGATCGTATGATCGACGCCAAGTTCGACGCCGCCGGTAAAGCCGATCAGGTGGACCATTTCCCCATCGCCCAGGCTTGCTTCGCCGAACAGGATCGGCCCGTCGAGACCGGTTGCGGTGTGCGTTCCGAAGAGCGAGGCCAGGACTTCATCGAGCGTCATCGGAATTCTCCCGGTGCGAAGCGGCAATTTCGAGGAATTGATTCGTCGGCAGGCCCGGCACCGCTTGCGGATCGCCGATGCCGAGGGTCGCCCAGACATCGCTTCCGTCAGGACAGCGGCCGAAACGCTCGAGCCGACGCGCCAGGCGCGCCTGTTCGGCGGCCACGACCGTCTCGTCGATCCGGGCAGGTCGCCTCAGCGCCGCGATGGCCGCCTTGCGAAACGCGGAGATTTCGTCGTCGACGAACAAATCGGCGCCGCCGATCAGATAGCGATGCTTGCCGCCCATCGTTCGCCACACCAGCGCACGATCGCGCGAATCGAACTCTTCGACGCCCTTGTTGGTCTCGATGACCTCGGGCCCCGAAACGCTGATCCGACCCTGTTCGGAGACGGCCAGTGCCGAGCAGCATCCGGCGATGATACTTCCGCCGCCATAGCAACCGGCGCGACCGCCGATCAGCCCGACGACGCGAACCCCCGCGCGGCGCGCGTCGATCAGCGCGCGAATTATCTCGGAGATCGAAAGCTCGCCGGCATTGGCTTCCTGCAAGCGGACGCCGCCGGTGTCGAAGGCGATCACCACGTCGCGGCACAACTGCGCGGCGGCGTGGAGCAGGCCGGTAAGCTTGGCGCCGTGCACCTCGCCGAACGCGCCTCCCATGAAGCGACCTTCCTGCGCGGCAATGAGCACGGGCCGGCCATCGAGACTGGCCGCCCCCACGATGATACCATCGTCGAACTGCACCGGCAGATCGAACAATGCGAGATGCGGCGAGACCTGGCGCGTTTCCGGACCGAGAAACTCGACGAAGCTTCCGGGATCGACGATCCCGGCAAGGCGCTGGCGCGCACCCGCTTCGAACCAGCTATGGTGTTCCTGGATTTTGGCTAGCGCGTTCATGCTTCAGTCTCCTCGATCAGGCGGACGCCCTGGGCGAGACGCAGCGCCACGGTGTCTGGCCGGGCGCCGCCGTCGTTGATCGAAATGCGCAGACCGCCTGCGGCGCGATGCGCGATGAAATCCGCAGTCACCGCCTCCCACAGCGGCTTGAACCCGCGCGCTGCCGTGTCGATTTCGATCGAACAGCGATCGGGCGGCAAAACGCGCTCGAGCAATATTTCGAGATTACCAGAGGCGACGACGCCGACCAGCGCCTGCTTGCGGGTTCCTGCGGCGGGTTCAGGCGCCGCGAGGTCGAAACAAAGGGTCTCCATCGACCTGCCTCCTTACCAGTTGCGGAATTTGCTGGGCGGCGCGTAAAGCCCCCCGGATGCGAGCATGAGATCCTTGATCGAGCGCGCCGCGAGCAGGCTGCGATCGGCGTCGAGCGGATCGATGCCGAGGTCCTCGGGCCGCTGGATCACTTTGCGAGCGCGCAGCGCCTCGACCATCTTGTGATTGCGGCCGCGACCGATATCGGTGAAGCCGGCGACGCCGCGGATCGCCTGCTCGCGCTCATCGGCAGTGCGACAGAGCAGGAGGTTGGCGATGCCCTCCCCGGTGACGATGTGCGTCGTGTCGTCCGCATAAACCATCACCGGCGCGAGCGGCAGTTTCAGCTTTTCGGCGAGCTCCAGCGCAGAGAGCTTTTCGACGAACAGCGGTGCGTTCGCCTCGCCGAACGTCTCGCCGATCTGGACGACCAGCTTTCGCCCGCGCCGCAGCGGCGCCGGCCCGTCAGGGTCGGCCTCCGCCCCCGCTTTGAGCCAGGGCGGACTCGGATGTCGACGCCCACGCGGATCCGAGCCCATGTTGGGCGCGCCGCCAAAGCCGGCAACCCGGCTCTCGGTGACCGTCGAGCTATGACCGTTGAGGTCGATCTGAAGTGTCGAGCCGATGAACATGTCGCAGGCGTAAAGCCCTGCCGTCTGGCAGAAGGCACGATGCGAACGCAGCGACCCGTCCGGTCCGGTAAAGAAGATGTCGGAGCGGGCACGGATGTAATCTTCCATCCCGACTTCGGACCCGAAGCTGTGGATCTGTTCCACCCAGCCCGCCTCGATCGCGGGGATCATTGTCGGGTGCGGATTTAGCGCGAAATGCGTGCAGATCTTGCCGCGCAGTCCCAGCTTCTCGCCGAAAGTGGGCAGCAGCAACTCGATTGCGGCGGTGTTGAACCCGATGCCGTGGTTGAGCCGCCTGACCCCATAGGGCGCATACAGTCCCTTGATCGCGATCATCGCGGTGAGAATCTGCGCTTCGGTGATCGCGCCGGGATCGCGGGTGAAGAGCGGCTCTACATAGAAATGGCGGCCTGCATCGACGACGAAATGAACCAGATCGCCAGGGATGTCGACGCGCGGCAACTTGTCGACGATCTCGCCCACTTGGGCGATGACCAGGCCGTTACCATAGCTGGTCGCCTCGACGACCGTCGGCGTATCTTCAGTGTTCGGGCCGGTGTAAAGATTACCGTCGCGATCGGCGCTGACCGCAGCGATCAACGCGACATTGGGCGTGAGATCGATGAAATAGCGCGCGAACAGCTCGAGATATGTGTGGACCGCGCCCAGTTCGATCTTGCCACCGAACAACAGGCTGGCGACGCGCGCCGATTGCGGTCCCGAATAAGAAAAATCCAGTCGCTTCGCGATGCCCTTCTCGAATAGGTCCAGATGTTCGGGCAGGACGATTCCGGACTGGACGATGTGCAGATCGTGGACAATCGAGGGATCGACCGCCGCCAGCCCTTCCGCCAACAGATCGGCCTGTTTCTGGTTGTCGCCTTCGAGGCACACCCGGTCTTTGGATCGAATGACGGCTTCGAGAAGCGCGGTGAGGTTCGCCGGAGCGACGACCTTGCCGTCAGCGAACCGCGACCCGGCCTGGATGCGATCGGCGCGTGCCTTTTGTCTGCTATCCCATTCTTTCATGCTCAGGCTCCTTGCGACGGACATGGAAGCGATCCGGCGAGATCATGAGCAGAAGCTAGGCGCATTGAGCATGCGCTCACATTTATACGGTGGTTTAATGCCGTATCGGCATTAAGACTTTGAAATACCGCCATTATATCCGCGGTTCCGCTCTTGGCGCCGTACACCCATTCTTTGGCATGATTGCCGCGAAGCGCCCGCGGCGAGATCATGTCGGTGTCGCGGTTATCGGGATTTCCCCCTCCCTCCGACACGGCGACGGGTCTCTGGTGTCCCCCTATGGCCAGAGCGTAACTAGGCCCGGGAAGTTCAGGCTTCCCGGGCCGCTTGTTGGCCCACGACTGCGGTTGCCGGAGGAAGGCCAGCGCCGGCAATTGCCAATCTACAGCCAAGCATTCGCGGGAAGGACTTTGGCGGCGATAAAGCCAAGCGATTGGCCCCTTCTGTCTCCGCCGCGCGGGGGGAAACAATTTTCGGCCACGGCGGTCCCGGCCCGGCGCTACGCCTGTACATCATCTCAAAATCAGTATTGATGGCCGCTCTGTCGCGCATGAACCGATATGCATGCAATAGCATCCATCTTCGGACCGAATATCTTGACTTCACGTGGCTGGTCCCGAGAATCCCCTCTCCCGGTAAACCAAGGTATATCATACGACTGTATTGATGATCCGCGGCCGGCGGTGCGCCTATAATGACAATGATCCAAACCTATTCTTTAAGGATCATGGAGGACATCATGAACAGGATTATCGCAATCGCAATCGCAACGTCCGCGTCGGTATTGGCTATCGGCCAAGCATCGGCCCAGGACCAGCCGTTTTCCGGCGCCCGCGTGGGCGTCGAAGGTGGTTGGTCGCGCCTTGGCGGCGGGGACCATCGGGGCAGCGACGGTTTCACCTACGGCGCCTCGCTGGGCTATGACGTGGCCAGCGGCCCGGTGCGCTTTGGACCCGAGGTCAAGGTATCGGATTCGACTCAAAAGCACTGCCGGCTCCATCCGGTTGGCGGCCCCACGGCGCGGATCTGCCAGCGCTCGGACCGCGACCTCTATGTCGGCCTTCGCCTTGGTTATGTCGCGTCACCGCAGCTGCTGGTCTTCGGCTTGGGCGGATACACCAATGCGCGGTTTTCGGACCGATATCGCGACCTGACGGTTGGACCGGTGCGCAATCTCGACGTCGCGCGCGACATTGGCGGCTTTCGGCTCGGCGGCGGCGCCGAATATGCCGTCACCTCGCAAATCTATCTGACCGGAGCGTACCAATATTCGGGCTGGAAGCACAAGGCTTGGCGCCGTCATGTCCACCAGAACCAGGTGCTGGCTGGCGTCGGCTACCGCTTCTGATCATCGAACTCGCGACCCGGAACGCGGGGCCAGCGCTCCCGACAAGGAGGCGCCGGCCCCGCTGGAAAGAGGAGACAGTTATGCACATCGCCATTCTGATCGCCGCGTCGGCCGCCCTCGCGGTGTCCGCCACCCAATCCAAAGCACAAGATGCCAGTCCTGGGACCCAGGTGTTCACCGATCCCGACGGATTCGAAGCTAGGGAAACGCCGGGTGGCTACGAACCCGCCAAGCCGATGTTGCCTGCCAACATTGCCCCGGGCACGCACATAGTCTTCGTTCCCCAGGCGCTCACGCCGACCGAGGCATATCCACCGCCGCCGCCGCGCTCCTATCCGCTGTGCAACGCCAAGCGGCGGGACAACTGCCGCCAGCGCTGATGCGGCCCTGCAGTCAATCAACCACCAGCCAGACTGGAGCCTATCATGAAGACTATCACTACCAGCCTTTCGCTGTTCGCCTGCCTGATTGGCGCGGTATCAGCCGCCGCGCAATCGACGACCTCCGCGCGCAATGGCGTCATCACGACGACGCGCATTGAACGCAACGGCAAGCAGATCGAAAAGGTCACCTGCCGCGAATTCCTGGCGCTGCGCGAAGATTTCAGGCCGCAGGCGATCTCCTATGCCATCGGATACGACAAGGCGAAGAAGCCGGAGGATGCGGTGCTCGACGTGGCGGGCATCGCCCGACTCGTGCCGGTAATCCAGAAGACCTGCCGGACGACGCCCCAACTCACGCTCTTGCAGCGTATCCGCGCGGATCTACGCCGGCTTTGACCACGGATCGCAGCCGAAGCGCGATGCGCGGCCCAGTTCGGCATCTTTCGCTGAGATGGGCCGGGCCGTCATTGGCCATGAAGTCGATCAGCCGCATATGGTAGCATTCGCGACCATATGCGGCTGTTTGCGTCTATTCGGGCAGCTTTGCATTCGACGGCCCGAAGCCGCCAGGCCCTTCCTCAGCCTTGCTGGAAGACCCAAGTGACTCAAGAAGGTCGTATGCCAGCCGCCCAAGCACAAGCGCGTCACCCCTTCATTCCTCATGACCATACTTTGGAATGATCATACCAACGGCTGAATAGCGCTCGTCTGCCGCATCGCCGACCATGCCGTCGAAGCAGACGAAGGAAAAGCGATGACGACTTCAGCATGGCGTAACACCCTCGGGACGGTCCTACTCGTCACGGCACCCGCGGCCGTATTGGCGAGTTGCACGGCGACCCTCGAACCCGCCGCAGACGCGCTCCCCGCCGCCGGGGGCGGCGCCACCGCCAGTGCTGGCGGCGTCCAAATCGTTACGATGACTCCGGATTTTCCAGGCGTTGTGGACATCGAAAACGCGGTCACGCCGGTTAAGGTCGACATCACCAACCACGGCTCCAGCACGGTGCTGATCCGCTACAGCGATTTCAAGCTGGTCGGGGCGGACGGCACTGTCTACCCGGCCCTACCCCTGCGCAAGATCGACGCCACGGCAACGGCGCCGGTTCCCGGATATGACCGGATCAGCTCCCCTCTATTCCTCCACCGCGGATTTCGCGTCGCGCCTTATTACGGCGGCATCTATCCGGGCATCGCGCCCTTCGGCGGGCCGTTCCGCTATGGCTATGGCCGCTACGGTTGGGACGATTATGACGCGGCGTTTTCCGGTATTACCACCGTCAAGCTGCCGACGCCGACGATGTCGCGCAACGTGCTGCCCGAAGGGGTCCTCGATCCCGGCGGCTCGCTGCAGGGCTGGCTGTATTTCAAGCATGTCGGCAACCAGAAGGGCGATATCAGCTTCGACGCGTCATTGGTGTCGGTGACCGGGGCAAACCTTGGATCGCTCACCATTCCCTACACCTTCGCCAAGTGACCGAGGGCGCCAGCCTGGCCGTTCGCACTCGGAGTGCGCTCGGTTGGGCGCGGCGGTTATCGGCTGCTGCCTTGATGACCGCGGCGCCCGCCTATGCGCAACAGGATGCTGAAAACCTCTCCCCGGATCCCGACAATGTCAGGATCTTCGTCGCAGGTGCGGCCGTGCCGAGCTATGTCGGCGGAAAAGACTATAAGATAATTCCGGCGATCCAGTTACGCGGCACCGTCGCGGGATTCAATTTCGAGACAGTCGGCACCGCGACCGAAGTGGATGTGGTGCGTGACAACGGCAAGTCGATCGAATTCCAGCTGGGGCCGTTGATCGGCGTCAATCTCGATCGGACTACGCGCCTGCATGGCCGCAGCAACGCTCGCGTCAACGCCCTCGGCAAGCGCAAACGCGCGGTCGAGATCGGTGGCTACGCGGGCGTTGCCAAGACCGGAGTGGCGACCAGCGCCTATGACGTGCTGGCCTTCGGCATCTCATGGCAAAAGGATGTCGCCGGCGCGCATCGCAGCTACATCGTCACGCCGTCGCTCGAATATGGCACGCCGCTCAGCAAGCGGACCTATCTGGATGTGCGGTTCACCGCCGACATTGTCGGCGACAAATACGCCGCATATTATTTCGATGTGTCGCCCGCGGGCAGCGTGGCGAGCGGGCTTCCGCGTTTTGCCGCGAAAGGCGGGTTGCAGGATATCGGGGTCGTTTTGACCGGGCTGCAGTCGCTGTCTGGCGATCTGCGGCGCGGATGGTCCCTCGTCGGAATGGGCGGCTATACGCGATTAGTGGGAGACACGAAGCGCTCGCCGATCGTCGCGATCGCCGGGAGCAGCGGGCAATGGACTGGCGCGCTTGGTGTCAGCTATGTCTTCAAATGAGGAACTTCCAGTCCAGCGTTCATCCCAAGCCTCGCGCGCTTGGCGCGGCGTCGGTCCGGAGTAGCAATCCATGCCAATGCGATCGGCAACGCAAAATATCCGGCTGGCGCTGCGCCCTTGGCTGGCCGTCATGGCGGCGTTCGGCCTGAGCTTCGCCTTTGTCGGCTTTCTCGCATTCATCGGCTATTTCGGGGGGCCGGTGTTTTCGCTAACCCCCGCGAACACGCATCGTGATGCAGCTGCGCCCGGCTTGGCGGCCGTATTTCTGTCGGGAGACATGGGATTTCGAGTCGGCATGGGCCCGCAGATCGCCAACCGGCTTGCCGATAACGGCATCCCGGTGATCGGCGTGAACTCCCTCGTCTTCTTCCGCAACCGGCGCTCTCCGGCCGAAAACCGAGCGCTCATTGCCGAAGCGACCCGCCGTGCACTCGCGCTGCCGGGTATCGACCGGGTGGCACTGATTGGGCAATCCTTCGGCGCCGACATGCTTCAGGCCGGCCTCCCCGGACTGAACGAGGCATCGCGCAAGCATGTCACGCTGGTCGCCTTAGTCGTGCCGGGAGACACCGTGATCTACCGTGCTTCCCCGCAAGCAATGCTCAGCCTGAACGAGCCGGAGACCCCCGCACTGCCTACCGCCCGCCGACTCGATTGGGTGCCGGCGGTCTGCATTCAGGGGAAGCTCGAGCGCAGCAGCCTGTGCCCGCAATTGCATCAGACCAATGTCTGGCATGTAGAGCTTCCCGGCGGGCATATGCTTGACCGGGACGCCGGAGCGGTCGGCACCGTGTTGCTGCGTGCAATCGCCTGCGCAGTGCGCGACGTAACCTGCGTTTCAGGCTTTGCGGACTGAAGGGTGCGAGACCATGAACCGGGCAATAAGCGTCGCGCTGGCAATGGCGATTGTCCCCCTTCCGGGGATCGCGGCCCCCACTAATCCGGTTACGGGGTTATGGATAAATCCGCGTCGCAGCGTCGCGGTCGAAATCCTGCCTTGTGCCAACAAAGTGTGCGGGCGGGTGATATGGGCCAGCCGCGACGCGGCGGAAGATGCGCGCAAGCACGGAGTCGATAGGCTAATCGGCACCGAGTTGCTGGAAAACTACAGCCTCCAGAGCGATGGCAGCTGGGCCGGCCGGGTGTTCGTGCCTGACCGTGGTGCGCGCTTCGCCTCGACAATGACCGCAATCGGCTCAAACACGTTGCGGATCAAGGGATGCATGCTGGGCAGGCTACTCTGCAAGGCTCAGATCTGGCAGCGTATCAGCGAAGCGCCGGGGACCTGATTCATGGCATGGCTGGCGCGGTACCGCGCTCCTCTCACCGCTGCCATCATCGTCGCGATCGCCGCATTGGCGCTCACTACGCTGCACCACCTCACTCAAACCGTGAGTCTGCACGCCGCGCGCGTTGCATTCCGCGCCATCCCTTCCGGCAATATCGCGCTGGCACTGGCGCTCACTGCAGTGAGCTATCTCGCGCTGACATTTTACGATGTGCTTGCACTTAGGATCATCCGCCATCCCTTGGCGTGGCGCACAGCAGCACTCGCTTCCTTCTCGAGCTATGCGCTCAGCCACAATCTCGGATTTTCGGCGCTGACTGGCGGTTCGGCGCGCTACCGCGTCTATCATGCCGCCGGTCTCGATGCCGCCGATGTCGCTCGGATCGTCGTCATTGCCGGGACAACCTTTTCGCTGGGGATCCTGGTAGTGGCGGGCACCGGCTTGCTATTGTCCTCCGGTCCGCTGACCATCGGCGGCCTGAGTTTGTCGCCCATTGCGGTTCTGGTCGCCGGTTGCTCGATGATGGCAGCGGTCTTTGCGCTGCCCCTGGCTTCGGCTCTCGGCCTTCGCGGTATCGGCTTTCGACAGTGGAGCGTGCCGGTCCCGACACCAGGTCAGGCGATTGCCCAGATCGGCGTGTCGATCCTAGATCTCGGGGCTGCCAGCGGTGCGCTGTTCGTGCTGCTCCCAGGGGCGGACGCCGCAATGCTGCCGGCCTTCATGCTCGCTTATTCGCTGGCGCTGCTCGTGTCGCTAGTCAGCCATGTGCCGGGCGGAATCGGCGTTTTCGAAGCCACGATACTCGCAATCGTTCCGGGCGACCGCGCCGCCTTGCTGGCATCGCTCTTCGCATATCGCGCAATCTATTATCTATTGCCGCTCGGGCTAGCGGTGATGCTGTTCACGGTGCGTGAGGGCCGTCAGCTGCGCAATAGCGCCGCGCTGCGGATCGCAGACGCCCAAGCCGTTGCGACGAGCCTTGCGCCGTTGCTGCTCAGCGCGCTCACTTTCGTCGGCGGCGTGCTCCTGCTGCTCTCGGGCGCGCTCCCGCCTCTCCCGGAGCGGCTGTCGGAACTACGGAATGTCGTGCCGCTTCCCTTCGTCGAAGCTTCGCACATCGCCGCCAGCCTTGTAGGGACGGCGTTATTGATCCTTGCTCCCGGCCTGTATCGCCGGCTCGACGGCGCCTGGCTGGCAGTTCGCGCACTGTTGATCGCCGGCGCCCTGTTCTCGCTGGCAAAGGGCCTGGACATCGAGGAGGCGATCGTCCTTCTGGGCATTGCCGGGATGCTCCAATGGACCCGCCCGGCTTTCTACAGGCACACTGCGCTGACCAGCGCGCCGCTTTCGCCAAGCTGGCTGGGCGGCATTGCGATAGCGTTCGGGCTGTCGATCTGGCTCGGCCTGTTCGCCTATCGCCACGTCGATTATCAAGACTCGCTTTGGTGGGAATTCGCCTGGTCGGGCAATGCGCCGCGTTTTCTGCGCGCGATGGTGGCGGCGGCGGTCGTGCTGGTCGCAGCGTGTATCTGGCGGTTATTGGCGCCGGCCGAGCCCGCGCCGACAGGCGGCGCCATCGACCCCGAGATACTCGCACGTGCCTTGGCATCTGCCGACCGGACCGACGCGATGCTGGCGCTGACCGGGGACAAGCGCTTTCTCAACAGTGACGATCGCGACGCATTTCTCATGTATCAGGTCAAGGGCAGGAGCTGGATCGTGATGGGCGATCCGGTCGGGCCGCGCGACCGCTGGCCTGAACTGCTATGGTCGATCCGAACGATGGCGGACGCCGCGCAAGGGCGCCTGCTCCTCTATCAGATCAGCGACGCGGTGCTGCCACTCGCGATCGAGCTCGGCCTGCACATCATCAAGTGCGGAGAGGAGGCCCAGGTATCGCTCGCCGGCTTCACGCTCGAGGGCTCCGCGGCGAGCGGGCTGCGTCAGGCGGAGCGGCGGCTGGCCCGCGGAGGCGCCCGCTTCGAAGTCATCCCCGCATCGCAAACGTGCGAGATCCTGCCCGAGCTCAGGTCAATCTCCGACCAATGGCTGGCAAGCAAAGGCCATCAGGAAAAAAGCTTCAGCCTGGGTCGGTTCGATCCCGCCTATCTCGCCCAGTTCGACATCGCAGTCGTGCGCCAGAATGACCGCGCCGTCGCTTTTGCCAATATCTGGGCTACACCCGACAAATCGGAACTTTCGCTCGATCTGATGCGCCATCGCGATGACTCGCCATCGGGCACGATGGATTTCCTGTTCGTCCATCTCATGCTGTGGGGACAAAGCAGGGGATATCGGCGTTTCTCGCTCGGTGCGGCGCCATTGTCGGGCATCGATCCTCGCCGGCTCTCGCCCCTGTGGGCAAAGGCCGCCTCGCTGCTGTTCAACCATGGCGAGCGATTTTACGGCTTCCGGGGCCTGCGTGCCTATAAGGCCAAATTCTCCCCGCACTGGGCGCCGCGGTTTATCGCCGGCCCCGGCGGCCTTTCCCTGATCCACGGCATCGCTGATATCGGCGCGCTGATCGCGGAGCCGAGGGCTTAGGCGCGTTGGCCCTGCCATGACTTCCCATTCAGTGGCGCCGCGATCAGCGCCATGGAAACGCCCGTCGTCGCCAGCGGCAGCAAGGGCGTCATATCCGGCCAAAGCATGCCGGTCGCGACGGCGACCACCGCCCCGAACGGCAATGCCAGGAGCGGCAGCCAGCGTATGCTTCGCCACGATATGGTTCGCTCCACGATATCCTGGATGACGTCGGTCAGCGTGCCGGTGAGATACGTCGTCGTCGCGCCACGCGGGACACCGTCGCGCTTGGCGGCCACTGTCTGGAACGCCATTGCCGCCGCCGATGCGGCAATCATGCCGATATGCACACCGCGGGAAAGTGGTGCGAACCACCAGAGCAACGTGACCAGCATCAGGAACCCGGCCGACATGCTCAGCGCGATGAGCATGGCAACGCCCGGGACGGCCACCTGCGCCGACCGCCGCGTGATGCGGAACCCAAGGAACAGCGCCGCCGCAAAGCTGCACAGTGCCGTCGCGGCGCCGGCAAGGGTCCCCAGATAGTCGGGCCGAGTCACGATCGCGGCGAGCACCGCATTACCGGTCATGTTGGCCGTGAATATGCCTCCCAGGGCGGTAAAGGCAAAGGCGTCCGCCGCCCCCGTCCCGAACGACAGGAGCGGCAGGATCAGCCCAGCATGGCGAAGCGGCGCGCCGCCGGTCACACCACCGGGTCCACGGGATTGACCCGCTCGACGATCAGCGGATCCACCGGCGTCACCGGCCAGGCAGGCGCCGCCTCCGGGGCGATTCCGAACGTCGCCGCCAGCACGTCAGGTGCGATGGAGGTGGTCGAGGCACGATAGCCGATATCGCCCGGCGTCGGCTGATCGAAGAACACCAGGAAATGGATCTCCTCGTCGCTCAACACCTCGATCTGGTGCGGATAGGAGCGCGGGATGAAATAGACGTCGCCCGGCTCGAGTTCATAGGTATCGACGCTGCCGTCGGGATCGAGGATCGACATGCGCGCACGCCCCTGATGGACATAGCCCATCTCGGCGGTGTTCGGGTGCCAATGCGGCTCGCGCATCCCGTTTTCCTTCACTACCACCGAATACATCGACAGATCTTTGAGCGCCGGCCAGAACTGCAGACGCGCCACGCGGGCGCTGCCGTAGGGCAAGTTGACGGGCGGTGATTCACCGGCAATCCCGAACTTGTGGGGATCGGGCAGCGCTGCGGAGGGCTCCACCCGCGGCGGCGCCTCGCGGCGCACCAGCACGGCGGATCCGGTGTCGCGATTGAGCGACGCAAAGTCGCTCGCAGGCAGCGTATAGGTGTTGCCGAGCACGGCGTCGGTCATCGCGCCGAACGCGGCGTGGAGCGAGAATTCCTCCGGCCGTTCGTGGCCAAATACGATGATCAACTCGGCATCACCGTCGCCGATATTCTCGATCGTGTGCAGCGACCCGACCGGGACGTGGAACATTTCGCCGGCCGCGATCGTGAACGATCCGAACAAGTCGGCATTGTCGAGCACCGACACCAGCAGCTCGCCCGACACGCAATAAGCAAGTTCGTTGGCATTGGCATACCAATGCGGCTCACGGATCGTGCCGGCGGTCAGTACCAGCCGCTGCATCGACATGCGCTGGAGCAGCGAGAAGTGATCGGCCGTGACTGCGCGCGCCGAGCCCAGCGCGCCTTCATAGACGGGCGCGGCGTGCAGCAGCGAGCGGACGTGACGGGATGCGGTCATGACAGGGTTCCTCTCGGCGGGTGGGTTGGCCTGTCCAGAGTGTCTACGGCGCCTGCGGCAGCCCGCCATTCATACGAGGATATGCCGAGGTATACGAAACCATGGTGTAGATTGGCCCCCGCGACCCAGCCCGTATCTAACGACATCGAGCCGCCCCCGGCGGGCCAGATCGAGCAGGAGCGCGCGATGACGGAAAAGAAGCTATCGGTTGCCGAGCAGTTCCTGGGCACTCCCACCGATCTCGGCAGCGCCGCGACCCGCGACATCTCTGCCGGACTGGCGGGCCTCCTTGCCGATGTGTTCGCGCTCTACCTCAAGACCAAGAACTTCCATTGGCACATGAGCGGGTCGAACTTCCGCGACTATCATCTGCTGCTCGATGAACAGGGCGAGCAGCTTTTCGCGATGACCGATACGATCGCCGAACGTGCCCGCAAGATCGGCGGAACCACGATCCGCTCAATCGGGGACATCGCCGCCCGCCAGCGGATCCCCGACAATAATCAGGACTATACCGACCCGCAGGCCATGCTTGTTGAGTTACATAACGACAATAAGCAGCTCGTCGCCGAAATGCGGCTCGTCCACGTATTGAGCGACACCTATTCGGACGTCGCGACTGCCAGCCTGCTCGAAATCTGGATCGACGAGACCGAGCGTCGCGGCTGGTTTCTCTATGAGAGCTGCCGTTCCTCAGCGGCGCGCTGAGGATAGGCCGCGGCGGCGCGTCCTCGCCCCCCGGAGGCGCCGCCGCGAAAATATCATCTTTTCGCGAGGTGCGGCAAATTGGCCAAATGTGTCGCCATTCCTACCGCCACGGGCCTTGCCATCTGGCTGTGGAGCGTCCTCGCGCACCAACTGCACGATCCCATCTTCGCCGCGATCCTGGTCGGTGCGTGCCTGCTTCAGTCGACCGCATTCCGTCCGTCGCGCCATCTTCGCGGATGAAAGATATCTCATTTCGACATCCGCAGCCTCTCCGAATCGGTGGACGCTTCAGCTTAATCATTGCTTTGCGATAGGGCCTCGAACACGGCGCTGCGCGCGGTGGGCGATGAAAGAACGCATCCCAAATCGTGCAATTGGGCACTGCAATGAGTTTGCGCGGCTTGGCGGGAAGGAGGATGGCGCGTTCATAGGCCAGATAGCCTTGCACCCGCTGTAGCCTGAACGTGCCTGCAGATCGGCGGCGCAAGAGTGACCGATCAGCTTGCTCGACGTCCCCGGGCCAGGCCTGCTGTCGAGCCCACCGGCGAGATAGACGATATCGACCTTTCGATAGCGTCCGCGCGCTTCGGACGCGCCACGACCGAGGTTCGCCCCCAGTCCACAAACACCATATTTCCATCGGTCATAGCCCGGACGGTGTCGGCAGCGGGCATCTCCATCGCCAAGGTGCACTTCCCAGGAGAGCTTGGTGCTGTGCCGCGAACGGAAGGGTCCGATGCCCCCTTCCCGCAAGCCGGGCCACTCGGCGCGCCGCGTCGAAATACAGCCAGATGCCGGGATCGGAGACGACGAAGCGGACGCCTAGGCGCTCGGGCGGCTCGCTGCAAACCCCACATAATGCTGCACCATTTGAACCCCAGCCGAGAATCCTGCCAGCGTTATACTCTTCAGCGACGGCCATTTGCGATATAAATCCGCAACAAGCGCATCCGTAGCCGCAAACGATGAAATGGGCGCCGCATTGAACGACAGGTCGCCCGACATCCAACCTGCACCGGTCCAAACCGCGTCGCTTGGACGTGCCGGCGCTTCCGTCGGCGTCCCACATTTTTTCGCTTCTTCGGGGAGGTCCAGTTGTTGGCCCGGCTGGAGCGCGCTGGTGTCGAATTGGTGTCGATCACCCAGAGGTTCAACGACGACTCTCTCGAAAAGATCATGCCGATCATGCTCGCCCTGTTTGATGAGTATCTCGCCGTCGATGCTGGCAGCCGCATCAGGCGGGCGATGCGTGCGAATGCTGAGCGGACCTTCCACAATGGTGTCGTTTGAGGCTGCCGCATCGCGGCGCGCTTCGAGAGCGCCGCGAGTTCGCTGACCTCTGCCAAAACCGCCGACTGCTGCTCGGAGCCTGCCAGTAACCGCCCGCAGTTTAGCCTACTTGAAAACGCGATCAGCGGACACCTTGATCCGACGGCCAACTTCTATCGGACACAAAAATGCTCAAGAAGACAGTCGAACAGGTCGTCGGATACGTTCGGGTCTCGACCGACGATCAAGCGGAGCACCGGACTAGCATAGACAGCCAGGGGGCACTCATCCGCGCCGATGCTCAAGCAAAGGGGCAAAACCTCGTCACGATCTTTTCGAGCCCGGCCTCTCTGGCCGGGAAGAAGGACGACCAGGGTTTATCCGCATGCCCGCCTTTATCGAGGATCCCGCCAATCGCATCGCAGAGATCAAGATCTGGTCCCTGTCGCGGCTTGCTCGTAACCTCGAACTTCAGGTGCAGACGTTTGCGCGTCTGAAACGCACGAAGGTCAGGCTGCTGTCGCTAACCCAGTCGTTCAGCGATGACCCGTCCGGAAATCTCATGCGTAACCTGCTGGCAATGTTCGACGAACATTTCGCGTTGGAGTCTGCCAAACACACTAAGCGCACGATGCGCGGGAATGTCGAGGAAGGATTCTACAACGGCGGACCGGTGCCGTTTGGATATGAAAGCCGCACGGTCGAGATGAGGGGTAACAAAGAGAAGAAGAAGCTGTTCGTTGTCGAAAGTGAGGCAAGCATCGTCCGCACGATGTTTCGCTTGGCAACCATCGGCGATGGTCATGGCCCCCTAGGTGCCCGCGGTATTGGCGAGTGGCTTCGCGATCGAGGCTATCGGTTCCGCAACCGCCAATTCAATAATAGCAATGTCGGCGGAATTCTCGTTCGCGAACGTTACCTAGGGCGCTATTTCGACAAGACCGTAATCGACGAGGGAAAGCCCAGGTCCGAAGCAGATTGGACCGACGCCGACCCGGCATTGCGTAAGGGCTATATCCGGCTTTTCGTGTCCGAAGTTACGATCGATGCCAAGGAGATCAGAATTTCCGGGTCAAACGAGGCACTGGCACACGCCGTCAGCAGGATGCCTGCTGACGGCGGTGGGGTGCCCAGCTTTGACCGGGCGTGGTGCCCCTGGCCGGACTCGAACCAGCACGCCTTGCGGCACTCGATTTTGAGTCGAGCGCGTCTACCAATTTCACCACAGGGGCAGCGGAGGTTTCGCTAGACGAAGCGCAGGCGGGCTGCAAGTCGGTCTAGCTCCGCGGCGACTGGCGTCGATAGCTCAACGCCTCGGCGACATGGATGCGCCCTACCCCCTCCGTCCCCGCCAGATCGGCGATCGTCCGCGCCACCCGCAGCACCCTTGTATAGCCGCGCGCCGACAGCCGCATCGCCTCCGCCGCCTGCGCGAGCAGCTTGCGGCCGGGCTCGTCGGGGGTGCAGTGCGCGGCGAGCAGCTCGCCCTCGGCCTCGGCATTGGTGCGCGCCGGAACGCCGCGATAGCGCGCCGCCTGCACCTCCCGCGCCGCCGCAACCCGCGCGCCGACCTGCGCCGAACCCTCGGCGGGTGGCGGCAGCACCAGGTCCGCCGCGGTCACCGGCTGGACCTCGACGTGCAGGTCGATCCGATCGAGCAGCGGCCCCGAAACCTTCGCCTGATAGTCCGCAGCACAGCGCGGCGCCCGCGCGCAGGCCAAAGCCGGATCGCCCAGATGCCCGCAGCGGCACGGGTTCATCGCCGCGATCAGCTGCACCCGCGCCGGAAAGGTCACATGCGCATTGGCGCGCGCGACGCTCACCGTGCCGGTCTCGAGCGGCTGGCGCAGCGAATCGAGCACCGCGCGCTGGAATTCGGGCAGCTCGTCCAGAAACAACACCCCCAGATGTGCCAGGCTAACTTCGCCCGGTTTAACCTTGAGGCCGCCGCCGGTCAGCGCGGCCATCGATGCCGAATGGTGCGGACTGCGGAACGGCCGCGCGCGCGTGAGCCGCCCACCCGCCATCGTCCCCGCGACCGACGCGACCATCGAGACTTCGAGCGCCTCGGCCGCATCCAGCGGCGGCAATATCCCCGGCAGGCACGAAGCAAGCAGCGATTTTCCCGCCCCCGGCGGCCCGACCATGATGGGGTGTGGCCCATCGGTCGCGTTCAACGTGATCTAAGCTGCGCATCTCATCGCCAAGATAGTGTGGCCGTATCACCTTCCGCTTCGCCTCCCAGCCGTGATGAGATCGAACCACCTGTCATATGCGGGTGCGGATCCGGTTTGGCTGCGCTGCTCTTCGCGAGCGAGCGTGCGGAGCGCGCGTTCGAAGGCTTCCTCGTCGAGCTTGTCTAGGTGCTCTGTAAGCATTGTCACCAGTACGTCGCGCCGGCTCGTCCCGGTTCCCTTCAGGCCGAGCGCGGTGCCTGCGGCCTTGAGATTCGACATGGCGGGGAATGAACGCTTGGCGATCAGCGCGTCGCGCAGCTCGCCTATCGTGTCGGCGTGGGGCCCCCCGAACCTTGGCTCGAGCTCCAGTTCGGCAGGTTTCGATATCGCTGCTTTCTTCGCACGGGCCTTGGAGGACAACTTGGCAGCGGTGGACTTTGCCTTCGCGCGACCGCGGGCAGGCGCGGGGGAGGGCGTTTTCTCCGCAAGAAGGCGGATGGCGTTGGCGAGGGCGGGTGATCCGCCCCGTGTCTCGAGCTCCGCGATCAGCGGCTGCCAGTCGGTCATGCGATACTTGACGAATAGCGCTGCGACCTCTCGGATGAGGGCTTCGGTCTTGTGGCTCACAGGCCTATGCTCCCTAGGAACTCATCGCCCACGCGCTCCAGCTCCTCCTTGCGGCTCGAACGGGCGTTGTCGGTCAAGAAGATCGGTTTACCCTGCCGGGCGCCGGCCGGGTAGCTGTCGGAGTGGTTTATCTCGTTCTGCAGAACAGGGATGGCGTTGCGACCGGCGGTATCGCGGACAAAGCGTCTGCTGCGGCCGTGCTCGACCCGGTCGCTGACATCGTTGAATACGATGCCTGCGATCTGCGGGGGCGTTTCGTTCCGGTGGGTGTTCTCGAATTCGACGATCGACTTCAGAAGTAGGGGAAGTCCGATCGCGGACAGGAATTCGGGCTTCACGGGGACGAGGATCCAGTCCGCGGCGAAGTAGGTCGCGGTGGACAGGATGGATTCGGTCGGGGCGCAGTCGATGATAATGAGGTCGTAGCTGTCGCGAACCTCCTCCAGCGCGTCGCGAAGGACATGCGCGCGCTCGAGTGCGAGCCGCATGCTCCATGCCAGGTCCAGACTTGCGGGGACTAGGTGAAGGCATGACTGGTCGTTCCAGTTGTGGACCTCGTGGATGAGTCCGCGGATGTCCACGGGGCCATCACCGGGTTCGTGGCGGAATAGCATCTCGATCGTCGGGTCGTCGTCTGCTATCAACTTCTCGTATCCCTCGACGCCGAGGATGTACTGGCTGAGGTTGAACTGCGGATCGAGATCAACCAGCAGGACGCGAAGTCCCCTGTTGTACGATGCGTGCCAGCCGATGTTGGCCGTGAGCGTGGATTTCCCGACGCCGCCCTTCATGTTCATCAGCGCAGCGATCGCCGCGGGATGACGGTCCTCCGCCGGCGCGCTGGGCACGACTGCCTCTTGGCGCACGGCGATGTCTTGAGACATCGCCCAATCGATCACCGCCTCGCGCGTCCACACAGGGCCGGCCTTCAGGGTCGCCGTCGGCGCCGGAAAACCGCCTTTGCGGCCTCGCCAGTTCGATACGACCTGCTTGGAGACGCCGAGCATCTCCGCGATCTCCGCAACCCCGACCAATTCCAACCGCTGAACTCCTTGCGTTACCAATGTATGAATTTCTTCAATGGCGTACACAATACCATTTGACAGCGTGCGTGCAATGGTAGATTTATAACGCTGTCCGAAGCGGCGATGCCGTTCGATGTCGTCGCTCTGGATGGGGTGGCCCCGGGGGAGGCGTACCTGCCCCGGGGTCCGTTGCCGCTACGTGAGCATGCGGCTGCTGTGAGAAGTGTAGTAGGCATGATATGGCTGAAAGTCAAGAATTTGCGGCGCTGACGCCGGCGACGATCACTGCCGTCGAATCCGCGCTCTCCCAGCCGCGCTTGACACCCTATCTCGCAGGCCACGGCAATCGCGAGTACGCGCTTCGCCTGTACCTCTGGAACGGCCGTCTGTCTAAGGCCTTCCTATTCCCACTCGGCATCTGCGAGATCGCGACGCGCAACGCCGTCAATAGCGCCCTGTCGATGGCCTACAGCTCTGATTGGGTGCTTGCCCCACCGTTCCAACTGAACCAGTTCTCCGCGCAGTCACACTCGCGCGCGCTCGATCGCCTGAACCGCTTCGCGGCAAGGCATAACTTGCCGCCTCCGGGTCCGAATGACCTGATCGCAGCGCTGACGTTCGATTTCTGGTCGAATCTGTTCCGTGAAGACTACGACCACGTTTGGCCGGCTAACGTGCTGGCGACGGCGTTCCCGAACCTGCCTGCGGGTATGGGGCGTAAGGACGTCCAGCGGCGGGCGGCGGAGGTCAACGACCTGCGCAACCGGATCGCGCATCACGAGCCTATCCACGATCGCCAAGACCACGGGGCGCGGCTAAACGTGATCCTCGACCTCATCGGTCTCATTTCGCAGCCTGTACGCGACTTTACGCGCCGTCATTCGACGGTGATGACGGTGGCGCGCGTTCCGCCGACACGATACTCGAGCTTTCCGGGACGACCGCTCGCGCAGATGAACCTGCGGACCCCTCCGCTGGTGTTGGCGGACGATCAGTTAGACAATGTCATTCGCGCGATGCGTGCTGCACGGCCCGAACTGGCGCTGATCGAAACATATGACGGTGCAGGGCCGGCTGCCCTCACGACGACCGGTGCCTTGGCGCTTACCGCCGACCGCGCCGCCATGATAGGAGGGATGGTCGATCTGTCCGAGCTGACGGCACGCGACGTGGTCGAGGCCTATCCGGTGTCGCTGGCGGAGATCGACGTAAGGGCGAGCAGCGGCGACGTTATGGCGCTGTTCTTTCCTCCCGATGCGACGGCATCGCGACCGACTGCGATCCTTGTACGGTCGGCGACGGGGAAGGTGGTGGGAGCGATTCTTAGGCCTGAAGTTCGCCTTTGATGCGGGGTGGAAGGGGGCAACGGAAGCATCGGCTCGGTTCGTCATTCATCTCCCTTCGCTTGAGGAACGAACCTGATCGTGCTTGCCGAGATGCGCACAACACGCTCGCGAAGATCCCGAGACATACGGTACACCATCGCCGCTGGCCCTCTGGCCAGCGTCAGTAAACCAGGTCAAGATTGCATTACGCTACGAAAAATCCATCAAACTAAAATGAGGGTGTAGCTATATCAAACCTGATCATGTTATGCCCGCCGGCCGCGGCGATCTCCAGCGCGCGCTTGGCCGTCTCCTGCCCCTTCACCTGCGCAAGATCCGGCCCGATGCCCACTTCCTCCGCCTCGCCCGGCGGCGCTGCCGGCAGCAACTGGTTGCCCTTGAAGTGATTGAGCAACCCGATCAGGTCGGGCGCGGCCACCACTTCGACCGACCCCGCCCAGGCCGCCTCGGGTCCCTGCGCCACCGGACAGACCAGCCCCTTCCCCACTTCGGACGCATGCAAGGCCGCCAGCAGCACCCCGGGCGAAGGCGCGATCCGCCCGTCGAGCCCGAGCTCGCCGACCACGACATAGCCCGCCAGCGTCTCGGCGTCGGCCACCCCCATCGCCCCGAGCAGCGCCAGCGCGATCGGCAGGTCGAAGTGCGAACCCTCCTTGGGGATGTCCGCGGGCGACAGGTTCAGGATGATGCGCTTGGGCGGCAGCGCCAGCCCGATCGCGGCGATCGCCCCGCGCACCCGCTCGCGGCTCTCCGCCACCGCCTTGTCGGGCAGCCCCACCACGACGAAGCTCGGCAGCCCGGCGACGAGGTTGCACTGCACCTCCACCGCGCGCGCTTCCAGCCCCAGATAGGCAACCGTCGAAACGCTCGCGACCAAATCAGCCTCCCCCGAAGCGAGCCCAAGCATAGCGGATTCTGTCCGAAGTGGAACGGTTCGCAGCCGTAATGGAGGAAGCTGCCCTGTCTTGCGCGGCCAACACACGCTCCCCACATGATTTTCATGTCGCGCCCGCGCAGAAAGAGCCCGATCGTCCGCCTGGTCCTGATGGCGACCGGCTTCCTGCTCATCGCCGCGACGCCGCTGGTCGGGATCATCCCCGGCCCGGGCGGGATCTTCGTCTTCGCCGCGGGGCTCGTGCTGGTGCTGCAGAACTCGAACTGGGCGCGCAAGCATTTCGCCCGGCTCAAGCGCCGCTGGCCGCGATTCGGCCATTATGCCGACCGTGCGCTGCGCCGCCGCAGCTTCCGCCGCCGCCGCGAACGTGCGAAGGAAGCGGAGATAGCCCGCGCCGAGGCGGTCACGCTCGGCTTCAAGCCGTAAGCGCTGCGTTGACTTGGCCAGCGACTGCCCTTATGGGCTCCCGACACGCGGCCGCCCTTGTGGTGGCCCTTTTACGTTCTAGAATCTCGAGGATGAGCGATGAAGCGGACTTTTCAGCCGAGCAATCTGGTGCGTGCGCGCCGGCACGGCTTCCGCACGCGGATGGCGACTCCGGGCGGCCGCAAGGTCATCCGCGCCCGTCGTGCCCGCGGCCGCAACAAGCTGTCGGCGTAACTGCCGTAGCCGTTAAGCGGCTGACGCAACGCAAGGACTATCTCGCGACCAATGCGGGGAAGCGGGCGCCCATGCCCGGCTTCGTCCTGCTCGTCCGCGCGCGTGCCGACGACGATCCGACGATGCGGATCGGGCTCACCGTCTCCAAGAAAGTCGGCAACGCCGTCGTCCGCAACCGGATGAAACGGCGCCTGCGTGCGCTTACCCGCGAAATACTGCCCGAAGCGGGGCAGCCCGGCGCCGATCATGTCCTGATCGGCCGCAACGGCGGCATCGAGCGGCCCTATGGCGAATTGCGGACCGAGCTGACCAAGGCCCTGGCGAAGGTGCGGCGGTGACAAGCACTCCCGTCACCCCCGCGAAAGCGGGGCCCCATTTCCTGCAGATGCACCCAGCGAAACCGCCGTTGAGCATTTGGCGCGCTCCGGAGATGGGCCCCCGCTTTCGCGGGGGTGACGAAAGCGAGCGTCGGACGTGATCGCCCGCTTCCTCATCCTCCTCGCGCGCGGCTGGCAGATCGGCCCGTCCGCGATCCTGCCGCCCAGCTGCCGTTTCGCGCCGAGTTGTTCGGCCTATGCAATCGAGGCGCTTGGCCGCTATGGGGCGATCAAGGGGAGCTGGCTGGCCGCAAGGCGCATCCTGCGCTGCCATCCATGGGGCGGGCATGGGTACGATCCCGTGCCATGACTGACCTTTCCGGGGAATATCGGTGAAAGAAGACCAAAAGAATTTCGTGATCTTCGCAATATTGGCCGCGCTGATCCTGTTCGGCTGGCCGACGATCATGCAGTGGGTCTTCCCGCAGCAGGCGCCCGCCCCGGTCAAGATCGAGGGCGGCAAGACCATCCCCGTGCCGAACCCCGCCGCCGATCCGGCGCTCGATTCGCCGACCGCGATGCGCGATCGCGCGGCGGTGCTGGCCTCGACCCCGCGCGTGCTGATCGATACGCCGAAGATGCGCGGCACGATCAACCTCAAGGGTGCGCGGATCGACGATCTCGTCCTCCCCAAATATGACGAGACGATCGCCAAGGATTCGCCGCCGATCCGCTTGCTCTCGCCCTCGGGCGCGAAGGGCGCCTATTTCGCCGAGTTCGGCTGGCAGGGCGCCGGCGTCCAGGCCCCCGGCCGCGATACGGTCTGGCAGGCCAGCGGCGCGCGGCTGACCCCGACCACCCCGGTCACCCTCACTTCGACCAGCCCCACCGGCCAGATCTTCCGGATCGAGTTGTCCGTGGATGCGGACTATATGTTCAACATCCGCCAGACGGTGGCGAACGTCGGCACTGCGCCGGTCTCGGTCACGCCCTATGCCCTGGTTTCGCGCGCCGAAAAGTCGGTCGATGTCGATCAGTGGGCCGCGCATGTCGGCCCGATCGCGGTCTATGACGGCGCCGCGGACTATATCAATTACAGCGATGTCGAGAAGGCGGCCGAGTCCTTCACGACGACCGGCGGCTGGGTCGGCTACACCGATCACTACTGGCTGACCGCGATCGTCCCGGATCAGCGCATCCCCGCGCAGATCCAGCAGCGCGGCGCCGCCGGCAAGGCCTATCAGGCCGATTATCAGCTCGCACAGCCGCTCAATATTCCGGTCGGCAAGAAGGTCACTTATTCGAGCCACTTCTTCGCCGGTGCGAAGGAAGTGAAGCTGCTCGAGGAATATCAGGACAAGCTCGGCATCGTGCAGTTCGACCGCGCGATCGATTGGGGCTGGTTCGGCATCATCGAGCTTCCGATTTTCTACTATCTCGACTGGCTGTTCCGCCTGGTCGGCAATTTCGGCATCGCGATCATCCTGCTGACGATCACGATCCGCGGACTGCTCTTCCCGATCGCGCAGAAGCAGTTCGCCTCGATGGCGGCGATGCGCGTGCTCCAGCCCAAGATGAAGGCGCTGCAGGAGCGGCACAAGGACGACAAGCCGCGCCAGCAGCAGGAGATCATGAAGCTCTACAAGGAAGAGAAGGTGAACCCGCTCGCGGGCTGCCTGCCGATCCTGCTCCAGATCCCGATCATGTTCGCGCTGTACAAGGTGCTGCTGCTCACGATCGAGATGCGCCACCAGCCCTTCGTCCTGTGGATCAAGGATCTGAGCGCGCCCGATCCGCTGCTCGTGCTCAACCTGTTCGGCCTGCTCGATTTCACCCCGCCCTCCTTCCTGGCGATCGGCGTGATCCCGATCCTGCTCGGCCTGTCGATGTACTTCCAGTTCAAGCTGAACCCCGCGCCGATGGACGACATGCAGAAGCAGATCTTCGCGATCATGCCCTGGATGCTGATGTTCCTGATGGCGCCCTTCGCGGTCGGCCTTCAGGTCTACTGGATCACGTCGAACGTGCTGACGATGGCGCAGCAATGGTGGCTGTATCGCAAGCATCCGGGGATGAAGGTGGCGATGCCCAAGAAGGAGCCGGCGGCGAAGTGACCGAATTCAGCGAAGACGCGATCGAAGCCGCGCGGAAAGCCTTTGCGGGGCCGGTCGCCTTCCTGAAGTCGGCCCCCTCGCTCGAATTCCTGCCCGGCGCGATCGTGCCCGAAGTCGCCTTCGCCGGCCGCTCGAACGTCGGCAAATCGTCGCTGCTCAACGCGCTGGCGGGCCGCAATGCGCTCGCCCGCACGTCGAACACGCCGGGCCGCACCCAGGAACTCAATTTCTTCGACATCGGCCAGCCACTCGCCTTCCGCCTCGTCGACATGCCCGGCTACGGCTTCGCCAAGGCGCCCAAGGACATGCAGCGCAAGTGGCGCTATCTGGTGAACGATTTCCTGCGCGGCCGCGACGTGCTCAAGCGCGCGCTCGTCCTCATCGATTCGCGCCACGGCATCAAGGATGTCGATCGCGAGATCCTCGACATGCTCGACAATGCCGCGGTCAGCTACCGCGTCGTCCTGACCAAGGCCGACAAGATCAAGGCCAGCCTGCTCGCCGAGATGACGCGCCAGACCGAGGAGGAAGCCCGCAAGCGCCCCGCCGCGCATCCCGACATCCTCGTCACTTCGAGCGAGAAAGGCATGGGCATCCCCGAGCTGCGGGCCGCCGTGCTGGAAGCGATCGGCTGAGTTGGGGCAAGCCGACGCCCTGCTCTTCTCCTACGGCACGCTCCAGCTCGAATCGGTCCAGCTGCGCCAGTTCGGCCGCCGCCTCGACGGCAGCGACGACGTCCTCCACGGCTATGGGGTGATCGAGATCACCATCCGCGATCCCGACGTCCTCGAAGCCAGCGGCATCGAAACCCATCTCGCCTTGGTCCCCGACGCCAACGCCCCGCCTCTCCCCGGCAAGGTGTTCCACCTGACCGCCCAAGAGCTCGCCGCGGCCGACATTTACGAGAGCGAGAATTACCGTCGGGTCGAGGCGGCGCTCGCATCCGGCGCCCGCGCTTGGGTCTATCTCAAAGCCTAAGCCTCGACTCACGCCCCCCGACTTGGCAAGGACGCGCCATGCTCAAGCTCATCATCGGCAACAAGGCCTATAGCTCCTGGTCGCTGCGCGGCTGGCTCGCCTGCAAGCAGTCCAGGCTGCCGTTCGAGGAAGTCGTCGTCCCGCTCTACAATGCCGAGTGGGACAAGCGCCGCGAAGGCGCGGAATTCGGCCCCTCGTCCGGAAAGGTGCCGATCCTGTGGGACGACGATGCGGTGGTGTGGGACAGCCTGGCGATCGTCGAGTATCTCAACGACAAGACCGGCAACACGCTTTTCTGGCCCGAGGGTGAAGCCGCCCGCGCGATGGCGCGCTCGATGGCGGCGGAAATGCATTCGAGCTTCCTCGCGCTGCGCCGCAAGCACAGCATGAACATCCGCCAAGTCTATCCGCCCCAGCCGACCGACGCCGACGTTCTCCAGGATCTGAGCCGGATCATGGAGCTCTGGGCGCAGGCCCGCGCCCGTTATGGCGGCGAGGGCGAATATCTGTTCGGCGAGTTCGGCGCGGTCGACATCATGTACGCGCCGGTCGTCACCCGGATCGTGACCTATTCGCTCCCCGTCCCCCGCTTCGCGCAGTCCTATATGCTCGCCGTCCTCCAGCACCCCTTCATGCAGGACTGGATCGCCGCCGCGCAGGAAGAGGATTGGGTGATCGAGCAGTTCGAGATGCCGGCGACCGACTGAGCCTAAGGCAGCCGTGTGGTCGGATACGGCGTCCCGTCCTTATGCGCATAGCCCTCAGGCCCGAACGTCATGTCGATGTCTGGATACGCGCCGGCGTCCAACGCCTTGTCGCCCGCGCTCACCGCGATGAAGACACAATCCACCGCCCCGCGATTCTGCAGATGGTGCCCGTTGCGCACGCCCTTCGGAAACGCCGCGCAATCCCCCGCGCGCATCACATGCTCGCCCGAATCGTCGATCAGCACTGCCTCGCCGGCAAGCATCACCACGAACTCGTCCTCGGCCGCATGCCAATGCCGCTGCGACGACCAGGCGCCGGGCTTCAGCGTCACATGGCTCACCCCCATCTCGCTGAGCCCGGAAGGCGGCGCCAGCCGGCGATACCAGCGGCCCGCCACCGCCTTGTCGAATGGATCGGGATAGCCCGTCGCATTGGTCTGCGGGATTGTATCGAGATCGAGCTTGGGCAATGCCACCTCCCATGGATGTCGACAGCCTTTTGCCCGAACCGGTCTCCCTCACCAAGGCGCTGATCGCCGCCGAAAGCGTCACGCCCGCGCGCGGCGCGGTGTTCGACGTGCTGGAGGCCGCGCTCCGCCCGCTCGGCTTCGCGGTCGAGCGCTTCGTCGAAGGCGAGGCCCCCGACGGCCCGGTCGAGAATCTCCTCGCCACCCGCGACGGCTCCGGCCCGCATTTCGCCTTCGCCGGTCATCTCGATGTCGTCCCCCCCGGTCCCGGCTGGACCAGCGGTGCCTTCGCGCCCGAAGTGCGCGGCGGGCTGCTCTACGGCCGCGGCGCGGTCGACATGAAGGGTGCGATCGCCGCCTTCGTCGCCGCCGCGGCACGCGTGCCGCAGGGCCGGCTCAGCCTGATCATCACCGGCGACGAGGAGGGCCCCGCCACCTTCGGCACCCCGGCGCTGATCGAGCGCATGGCCGAGCGCGGCATCCGCCCCGATCTGTGCCTGGTCGGCGAACCCACCTCGGCGCAGCGGCTGGGCGATACGATCAAGATCGGCCGGCGCGGCTCGGTGGTGGTGTGGATCGAAATCCCCGGCCGCCAGGGTCACGTCGCCTACCCGCATCTCGCCGACAATCCGATCCCCCGGCTCGTCCGCGCGCTCGCCGAGATCGACGCCATCCGCCTCGACGAAGGCAATGCCTGGTTCCAGGCCTCCAATATCGAGGTCACCGATCTCACGGTCGGCAATCCCGCCACCAACGTCATCCCCGGCCTCGCCAGCGCACGGCTGAGCATCCGCTTCAACGACATGCATAGCGGCCAGGATCTGATCGCTCGCATGCAGGCGATCGTCGAGCGCCATGCGCCAGAAGCGCGCGTCGTTGGTCGCGTGTTCGGCGAAGCCTTCCTCACCCCCCCAGGCGCCTTCTCCACGTTGGTCTCCGGCGCAATCGAAGCCCGGCTCGGCATCACCCCCGAGCTATCCACCAGCGGCGGCACCTCCGATGCCCGCTTTCTGGTCAGGCTCTGCCCGGTGGTCGAATTCGGCCTGATCAACGCGACGATGCACAAGCTCGACGAAGCCGTGGCGGTCGAGGATCTGGTGGCGCTGGCCGATCTCTACGCGGAAGTGATTCGGCGCGTGTCGAGCAGCTGACGGTCAGACCGCGAGCCGTCGCGGCTCCACGCCGCGCGCCCAGGTCAGGAACGCCGCTTCCACCATCGGCTCGGCGATCGAATAGCCCTGCAGAACATCGCAACCGATTACCCGCAGCACCATCGCCTGCGCCTCGTTCTCTATCCCTTCTGCAACCGCCTCGCAGCCGAGGCCGTGGGCCAGCCCGATCACCGCCTGCGCGATCGCGCGGGCAGCGGGCTCGACGGCAACATGCTCGATCAGGCTGCGGTCCAGCTTGATGCGGTCGATCGGCAACTGGCGCAGCCGCTTGAGGTTCGAATATCCGGTGCCGAAATCGTCGATGGCGACGCTCGCCCCGTCGGCGCGCAGCGCGGCGATCGCCTCGATCACGTCCTCGGAGCAATGCATCGCCAGCGTCTCGGTGATCTCCAGCTCGAGCAGATTGGCCGGCGCAGACGCCGCGTGCATCGCCTCGCGCAGCTTGCGGAAAAAGCCGGCATGATCGATCTGGCGCTGGCTGATATTGACCGCAAGCCGCTGCCGGATGCCCAGCTTGCCCCAGCGCGAGATCGTCTCGGCGACGCTCACCACCACCCATTCGCCGATCTCGACGATCAGCCCGGTCTCTTCGGCGCGCTGGATAAAGGCCATCGGCATGCGCATGCCCTGGGGATGTTTCCAGCGCAGCAACGCCTCGGCGCCGACGATGCTGCCGTCCTTGGCGCAAACCTGCGGCTGAAAGACCAGCCCGAACTCGTCATGGTCGATCGCCTCGCGCAGATCATGCTCGAGTTGGGCGCGGTCCGCGATCTGCGTCGCCAGCGCTTCGCTGAAATGCTCGGCGCGTCCGCGTCCGGTTGCCTTGGCGTGATACATCGCCGCGTCGGCGGCACGCATCAGGTCGTGCAGCGCGGTGCCATGTTCGGGCCGCATCGCGATGCCGATCGAGGCCCCGATCGAGATTTCCTGGTCGGCCAGGTCGAACGGCTCGGAAAGCGCATATAGCACGCCGCGCCCGATCCGGTCGGCGTCGCGCACGCTGCGTATCTCGGGAAAGAACATCGTGAACTCGTCACCCGCCAGCCGCCCGATCAGCGGCGGCTTGGCGCCGACGCCGGCCGCAAAGCGGTCCGCCACTGCGCGCAGGCGATTGGCCACCATCCCCAGCAGCAGATCGCCGGTGGCATGGCCCATCGTGTCATTGACCGTCTTGAACCGGTCGAGATCGATGAAATAAAGCACGGCGCTCGCGTCGGCGGGCATTTCGACAAGCATATGCTCGGCGGTGCGCCGGAAATTGGTGCGGTTTGGCAAGCCGGTGACGGGATCGAACATCGCCAGCCGCTGGACGCTTTCCAGATTGGCATGGAGCTGACGGAACAGCCCCTCCATCGCATGCGACAGCTGTGGCACGCATTCGCTCACCTCGGGCGGAATTTCGCTCTCCAGATCGCCGTTCGAGGCACGCTGCAGCCGGGCGATCGCGGCGTCGATCGCCCCCGCGGTCGATGCGATCGTGCGCTCGGCGGAAGCCCAGCACAACACGCCGCAGACGATCGCGGCGATCAGCGCGCGCGCGGCCGATTCGACGGTGATATCCTGAGGTGTCGAGGCCGCGGCCACCGCGAGGATGAACGCTACAGCGCCAGCGCACATTGCAAACGCAATGGCTCGGCTCTTGAGCGAAAATCCCTCCACGTCTGCGCTGTTCCCCTCGATTCAGCGCAAAGACTGCCCCATATAGGTTAAGAATTTGGCGGCGCGCGGGGCCGCCGCAAGACAATGTACAGCGCGCCGCTGCCGCCGTGCCGCGGGTGCGCCCCGCGCACCGCCGCTATCCGATCCGAATGGCGCGACGACGCCAGCCAGTCCCCCACCGCCGCCCGGATCGCCCCGCGCGCATGGGGACGCTCGGATTCGGGCCGCGGCGGCTTGCCGGTGACGAGCAGCAACACCCGATCCCCGCGCTGCACCGCATGGTCCAGCCCGCGATCGAGCCGATCGTAAGCCGAGGAGAGCGTATGCCCATGCAGGTCCACGGTGGACTCGGGCGCCACCAACCCCCGCGAGAGCCGACGATCCCAGGAGCCGTCCAGGGTATTACTCCCCTCCCTGCTCGCAGGCGGGGGCTGGGGATGGGTGCGCGCGTCTGCGCGCTTCAAAGACTCTTTCTTCGGTTTCGCTGCAGGCGGAGCCGGGGGCATCGAGCCCCCGCCGCCAGCCCCACCCCCAACCCCTCCATTGACAGGGAGGGGAGCGCTAGGTGGCAAGGCTCTCGCTGCAGCGACCACCTTCGCCGGCGCCAGCGGTTTTACGGTGGCAATCACCCGCTTCCAAAGCGCCGCTTCCTCCGGCGTCAGGCTGCGCTTCACGGCGCCGGGGCGGGCACCGCCGTCTGCAGCCGCGCCACCACCCCGCGTGGCAGCAGCAGCCAGGCCGCGCCGCGCGCCGACATCCCGCCCGCAATCGCACGCGCATCGTCGCCCGCGCCCCAGAAGGTGTCGAAGCGGTTCGATCCCTTGATCGCCCCGCCGGTATCCTGCGCGATCCACAGGCCGGTGGCGTCGGTACGGTCCATCGACAGGAAGGCCGGCGCGCCAAGCGGCACGAACTTGGGATCCACCGCGACGCTGCCCCAGCCGGTCACCGGCAGCCCCATCGCGCCCAGCGGCCCCGCGCCGGTCAATTCCTTGAAGAAGACGAAGCTCTTATTCTCGCGCATGATCGCGCGGCCTTCCTCGGGGTTCTGGCGCAGATAGGCCATGATCCCCTGCATCGAAGCCTGCCCCGCCGCGAGCAGCCCGCGATCGCGCATCAGCTTGCCGATGCCGGTATAGTCGCGGCCGTTCTGCCCGGCATAGCCGATCCGCATCACATCGCCGTCGGGCAGCCGCAGCCGCCCCGAACCCTGGACCTGGAGGAAGAAGATCTCGACCGGATCGGCGGCATAGCCGATCACCGGCGCGCGCCCCTTGAGTGCGCCCTCGTCGATCTGGCCGCGGTCGAAATAGGGCACGAACGCCTTGCCCTCGACGCGGCCGCGGATCCGCTTGCCCTTCATTTCGTCGGAAAAGAGGCCGAGATCGACTTCGACCAGGTCGCTCGGCGGGCCATAGATCGGCACTTCGTATCCGGGCCGCCGATCGCGCGAACCGTGGATTTCGGGCTCGTAATAGCCGGTCGCGAACGCCTTGCCGTCGGCGATCTGCGCCGCCTCGAAATAGCGCATGAAGAAGCTCCGCGCATCGCGCTCCGGCCAGCTCGCGGCGGCGCGGCACGATTCCGCCCAGTCGCTGCCCTGCGTCAGCCCGCTCGTATCGGTCCGGCGCTGGAGCGACCCGCAGCTGATGCGGTATGCGAGCAACGCACGCGCGGCGCTTTCGTCGGTGATCGGCAGGCTGTCGATCGGCGGACCCGCGATCACGCCCGCAAGCGCCGCGGTCGTCACGCCGGCGGGCGTCGCCGGCGCCGGGATCGGCTGCAACGGCGTGGCCGCAGTCGGCTGGCGCACGGGAATGTTCGGCTGGGGGGCGGCAGCCCGACTCGGCGCACGCGTCTCGCGCACCGGCGCCGGTCCGGAGCCGGCGGATTCGGGCACGATTCCGCCCGAGCACGCGCTCAAAAGAGCCGCAAGCGCGACTGCCCCCCACAATCGCATCAAACTACCCCTCAGGCTTCGTCGGTTTCGATCAGCTTCCAGTTCGGATCGTCGCTGCGCAGCTTGCGCGCGAAGGTCCACACGTCGTGCGTCTCGATCGCATCGCTGGTCGACCCGGCGACCAGCGTGCCGTCCTGATCGCGCGTAACCGACGCGATGTCGGCGTCGAAGCGCACCGTGATCCGCGCCTGTTTGCCCTCGACCGATGCGTCGGAAATGACCGCGCGCTCGATCGACACCAGCCGGTTCTCCAACACATGCCCGGCCTCGCGCCGCGCGGCGATCGCCTCGGCGAAGCCGCTGCGGACATCGTCCTCGACCAGCCAGCTCAGCGTCTCTTCGTCGCCCTTCCAATAGGCTTCGAGGATCATCCGGTAGGCCGACTTCGCGCCCTCGACGAATTGCCCGACATCGAAGCTCGAATCCGCGGCGACCACGGCGCGCAGCCCGCTCTCGGCGCCTGCCTCGATCGGACGGTCGGCGCTATCGCGCACTTCGGGCGTCACGTCGATCGTGCGCGGCACTGCGGCCATGCCCACCCGTTCCTCGGCAGGCTTCGGCAACGCCTGCTCATGCCCGGTGCGCTTGCCGAGCACCGAGTAGAGTCGAAGCGCCAGGAAACCGGCGACCATCGCGAACAGGATTACGTAGAGCACTGAGCCTCCGAAGCCACTATCACCAGCCTACATAGGCTTTCGCGCGCCGGGTTTCAAATGGCGCCGCCTGGCGCCGATTGAACTGCCGTCGTGCCCCTGCTAACCGGCCACCCGAACCCAACGCGTCGCAAACGCGAAACTATCCGGCAATGAGGAAATATCGATGGACGAGATCGACACGGGCGCCGCTTCGGCCGAGCCCGCAGCCAATGGCGAAGACACCGGTCCCGCAGTCGGCGTGCTGTCGCAATATGTGAAGGATCTGTCGTTCGAGAATCCGAACGCGCCGGCAATCTATCAGCAGCAGGCAGCCCCCGCGATCGACGTCCAGTTCAACATCGGCTCGGGCCAGGTCGGCGAGGACGTCTATGAAGTCGTCCTCAAGATCGAGATCAAGGCGCAGGCCGAAGAGCAGACCGCCTTCCTGGTCGACCTGTCCTATGCCGGCCTGTTCGCGCTCCGCAACGTGCCTGCCGAGCAGATGGAAGCGTTCCTCCTCGGCGAAGCGCCGCGCATCCTCTTCCCCTTCGCCCGCCGCGTCATCTCCGACACCGTGCGCGACGGCGGCTTCCCGCCCCTGATGCTCGAGCCGATCGACTTCACCGGCATCTACGTCCAGCAGCGCGCCCAGGCGGCGCTCGAGCAGCAGGGCGAGCCTGTCGGCCACGCCTGACCTAGTCTCGGGGGATCGGGCATCGTGACACCTGACCGTCACCCCCGCGAACGCGGGGGCCCATCTCCCGGAGGCTCGACAAAGACGACAGCCGTAATCCCTCCTGGCTTCTGCACGAGATGGGTCCCCGCTATCGCGGGGATGACGATAGCGGCATGAAACTCGCCCGTACCCTCGGCTCGGTCGGCGGCCTCACCCTCGCCAGCCGCGTCCTCGCGCTCGTCCGCGATTCGCTCCAGGCAACCTTCGTCGGCGCGGGCTTCGCCTCCGACGCCTTCCTCGTCGCCTTCCGCCTCCCCAACATGTTCCGCGCCTTCTTCGCCGAGGGCGCTTTCGCCTCGGCCTTCATCCCCATGTTCAACCGCAAGGTCGGCGAACATGGCGGCGATCTCGCCCCCGGCCTCGCCTTCGCCGAGCGCGCGCTGGCGGTACTGTTCGCCTTCCTCCTGCTCTTCACCGCGGTGATGCTCGCCGCCGCCTGGCCGATCACCTTCGCGCTCTCGGGCGGCTTCGCGAAGCAGAACCCCACCCCCGATCAGTTCGCCTTCGCGGTCAGCCTGTCGCGGATCACCATCCCCTATCTGCTGCTGATCAGCCTCGCCTCCTTGCTCGGCGGGCTGCTCAACTCGCTCGAGAAATTCTGGATCAACGCCGCGGCGCCCATCCTGCTCAACGTCGCGATGGTCGGCGCCCTGCTCTTCTTCCACGGCGACCCTTATGAGACCGCGCGCGCCCAGGCGATCGCGGTGCCCGTCGGCGGCCTGCTCCAGCTCGGCTGGCTCGCTTTCGCCTGCCGCCGCGCCGGCCTTTCGCTCAAACTGCGCATGCCGCGGCTCGATCCCGAAGTCCGCCGCCTGATGAAGCTGATCCTCCCCGCCGCCGCCGGCGCGGGCGCGGTCCAGATCAACCTGCTCATCTCGACAGCACTCGCCGGCGCGCTGCTGGCCGAGGGTTCGATCTCCTACATCTATTATGCCGATCGGCTCAACCAGTTGCCCCTCGGCATCATCGGCATCGGCCTCGGCACGATCCTCCTCCCCACCGTCTCGCGGCTGCTGGGCGCGGGCAAGGAGGCCGAGGCGATGGAGACCCAGAATCGCGGCATCGAGCTCGCGCTCTTCCTCACCCTCCCCGCCACGATCGCCTTCCTGGTCGCATCCGAACCGATCGTCCGCGGTCTCTTCCAGCACGGCCAGTTCACCGCCGAGGACACCATCCGCTGCGCCTGGGCGCTCTCGGCCTTCTCGGTCGGCCTGCCCGCTTATGTGCTGATCAAGGTGCTCACCCCCGGCTTCTACGCCCGCGAGGATACGCGCACCCCGGTCCGCTTCGCCACCATCTCGGTCGGGGTGAACCTGGTCCTCAATCTCGCGCTGATCCCGCTGATCGCGCATGTCGGCCCGCCCCTCGCCACCGCGATCGCCGCCGCGGTCAACGTCACCCTGCTCTATCTAGCCCTCGCCAAGCGCGGCCATTTCGTCGCGGACGCCCAGCTGCGCCATCGCATCCCCCGCCTGCTGCTGGCCGCGATCCTGATGGGCGCCGCGCTCTACGGGCTCGAACATCTGCTCGATCCCTATCTCACCGGCAGCTTCCTGATGCGGCTCGCGGCGCTCGCATTGCTGGTCGGGACCGGCGGGGCGATCTATGTCGTGGCCTGTTTCGTCACCCGCGCCTATCGCCTCAGCGACCTCAAGGCGCTGCTGCGCCGCCGCGCGCCGGCAAACCCCAAGGAATGAACATGCGAGTCGTCTCCGGAATCCAGACCACCGGCAATCTCCACCTCGGCAATTATCTCGGCGCGATCAAGCAATGGGTGGCGATGCAGGAGCAGGGGGAGTGCCTGTTCTTTCTCGCGGACCTCCACGCGCTCACCGGCAACGTGTCCCCCCGGGAACTCGCCAATTCGACGATCGAGATGGCCGCCATGCTAATGGCCGCGGGGATCGACGATCGCGCGATCCTGTTCAACCAGGCACGCGTCCCCGCCCATGCCGAATTGTGCTGGATCCTCCAGGGCACCGCCCGGATGGGCTGGCTCAACCGCATGACCCAGTGGAAGGACAAGGCCGGCAAGAACCGCGAAGGCGCGAGCGTAGGCCTGTTCACCTACCCGGTGCTCCAGGCCGCCGACGTGCTGGTCTACCAGGCGACGCACGTTCCGGTCGGCGAGGACCAGAAGCAGCATCTCGAACTCGCCCGCGACATCGCGACCAAGTTCAACACCGATTTCGAGGTCGATCTCTTCCCGCTGCCCGAGCCGTTGATCAGCCAGGCCGCGCCGCGGATCATGAGCCTGCGCGACGGCACCGCGAAAATGTCCAAGTCCGACCCCTCGGACATGAGCCGCATCAACCTGATCGACGATGACGACACCATCGCCGCCAAGTTCAAGAAGTCCAAGTCGGACGCCGATCTGCTTCCCGACAGCTTCGATGCGCTTGCCGAGCGTCCCGAGGCGCGCAATCTCGTGACGATCTTCGCCGCGCTGTCCGAACGCACCCCGCAATCGGTGGTCGAGGAATTTGCCGGCAAGGGCTTCGGCGCGCTGAAGCCTGCGCTCGCCGACCTCGCCGTGTCGGTGCTCGCCCCGGTCCGCGACCGGCTGACCCGCCTCCTAGACGATCGCGCCGAAGTCGGCGCCCAGCTCGCCAGGGGCGCCGCCCGCGCCAACGCCCTCGCCGCCCCCACCCTGCTCGCGGCGCAGAAGGCGGTCGGGCTGCAGGTGTAGAACATCCACCCTCACCCTACCGGCGCCTTCGGGGGCGGGAAGGGTCAGGGTGGGCAGGAAAACAAGGAGAGGGAATGATGCAGATACTCAGGTTCGCCGCAATTCCAGCCCTGCTCGGACTGGCCCCCCTGCCCCAAACCGCCCCCGACCCGCGCCGCCCCACCCCCACCTTCGACAGCGTCGCCCCGAAGCTCCCCGCACTGCGCCGCCCCTCGGTCCTGATCTTCAGCAAGACCAACGGCTATCGCCACGCCAGCATCCCCGACGCCGTCGGTGCGGTCACCCGCCTCGCCAAGGCGCGTGGCTGGAGCGTCTATGCCACCGAGAATGCCGCATTGTTCAATCCGGCCCAGCTCGCTCGCTTCGACCTGATCGTCTTCGCCAGCGCCAGCGGCGACATGCTCACGCCCGCCCAGCGCGACGCCTTCCGCGCCTATATTGCCCGCGGCCGCGGCTTCGTCGGCCTCCACGCCGCCGGCGACGGCAGCCACCCGGCCTGGTATCAGGCGTTGCTGGGCTATGGCGGCTATGCCGGGCATCCGAACGGCGCCGACCAGTTCCAGACCGCCGACCTGATCGTCGAAGACCGCAGCCACCCCGCCACCCGCCACTTGCCCCCGCGCTGGCGCTGGACCGAGGAATATTACGCCTACGGCCAGCCCGTCCGCCCCGACGCCCGCATCCTCGCCCGCCTGGACGAGACCGGCATGCGGCTCGAGCCCAGGCACCGCATGGGCGACCGCCACGCGCTGATCTGGTGGCGCTGCGAGGGGAAGGCCCGGATCTTCTACTCGGCGCTAGGCCACAATCCCGAAACCTGGCGCGACCCGGCCCACCTCAAGCTGGTCGACGGCGCAATGGCCTGGGCTGCGCGGAAGACGGGGAAGGGCTGCGGGTAAGCGCCCAAAAAATCCCTCTCCCTTCCTTGACTTCTCCCCTCCCTGAAAGGGAGGGGTTGGGGGTGGGTTGGCGAGCGCAGCGAGCCATCCTAAGCTCTCGATATGGGGCACCGCATCGATCCCGAACTGACCCGGCGGGCACGCGAACTGCGCAACAATCCGACACCAGCGGAGCTTGCGGTCTGGCGCCGGATTTCGCGCTACCGACCGTCCTTCACACGCCAAGTGATCGTCGCGCCCTTCATCATCGACCTTGCCTGCCGCACCGCGAAGTTCGGCGTCGAGTTCGATGGCAGCCAGCATCTCGAAAGCATCGCCGCCGATGATCGCCGCACGCGCTTTCTCGAAGGCTTGGGCTGGCAGATTATCCGAATGTGGAATTCAGAGGTCCTGGCCAATCCCGACGGTGCCGTTCTGCACATTCTGTCGGGAGCCGCCGAGTGCCTCGGCGGCACCCACCCCCAACCCCTCCCTTCCAGGGAGGGGAGAGCCCGTAACCCGCGACGGTGACCGTTCACCCGAATTGCTGTCGCCGGAATCCCCCCACTTGCAATGTAGGACTTCATCGGCTCCACTCGTCAGCCGCAGCGCCAGGCGCCGCCGCTCTTTGACTCGTCCGATCCCAGCCAACACCCCACGCAACAACATTGCCGAACCCAGCAATTTACTTCCACAAAACACGCGAAAAGTGGGAATCCAAGCACAACAGCGCCCAACAATTTCCAGGGTGGAGGCGTGACCAGTCAGCGTTGCCCCGCTCTCGTCTCCTCCACCCCGCCGCACACCCCGTGGGGGTGCGAATCCGTCATCAGCCCTCCAGCGTGCGCATCAGGCTGCGTACCGCGCCGTCGATCTCGACATCCTTGCCGCGCAGATCCTCGATCCGCTTGACCGCGTGGATCACCGTCGAATGGTCGCGATTGCCGAACTTGCGGCCGATCTCGGGCAGCGAGCGAGTCGTCAGCCGCTTGGCGAGATACATGGCAATCTGGCGCGGGCGGGCGATCGCCACGGCGCGGCGCTCGGAGATCAGGTCGATCTGCTTGACTTCGAAATGCGCCGAGACCGCGCGCTGGATCTCGTCGATCGTGATCCGGCGCTGCGCGCTGCGCAGCACTTCGCCCAGCGTCACCGTCGCGAAGTCGATCGTGATCGTCTCGTTCGACAGATTGGCATAGGCCACCAGCCGGTTGAGCGCGCCTTCCAGCTCGCGCACGTTCGACGTGATCCGCGCCGCGAGCAGGTCGATCACCTCGGCGGGCATGTCCACCGCGGGCATGTCCTCCAGCTTGCGCTCGACGATCGCGCGGCGCAGCTCGAGCTCGGCGGGCTTGATGTCGGCCACCAGCCCCGAGCCGAGCCGTCCGGCCAGCCGCGGCTCGAAGCCTTCGAGTGCCTGCGGGGCACGATCGGCGGCGATCACCAGCCGTTTGCCCGACGACATGAACTCGTTGACCGTGTGGAAAAACTCCTCCTGCGTCGCATCCTTGCCGCCGATGAACTGGAGGTCGTCGATCATCAGCAGGTCGACCGAGCGCAGCCGGGTCTTGAACGCATGCGTGTCCTTGTTGCGCAGCGCCTGGACGAAATCGAACATGAAGCGCTCGGCGGTGACGTAGATCGCGGTCGCCTGCGGATTGGCCTCGAGGAACGCCTGGCCCAGCGCGTGCATCAGATGCGTCTTGCCCTGGCCGGTGCCCGAATGGAGATAGAGCGGGCTGAACCGCGGCGGGCCGGGCTCGGCCACCGCCATCGCCGCGTTGCAGGCGACGCGGTTGGTCGTGTCGATCACGAATCGATCGAAGGTGAAGCGCGGATCGAACAAGGGTCGCTCGCCGGGCGTAATCGCCGGAGCGGTGGGCTCGGCCGTGAGCACGCGCTTGGGCTCCTCGCTCAGCGTCTCGATCGTGACGCTCTGCACGTCGGGCAGCACCGCGCGGAATTCGAGCAGCATCCGCTCGGAATAATGGTTGCGCACCCACTGCGTCATGAAGGCGGAAGGCAGCCCCAGCCGCACGGCGTCGACGGTCGAATCCTCGATCAGAACGACAGGCTTCAGCCACTGGTCGAACAGGCGCTGGCCCGCCGAGCGGCGCAGATTGCCCCGCACATGCGTCCACGCCTTGGTGACTGCCTCCATATCGATCCGCTCCAACATCTTCGCCTGGCTCACGCACGTCTCTCCCCGGCGAGAATCGAGTGACTCTCGCGCGTCATACCATCCAGACCCAAAGGCTCTCCGCGGCCGGACTATGCCCCCGGACTGGCGCGCA